>NZ_RJVR01000191.1 GCF_003999195.1 Streptomyces soli
CCCATCCGGATCCGCTCCGGGTACGTCTCACCAGCTATGTGATCCTTCGGCACAAGATCGAGATCATAGACGATCTTGGACTAGCCGAGCGACGTTGGGGGTCAGCCCGACTTCGGCGGCTTCTGCGCATCGAAGGCGAAGAGGGTGTTATTGGCCGCGGCCGCGATCACCTCACGCCCCGCAACGGTCACGCGCGGGCTTGCGCCCTGCTCGCCCGTCAAACCATTGGCCTGCGGCTCTGTTGTCCACAGGGGTTTGCCATCGTACGGTGACAGCGCGACCACCCGGCCGGTGGCCGAGCTGAAATACAGCGCGTCGGCTCCCGCGGCGGGACCCGACGCGCCCTCCACGCCTGTCTGTCGCGACCACTTCTTCCGGCCGGTCGCGGGGTCGAGCGCTGTGACGAGACCGGTCTGCCCGCTCACGTAGACGGTGCCGTCCGCCATGCCGGGCGTCCCCTCGTATGTCTTGGCCAGTCGGGAGTACGTGACCTTCCGCGAGGCCGGGTCGACCCGCGCCACCCCGTCGTAGCCGGCCAGCGCCGTTCCCTCCATGTGCTTCTGAAGGAGTACGAGCCTGCCGTTGGCGACGCCCATCGGCACGGCGGGGCCGTCAACCGCTATGGGCTTACCCAGTGTCCCCGAGGCGCGGTCGACCGTGTACAGGGTGGGGTGGCGCACCTCTAAGGCATCCACCTCCGCATTCGTCGCGCACATCGCGAAGAGCTGTGGGCCCGCCGGGACGGGAGCGCACTGCGTACCCGCGGGGAATGACGTCGTCCACATGACGTCACCGCTGTGCGCGTCCCGGGCCTCGAAGCGGGAGTTGGAAGCGTTGACCGTCACGACGGCGGAGCCGACCACAAGGGCGTCCTGAGTCCGACCCGTGACGGCCGTCGACTGGGCGCCGGACGGTACGGACCACAGCTTCCGGCCGTTGTTCGCGTCGATGGCCACCACCTCGCTGGGAGGGTCCTGCGGGGCGTCCTGGGCGGCGAGGCGGTAACCGAGCACCGTGTCGTCGGTGGCGCCCACCAGGTGCATACCCTGGATGGGGACGCCCGGGCTCTTCACCGTCCACACCCGCGAGCCGTCCAGGGTCCTGATACGGGTCGCGACAACACCGCCGCCCCCGCAGAACAGCGCGTCGCCGCGCGCGACGCAACGCAGCTCGTCGGGGATGTCGTCACCGCCCTGCACGGTCTTGCGCCATGGCTCGAAGCCGTCCGGAAGTGCGGCACCCGACGCCGCAACGCTGTTGCCCTTGTCGCCGCCGCTGTTCCCCCCAAAGCCGCCCGCCTCCAGCGCGGCGAGTCCCCCGCCGATCGCTGCCACCGCGACTGCGGCCGCGAGCACAGGACGCCATCGGCTGCGCAGACGGCGGCGGATGGGGGCTACGGTGCTCCCTGTGTCGGGACCGGCCGGGGTAGTCGGAGCCGGGGTGGCCGGCGTCGCGAAGTGCTGCTGGGTGAACACGTCGCGGGTGTGGCCCGCGCCAACCCCGTTCGCGTCGGTCCCGCCGAGGTCGGCCGGCAGGTCCCGCAGCAGCACGAGGAGTTCGTCCGCCGAGGGGCGCCCCTTGGGCTCCTTATCCAGGCACGACTCGACGACCGCGCGCAAAGCCACCGGCACGGCACCCAGCGACGGCTCCTCGTACACCACCTGATACGCCGTCATGTATGGGCTGTCCGCGTCGAAGGGCCCGTGGCCCGTCGCTGCGTACACCAGCAGCGTCCCCAGCGAGAAGATATCGGACCGCGGCCCCACACCACGCGGCGCCTGCAACTGCTCCGGCGACATGAAGGGCGGCGTACCGATGATTCGCCCTGTCATCGTCAGCGTCTGCTGGTCCACGGCGCGCGAAATGCCGAAGTCGATGACGCGCGGGCCCTCGGGCGAGAGCACGACGTTCGAAGGCTTCAGGTCACGGTGGACGACCCCCACCCGGTGGATGTCGCGCAGCGCCTCCGCCAGCCCGATGGCGAGCCTCCTCAGCTCCGCTCCGTTCAGCGGGCCCTTCGTGGCGATGCGCTGGGCGAGCGTGTGCCCCTCGATATAGGTCGTCGCCATCCACGGCTGCTCGGCCTCAGTGGCAGCGTCGACCACGGCGGCGGTGAACGCGCCGCTCACCCGCCTCGCCGCCGCCACCTCCTGCCGGAAACGGATGCGGAACTCGTCGTCCCCCGCAAACTGCTGGTGGATCAGTTTGATCGCCACAGGTCGCCCCGAACTCGTACGGGCCAGAAAGACCGTGCCCATGCCACCCGAGCCGAGGCGCGCCTCAAGTGGATAGCCGCCTATCTCGGCTGGATCACCTCCGCGCAGCGACACTCTTCCCGACCTCCCGTTCCCCGTGCACCTCTGCCACCACGGGCCTGCGTACCTGTCCTGCACACAAACTAGCCGCAGGGCAGTACGGCAGAGCAAAGCGGGTGACGAACAGGGAGCCCAGGGCTGCTCCCGTGCCGCACACGACGCAGCCCCGCCAAGAGGAGCATGGCGGGGCTGCGTCGTGTCGTGGAACACCGCACGGTGCGGCCCATCGCCACACGCAGAACCCCGTCGGGACAAGCCGACGGGGGTTCGTGACCTCTCACACGCGTATCACCGACAGCGGCGACGCCTCTGAACCACAATGACCCGACCTGCGCATACGCACTTCACATGGACGACCTGGATCGCACAAGATACGTTCTACAACCTGTGCCATGTGGTGCCGCGGAAGCACTCCGGCCAACCTTCGGCCCCCGATCACCAGCGACCACCTGACAAGATCCGGATCAGGAGCGGACCAACTAGAGTGAGGCGCCCCGAAGTTTCCGGACAGGGATCCAATAGAATCTGGCGATCGTTTTGTCCGCGGTGAAGGCCACGGTTAAGGGCGGCATCGGCAAGCTGCGCGAGCGGCCCCGCGGCGAGGGCTGGAAGCCCGGCGAGCCGTGGCGGGCTCTGTCCCGCCCGACGTGGCGGCCCGACATCCGGGCCGCCGTCATCTCCAGGACCCGCATCAACATGCATCGCAAGATGCTCAAGCACGCGGCCGTCACCGGTCAGTATCCGGTCGCGGTTCTGTCCGACTGCGCCGTGTACGCCGCCGACGGACCCGGTCCGCTGGACTTCCTGCCGTACTCCGGCGGCAGGCCCCTGCCGGGCGGCTTCCGGCTGGGGGTCAGCCCGGGGATGGTCAAGCACGAGGGCACCCAGACCACCTTGTGGGCCGAGGGTGTGCGGGAGCAGTACGGCCCCGAGCTCAACGTGGCCCGGTACATCAA
>NZ_RJVR01000363.1 GCF_003999195.1 Streptomyces soli
CTGACCTTCGAACCAAGATCAGGATGATCGGACGACCACGAGGTGGGTCAGATTTGCTCCGCCGTTCAGCGGTCAGTTTTCACCCGACGTCGACACGGCTGCCAGTACCTGCTCGATCAAGGCGGGCCCTCCGATCTCGGCCTTGACCATCCGAGCCGACCGGGCCGCCTTCCGTTGGGCGCTGCGGTCAGTGGCTGCCGCCGGGCCTCCCGACTGGTCGGTCTCTCCGGACAGAGCGGAGCCTGTGGGCTCCTGCTCTGGTGTAACTGGGACGCTCGTTGCTGCGGCCGTCCGTGGTCTCTTCGCGGGCACGTCGGGGTGGTGCCCGTGTTCCAAATAGAACGTGCCCGCGTCCGTGATCTCGGCCTGCCACTTCTTGCCGTGCACCTTCGGCATGGTGATCAGGCCCCGCTCCTTCAGGGCGCGGGCGGTCAGCGCCAGATCGGCGTTGTCGGAATTGACGGGATCAGCTCCCGCTCCGATGCGGGTCAGGAGGGCGAGCTGTCGTTCGTTGAGGCGTGACCAACGCTGCATGGTTCGTTCGTACCGGCGGCCGATGCCGACGCAAAGGCACTCAGCTGTGCGCCACCCCAAAGAGGGACGGGACGAGCCGAGACAAGGATGGTCCGAGATCGTTCACGCAGGTACGCCCACGTGCGCGAGACGTCGAATGAGACCAAAACTGAGACCACGCAACGATGAAGGCCCCGACCGCTGAGCGGTCGGGGCCCACGTTTTGGCTGGTCAGCCGGTGCGGAGGATACGAGATTCGAACTCGTGAGGGGTTGCCCCCAACACGCTTTCCAAGCGTGCGCCCTAGGCCACTAGGCGAATCCTCCGGGGCAAACATTACAAGACGCGAGGGGGTGCTAGCGAACTCGATCCCGGGTGATCCGATCGGGTAGGGTGGGCACAGCCCCTCACGTGGCGCTATCTCGCTGAACTCCCCCAGGGCCGGAAGGCAGCAAGGGTAGGTGAGCTCTGGCGGGTGCGTGAGGGGTCTTTGGCTCGGCTCGGCTCGGCTCGGCTCGGCTCGGCTCGGCTCAGCGGCGGCGGGAGCGCTTGGAGGTGCCGAAGAGGGAGCGGTTGATCTCGCGGCCGAGCTGGGTGCCGATGGAGCGGGCGAGGGATTTGAAGGCGCCGCTGCTGACGACCTGCTCGACGACGCCGGGGGGCTCCTTGGTGGGGGCGGATTTCGGTGCGCAGCAGCTCGGACGTGTCGAACTCCGGCTCGCCGAAGAAGGCGCCCGCGCCCTGGGCCTCGAAGGCGGTGAGTGTGCGGAGAATCACGCCGGCGGTGGCGGGGGAGATGCCGCCGATGGTCTTGAGCTCCTTCTTTCCGGCGTCGTCGGACGTGAGGAAGGTGACGACGGCGCGGAGAGCTGCTCGGCGATGAGCTGGAGCGTCTTGGTCTTGCCGGTGCCGGTGGCGCCCGCGACGAGGCCGTGGCGGTTGAGCACGGCGAGCGGGACGCGGATCTGGGCGTCGGGGTGGCAGGTGCCGTCCCAGAGGAGGGCGCCGAGGTCAAGAGCGGGGCCGGTGAAGGCGTACCCCTTGGCGATGGTCTCGGCGGCGACAGCGGCGTCCTGCGGCTCCGTCGGCATGGTCATAGCTCCCGGTATCAGCTCGTTTGCCCACCATCGCACTCCCGCGCCATTGCTGCGCCCGTACGCGCTTGCCCGGTAGGCTTTCCGTGTGATCTTCAAGCGCATCGGAAACGGGCGGCCGTACCCCGACCATGGCCGGACAAGCACCCGTGAATGGGCGGACGTCGCACCGCGCCCGGTACGCCTCGACCAGCTCGTCACCACGAAGGGACAGCTGGATCTGGAGACGCTGCTGGCCGAGGACTCCACCTTCTACGGGGACCTCTTCGCGCATGTCGTGAAGTGGCAGGGCGATCTCTACCTGGAGGACGGGCTGCACCGCGCCGTACGCGCCGCACTGCAGCAGCGGCAGGTGCTGCACGCGCGCGTGCTCGAAATGGACTGAGCCCGCGATGACGCCGACAGCGACACCGACAGCACCTCTGACGGCGACTTCGATAGCGACTCCGACAGCTCCGACAACCCTGATGACGCTCGCGGCTGACGTCCGGTCAGTCCGTCGTTCGTCCTTTCGGGTTCACCTGCGCCCTATTGGTTGATCGTTTAGTAGGCCTGGGGCGCATCCCGCATTACGCTGCGCCTATGAGCATGCTGACTCCCCCCGGCATGGGCGGGAAGTACCGCATCACCGGGAACCAGTACCCGCGGATGCGCCGCCCCAGAAGCCGGCGCCGCCTGCTGTTCGCCCTCGTCGGGACGGTCGTCGTGGT
Source organism: Streptomyces soli (assembly GCF_003999195.1). Lineage (GTDB taxonomy): Bacteria > Actinomycetota > Actinomycetes > Streptomycetales > Streptomycetaceae > Actinacidiphila > Actinacidiphila soli. The sequence goes on from NZ_RJVR01000363.1 coordinate 2,318, forward strand.
CGGCCTGATCGGCTACGGCACGCTGCAGCTCATCAACGTCTTCGGCGGTGGTGGTCAGGGCAAGGGCGACGGAGCCACGCAGGCGGCCGCGGCGAAGAAGCAGCAGTGCCGTGCCTCGGCGTCGCCGTCCGCGGCGTCGGCGGCCGCGTCGCCGGCCTCCACGGCTCTGCCCGAGCCCGGCGCGATCACGATCAACGTCTTCAACGCGACGTCGAAGAGCGGCCTGGCCAAGGACACCGCCGACCAGCTCGCCGCCCGCGGCTTCAAGATCGGCACCTTCGGCAACGCGCCGCCCGAGTACGACCGCAAGGTCAAGCAGTCCGCACTGCTGCTCGGCGGTCCGAAGGCGACGGCCGCCCTCAAGGTGGTGAGCGCGCAGGTGACGGGGACGGTGACCAAGGTCGACGCCAAGCGGTCGGGTACGACGGTCGACGTCATGATCGGCAAGGGCTTCAAGAAGCTGTCCGCCGAGAAGGCGGCCGCCAAGGCGCTCAAGGTGCTGGCGACGGCAAGCCCCTCACCGGCACCTGGCGCCAAGAAGGGCTGCTAGGCAGACGCCCAGCAGCCCCGCTTTCAGCAGCCCCAAGCGGCCCTGGCACGGCCTGGCAGCAGCCCTAGGCCGTGCCGTACAGCCGGTCGCCCGCGTCGCCCAGGCCCGGGACGATGTAGCCGTGCTCGTTGAGGTGGCTGTCGATGGCCGCCGTGACGACGGTGACCGGCTTGCCGGCCAGCTCGCGCTCCATCGTGGCCACGCCCTCCGGCGCGGCCAGCAGCACGACGGCGGTGACGTCGTCGGCGCCGCGCTCGATGAGCAGGTTGATCGCGGCGACCAGGGTGCCGCCGGTGGCGAGCATGGGGTCGAGTACGTACACCTGGCGGCCGGAGAGGTCCTCCGGCATCCGGGTGGCGTACGTCTGGGCCTCCAGCGTCTCCTCGTCGCGGATCATGCCGAGGAAGCCGACCTCGGCGGTCGGCAGGAGCCGTACGAGGCCTTCGAGCATGCCCAGGCCGGCCCGCAGGATGGGGACGACCAGGGGCTTCGGGCTGGACAGCCGTACGCCTGTGGTCTTCGCCACAGGGGTCGTGATGTCGACCTGCTCCGTACGCACATCGCGCGTCGCCTCGTAGGCCAGGAGGGTGACCAGCTCGTCGGCCAGGCGCCGGAAGGTCGGCGAGTCGGTGCGCTCGTCGCGCAGAGTGGTGAGTTTGTGCGCCACCAGCGGGTGGTCGACAACGTGGGTCCGCATGCCCACGACTTTAGCCGGGCCCGCCGGGTGCGCCGCCTACCACGGATGCCCGCCCCGAGACCGCGGCCTGCGGAAGTGTGCGCTTCAAATCACACTGAAGGGGGAAGGCGTGCACATACGCCCGGATCAACCCCCGGGCAGTGGATCACTAGGGGTGGTGCCCCATGGCCGAGTCGGACGAGCCTGGTACACAGGAAGAGCGCGACAGGGAGCGTCGGCGCCGACGCGCCATGTTCCTGAGGGAGCTGAACGAGGCGAAGGAGCTGCGGGAGCGGGTCCAGCCGCGCCGCGCCAGGGCGGCTCGCGCGCGGCAGCAGATGCGGATGCGGACCTTCCGCTGGTAGCCCGGCGACGGGCCGCGGAAGCGGTTCACTGGTCCACGTAGAGCAAAAAGCCGGACGGCCTGGCGCGACGCAGCGCGGAAGACCCCTCGCGGAGCCCAGGTTTCTGCCACGATGCCGAGTGGGCGGGGAGAAAGGCAGAATGACGGCTCCGCCCAGTCCGGACGGCCTGAGACCTGTGGGAGAGTCACGGTGTACTTCGCCGCACTGCTCGCGCGCACCGAGGACGGTTGGCAAGCGAGCGAGACCGATCTTGACGATGTGGAAACCCTCGGCGACCTGACCGACCTGGCCCGCGCGGCCTCGGCCGAGGAGGAGACAGTCCTGGTCTTCATCGAACAGGAGGACGCCTGGTTCGGCGTCGTCCGCGTTGACGGCGAGGAGGATCCGCGGATCTACGTATCCGACGCCGCGGCCGCCGCCCGCAGCTCGTACGGGGAGATCCTGCTCACCGACGAACTGCTCGGCCGCGACCCCGGCGCCATCGACAACCTGGACGACCTCGTCGACCTCGACGGCACCGAGGAAGGTGACAACGAGACCGACGACGATGACGTGGTCCCGGGACCCGCCGAGGAACCGGTGCCTGTCGGCCCGCTGGGCGACGCCGACATACTGAGCGACTTCGGCATGAGCGACAAGGAGCTGCTGGCCCTCAGCGGCGACGGCGCACTGACCGGCGAGGCGCTCGGCGAGATCGCCGACACGCTGGGCTGTGCCGACGTCCTGGAGGCGGTCCGCTGAGTTCCCCGTCGCCGACGCCCGACCCACTGCGCGATCCGTGGGCCGGGCCGATGCGCCACGCCCTCCGCGAGGCCGAGCTCGCCCCGCTCACCGGCGACGTGCCGGTGGGCGCGGTCGTGCTCGCCCCCGACGGCCGTACGGTCATCGGCCACGGCCGCAACGAACGCGAGGCCACCGGCGACCCCACCGCCCACGCCGAGGTCCTCGCCATCCGCGAGGCCGCCAAGACCATGAGAGGGGCGCCGCGAAGCGGCTCGGGCAAGGGTGGTGGTGGGCGACAGGAGGGCGAGTGGCGGCTCACCGGCTGCACCCTCGTGGTGACCCTGGAGCCCTGCACCATGTGCGCCGGCGCCATCGTCCTGTCCCGCCTGGACCGCGTCGTCTACGGCGCCGTCGATCCCAAGGCCGGTGCCGCCGGCTCCCTCTGGGACGTCGTCCGCGACCGCCGCCTCAACCACCGCCCGGAGGTCATCCCGGGCGTCCTCGCCGACGAGTGCGCCGCCCTCCTCACCCGCTTCTTCCGGACCGGTTGATCACGCCGGCCGGGCAGCCTCATCAAACGATTTCGGAGCACACCCGCGCGTCCGCTAAGCTCTCTCTCGGTAGCGTGTCCGAGCGGCCTAAGGAGCACGCCTCGAAAGCGTGTGAGGGGGCAACTCCTCCGTGGGTTCAAATCCCACCGCTACCGCTTCTGCACCAAATCGGGACGAGCCTCCGCCGAAGGTCGGCTGAGGCTCGTTTGGCTATGGCCTGATTACGCCATCCGGTGGATACACTCCACGCATGGCGCAGGCGAAGAAAATCACCATGTACGTCGTCGTGGTGTTCGTGCTCTATACGATCATCAATTCGCCGGCACGCGCCGCGGACCTCGTGCAGGTAGGATTTCAGGGCATATCGGACGCCGCCCAGGGCGTCGGCGAGTTCATGACCCAGCTGGTCAACTGACCGGCGAGGTGCCGGTGAGGAGTGCAGCAGCGTGATACGCCATCTGGTCCTTTTCAAGCTCAACGAGGGTGTCCAGCGCGATGAGCCGCGGGTCGAGGCCGGGGCGAAGGCGTTCCGGGAACTCGGTGCGCAGATCCCCGAAGTGGAGTCGTGGGAGGTGGGCTGGAATGTGTCGGACCGGCCGATCGCGTACGACTTCGCGATCAACTCTTCCGTGGCGAACATGGACGCCCTGAACGCCTACCTGGAGCACCCCGCCCACCAGGCCGGTGTGGCCCTGTGGCGGGAGTTCGCCACCTGGGTGCTCGCGGACTACGAGTTCTAGCCGCCACTCCGTCAGCGCAAGCCCCTCGCCCGGCAGGCGGGGGGCTTTGTCGTGCGACCAAGGACGAGCGATGGGCACGTCAAGGTCAACTCGCTTTCAACACGGCGTTATACGGTGCTTGCACACAGTGCACATGAATTGTGATGCTATGACCGCTTTTGACGGATGAGTGGACCGATGAGGGTGGGTGCTATGTCCGTGTCTGCCCGTACGGAGTCACCAGCGAACGGCAACAGTGCCGGCGCGGGGGCCCCGAGCGCGAACAGGGGCACCGGCAGGAGCACCAACACCAACGCGGTGGAGGCGAGGGCCCTCACCCAGGTGCTCTTCGGGGAGCTGTCCGGCCTCGAACAGGGCACGCCGGAGCACGCCCGGGTGCGGGCGGCGCTGATCGAGGTGAATCTGCCTCTGGTGCGGTACGCGGCGGCCCGGTTCCGGAGCCGCAACGAGCCGATGGAGGACGTGGTCCAGGTCGGGACGATCGGGTTGATCAATGCGATCGACCGGTTCGACCCGGAGCGCGGGGTGCAGTTCCCGACCTTCGCGATGCCGACGGTGGTCGGCGAGATCAAACGTTACTTCAGGGACAACGTACGTACGGTCCACGTGCCGCGCCGGCTGCATGAGCTGTGGGTGCAGGTGAGCGGGGCGATCGAGGATCTGACGGTGCTGCACGGCCGCACCCCGTCGACGGCGGAGATCGCGGCCCGGCTGAAGCTCGGCGAGGACGAGGTTCTGGCCTGCCTGGAGGCGGGCCGGGCGTATCACGCGACGTCCCTGGAGGCGGCCCAGGAGGGCGGCGACGGGGCGCCCGGGCTGCTGGACCGGCTCGGCTACGAGGACCCGGCGCTGACCGGGGTGGAGCACCGGGACCTCGTACGGCATCTGCTGGTGCAGCTGCCGGAGCGGGAGCGGCGGATCCTGCTGCTGCGCTACTTCGGGAACCTGACGCAGTCGCAGATCAGCGCGGAGCTGGGGGTCTCTCAGATGCATGTGTCGCGGCTGCTGTCGCGGAGCTTCGCCCGGCTGAGATCCGCAAATCAGCTCGAAGCGTAGCTGACAAGGATTAACCGTCCTGCGAAGATAAGTCGACATGGCGCTACATCGTGTTGCCGACGTGTGACATTCTGCGGGTACCGCGTTTGTCGCGGGCCGACGACCGGTATTCCAGTTGGGGAACGAACCGTCGCCCGCGACACCCGTCCGCGACCTCAAGGGGGTGGCATGTCCGTAGAAGTGGGCAGTCCTAAGGTGCTCCGTCCCGACGCAGCGCCGGCCGACGCTCTGAGCGGCGAGGCCATCGACATCACCACCACCGACCCCGTCGACAGTGTCGCCGACGCCGAGCCCGAGATCGACATCGCCGTCGACATCGCTGTCACCGTCGACACCGCGGTCGACACCCGGAGCCTGTCCCGCTCGCTCTTCCTGCGACTCGCACAGCTGTCCCAGGACAGCCCCGAGCGGACCTATGTCCGGGACACCCTCATCGAACTCAACCTCCCGCTCGTGCGGTACGCGTCAGCGCGCTTCCGCAGCCGGAACGAGCCGATGGAGGACATCGTCCAGGTCGGCACCATCGGCCTGATCAAGGCGATCGACCGCTTCGACTGCAACCGCGGTGTGGAGTTCCCGACCTTCGCGATGCCCACGATCGTGGGCGAGGTGAAGCGCTTCTTCCGCGACACCTCGTGGTCCGTACGCGTCCCGCGCAGGCTCCAGGAGCTGCGGCTGGCGCTGACGAAGACCAGCGACGAGCTCGCGCAGAAGCTGGACCGGTCGCCGACCGTGGCCGAACTCGCGGTCGCCCTAGGGGTGTCGGAGGAGGACGTCGTCGACGGCCTCGCGGTGGGCAACGCCTATACCGCGAGCTCGCTGGACTCCCCGCCGCCGGAGGACGACGGCGGCGAGGGCTCGCTGGCGGACCGCCTGGGCTACGAGGACACCGCGCTGGAGGGCGTGGAGTACCGCGAGTCGCTCAAGCCCCTGCTGGCCCAACTGCCCCCGCGTGAGCGGCGGATCATCATGCTTCGCTTCTTCGCCAACATGACCCAGTCGCAGATCGGCGAGGAGGTCGGCATCTCCCAGATGCACGTCTCCCGGCTGCTGACCCGGACGCTGGCCCAGCTTCGGGACGGCCTCACGGCCGAACAGTAGGAGATCTGTTCACTCCTGACGGTTCGTCAGTACGCTGGCGCGATGGTGCTGCTGGTGCACATACCGACTGGTCGCCGGGGCGCGGTCCTTGCCGCCGCCTCGGCGGCCGTGGTGTGTCTGGGCGCTCTCGCGACCTTCGGCCCGGGCGGCGGTACGGATCCCGGATACGTGGCCGTCGGCTCCGCCGGGCCCTCGCCGGGCGCCACGGCGAACGTCCCGCCGGGCGGGGGGTCGATCTGGTGCCGCTGGACGGGAGCACCGCGTCGTCCACGCACCGGCCGCCGGGCGCTTCCGCCCAGGAGGCAAGCGGCGGCACTCCGGCGCCGGACGGCTCGACGACGGGCAGCGGCTCGGGTGGGGCCGGCGGGGGCGGTACGAGCCGTACGCCGCCGGGAGCGTCCGGGGGCGCGACGGCACAGCCCTCGACGGTGCCGCCGGCCTCCTCGGCGCCGTCCACGACAGCCCTTGCCGCGAGCGCCGCGCCGGCGCGGCTCACGGTCAGCGCGCCCGTCCGGGCAGCCTCCGCCGTCCGCTGGTGCGAGTACGTCACCGTGACCTTCACCAACACCGGCGACAAGGCGGCGACAACCGGCACCGTCAGCACGCACATCATCGGCGCGCTCGGCAACGACTGGGCGACCATCGACACCGAAAAGCCGGTGCCGGTGCCGGTGAAGGGCGGCGGGAAGAAGAAGACCTGGGAGATCTGTGTGGACGCCTGGCGGGTGCCACTGGGCAGGCACATCGAGACCCAGGATGTCTCGCTCGGTTAGCCGGGGTCAATAGGGTGGTTTGTTAGGTAACTGCCCGACAAAGGGCTTCGTCAGGCAACTGCCCTACTTTACGACAGGGCGAACCACGCCACCACGGCGACCACGACGACCGCCGCGATGACGCCGAGGATCACGCCGGCCTTGCTGCCGCCCGCGGCCGAGGCCGCGGGCTGCTGCGGAGGCTCCTCTTCCACGAAAGCACGGAACATCTGGGTGCTGCCGGCCGGGTCGTAGTTGTTCTCGGGGCTGCTGGGAGTGCTCATGTGCCGGAACCCTAGCGAATTCGTCGTACGCCGGGCACCCCCAGGGCTCGTAAATGCGGGAATACCGGAGGGCGCCAATGCGCTCAAATGGCACATGACACGTATCGGTAACTCTGAACTCGACGTCTTCCCGCTCAACCTCGGCGGCAATGTCTTCGGCTGGACCGCCGACGAGCAGGCCTCCTTCGCCGTGCTGGACGCGTTCGCCGCCGGCGGTGGCAACTTCGTCGACACCGCGGACATGTACACCGGCGGGCAGTCCGAGACGATCATCGGCAAGTGGCTGGCGGCCCGCGGCAACCGTGACGACGTCATCGTCGCCACCAAGGTCGGCCGGCACCCGGACTTCACGGGCCTGAAGCGGGACACCATCAAGGGCGCGGCCGAGGCTTCGCTCAGCCGCCTGGGCGTCGATCGCATCGACCTGTACTACACGCACTTCGACGACCCAGAGGTGCCGGTCGAGGAGATCATCACGACCCTCGACGAGCTGGTTCGCGAGGGCAAGGTGCGCTACATCGCGGCGTCGAACATCAGTCCGGAGCGGCTCACGGAGTCGCTTGAATTCTCCGACCGCCAGGGCCTGGCGAAGTACGTCGCGCTGCAGCAGCACTACAACCTGGTGGAGCGCGAGGGCTACGAGGGCCCGCTGCGGGACGTGGTCGAGGCGCACGGACTGTCGTCGGTGCCGTACTTCGGGCTGGCCAAGGGCTTCCTGACCGGCAAGTACCGCCCCGGGGTCAAGGTGGACAGCCCACGCGCGGAGCGGGCCGGGGAGTATCTGAAGACCGAGCGCGGGCAGCGCGTCCTGGCCGCCCTGGACGAGGTGGCGGCGGCGCATGGCGCCGATGTCGCGACCGTGGCCCTGGCGTGGCTGGCGGCCCAGCCCACCGTCGTGGCGCCGATCGCCAGCGCCCGCAACACCGCACAACTGCCCGCCCTCCTCGCGGTGGCCGACCTGAAGCTCACCGGCGAGGAGCTGGCCAAGCTGACCGAGGCCTCCGCCTGACACGCCCTCCCATCCGCGTCTTTACGCAAAACGGCCCGCCCCTCGACCGGGGGCGGGCCGTTCCTTTTACAACATTTTTACCCTCTACTCCCGTCAAACAATTTGCCTGCAACAACCAACCACCTTTAAGGTTGCTCTAGGCAACTACATGGAGGCAGTATGGCCACGCAGCAGCAGTTCGCGGAGCTCGCGAGCCAGCTGCGCGGCACACTCGCGGTCGTCCGGGAGATGGCCCGCGCGATGCCTCCCGACTGTCCGCCGGCATCGGCCGGTGTGCTGTCCGCGATCAGCCGCAACGGCGAGATCCGGATGAGCCGTCTCGCCGAGCTGCTCGACATCGACATGTCGGTCACCAGCCGCCATGTCGCGCATCTCGCGGAGCGCGGCTGGATCGAGCGCGCACCCGACCCCCTGGACAGGCGGTCACGCCTCCTGCGCCTGACCGCACTCGGCGACCTGGCTCTGCGCACCGCCCAGGACCACGTCGCCGAAGTGCTGGCAGAGCGCCTGAGCGACTGGCCGGACGAGGACGTGGAGCGGTTCACCGACCTGCTGGACAGGCTGCGGACCGGTTTCTGCGAGCCCCGGCCCCTACCCCGTACAAACACGTAGTGAAGAGGATGACGATGGCAACAACCGCATCACCAGAGACCGGTGTGCGGGGGAGCGACGCCCACGGCAGTCACGCGGCCCCCATGTCGCACCGGCAGATCATGGAGGCGCTGTCGGGGCTGCTGCTCGGCATGTTCGTGGCGATCCTGTCGTCCACGATCGTCACCAACGCCCTGCCGGAGATCGTCGCCGATCTCCACGGCAGCCAGAGCGCCTACACCTGGGTGGTCACGGCTTCGCTGCTCGCCATGACGGTGACGACGCCCCTGTGGGGCAAGCTCGCCGACCTCACCAGCAAGAAGATGCTGGTCCAGATAGCCCTGATCATCTACGTCGTCGGCTCCATGGCGGCAGGTCTGTCGCAGAACACCGGCATGCTGATCGCCTGCCGCGTCGTGCAGGGCGCCGGCGTCGGCGGTCTGTCCGCCCTGGCCCAGATCGTCATGGCAGCGATGATCTCCCCGCGCCAGCGCGGCCGCTACAGCGGCTACCTGGGCGCGACCTTCGCGGTCGCGACGGTCGGCGGCCCGCTGCTCGGCGGTGTCATCACCGACACCAGCTGGCTCGGCTGGCGCTGGTGCTTCTACGTCGGTGTGCCGTTCGCGGTCATCGCGCTGATCGTGCTCCAGAAGACCCTGAAGCTGCCGATCGTGAAGCGGGACATCAAGGTCGACTGGCTGGGTGCCTTCTTCCTGGCCGGCGCCGTCTCGCTGCTGCTGGTCTGGGTGACCTTCGGGGGCGTCAAGTACGACTGGATGTCCTGGCAGACCGGGGCCATGGTCGGCGGGGCCGCCGTGCTCGGCGTGATCTTCGTCATCGTCGAGTCCAAGGTGAGCGAGCCGATCGTCCCGCTGCGGCTGTTCCGCAACAAGACGATCACCCTCACCTCGATCGCCAGCCTCTTCGTGGGTGTCTCGATGTTCACCGGCACGGTCTTCCTCAGCCAGTACTTCCAGCTGGCGCGCGACAAGTCACCGACGATGTCCGGCGTCATGACGATCCCGATGATCGCCGGCCTGTTCGTCTCCTCGACCCTCTCCGGCCGCTTCATCACCAAGACCGGCCGCTGGAAGGGCTGGCTGGTCGCCGGCGCCGTACTGCTCACGGCCGGCCTCGGCCTGGTCGGCACCGTCCGGTACGACACCGTGTACTGGCAGATGGCCATCTACATGGCCCTCGTCGGCCTCGGCATCGGCATGATGATGCAGAACCTGGTGCTCGCCACCCAGAACCAGGTGCAGCCGCACGAACTGGGCGCCGCCAGCTCCCTGGTCACCTTCTTCCGCAGCCTCGGCGGTGCGGTGGGCGTCTCGGCGCTCGGTGCGTTGCTCTCCAACCGCATCACGCACTACGTGACGGACGGGCTGTCCGCCCTGGGCGTCGAGAGCACCGGCACGGGCGACTCCATCCCCAACCTGGCCAAGCTTCCGGCCCCGATCCGCCATGTCGTCGAGAGCGCGTACGGACACGGTGTCGCCGATGTCTTCCTCGCTGCGGCGCCGTTCGCACTCATCGCGCTGATCCTGGTGCTGTTCGTCAAGGAAGTCGCACTGCGGTCGCGCAGCGGCCTGCAGCAGGCCGCTGGCGCCGCCGAGCAGGCTCCCGAGCCGGAGGCGGCGCCGGTAGCCGTCGCAGTGGCCGGCCTGCCGGAGACGGAGCCCATGCCCGTCGTGGCCGGCACCGCGGTTTACGGCCAGGTACGCGACTCGGACGGCACCGGCGTGGTCGGCGCCATGCTCACGCTGATCTCCCTGACCGGCCGCCAGCTCGGCCGGGGCGCCGCCCAGGCCAACGGCGGCTACGCACTCCAGGCCCCGGGCGCCGGTTCGTACGTGCTCATCGCGGCCGCCGACGGCCACCAGCCGCAGGCGTCCACCGTCGTGGTCGGCGAGGAGCCGGTCCAGTACGACGTGGTGCTGGCCGGCACCAGCGGGCTGGCCGGGCACGTCACAGCCGCCCAGAGCGGGCTGCCGGTCGACGGCGCGATGGTGGTCGTCACCGACGTCCGGGGCGAGGTCCTGGCCACCGGCAAGACCGACGCCGACGGTTCCTTCATCTTCGCCGAACTGCCCGCGGGCGACTTCACGCTCGCCGTCAACGCGACCGGCTTCCGGCCCACCGCGGCCGTCGTCGAGGTCGGCGGACACGGCCTCACGCGTACGGAGATCGTCCTGTGGGCCGGCGCACAGGTGCTGGGCACCGTACGCGGCGGCGCCGGCCGGCGGCCGCTCGCCGATGCCCGGGTCACCCTGGTCGACATGGCCGGGAACGTCGTCGGCACGGCCACGACGGGCTCGGACGGCGCGTACGCCTTCACCGACCTGGACGCGGGCGAGTACTCGCTCATCGCCAGCGGATACCCGCCGGTGGCCACCGCGCTCACCGTCGACGGGCGGGGCGCGGAGGGCTTCGACGTGGTGCTCGGTCACCCGGAGGGGTGACCCTCACAAAACGGCCGGTCCGTGCCGCAGCGGAGGCGCACGGACCGGCGGGGCCCGGCCGACGACCGGAGCGGGGGACGGCCGAGGCTCGCCGTCACAAGGCCGGGCCCCAACCCTTCCTCTTTGGAGAGTGAACGACAGCCATGCCCATCAGCGCCCGCATTCGTACCAAGGACGGCTGGGCCGTCCCGCACGCCGTGCTCACCGTCACCGACATGACGGGGCAGCAGATCCTCCGCGAGCCCGCGGACGCTGACGGCACGGTAAGGACCGGCATCCTGGCAGCCGGGGCTTACACGGTGATCGTCACCGCGGTCGGGTACCGCCCAGTCGCCCAGACGGCGATCGTCACGGCATCCGGCAACGCGGACCTCGGCACCCTGCTGCTGGCCCGGACCGGCGGCGTGGAGCTGCCGCCGCCGGGGGTGTGGACCATCGACCCGGCGCACAGCGCCGTGAGCGCGGTGGCGCAGCACCTGGGGCTGTCCAATGTGCACGGGCGGTTCACCCAGTTCGGGGGGCGGATCGAGATCGCCGAGGACCCGCTGTGGTCGTCCGTGGAGGCCGTCATCGAGGCGACGTCCATCGACACCGGCAACGCGATGCGCGACGGCCACCTGCGCTCCCCCGACTTCCTGGACGCCGACGTCCACCCCAAGCTGACGTACCGCAGCACCGCCATCACCCCGGCCGGCGACGACCGTTGGACCGTCCACGGCGAGCTGGCCATGCACGGCGTGACGCGCCAGGTCGACCTGGACCTGAGCTACCTCGGCACCGGCCCGGACCCGTGGGGCGGAGTGCGGGCTGCTTTCCGGGCGGTCACGGAGCTGCGGCGGGAGGACTTCGCGATGAACTACAACCAGGTCCTGCAGGCGGGCATCGCCGCCATCGGCACAACACTCAAGGTGGAACTGGATGTTCAGGCGATTCAGGGAGAAGCACCGATGACGGTGAGCTGAACTCTCCACCTGGAGCCTGAGAAGGCAATGAAAAGGGCGGGAGCTGTGCAACGCGGGTCATGAGTGGGCTGTCCAACGGGTGATCCACCATCACGACGACCGACATCCTGCGAAGGGTCCGACCACCATGCGTACGTACAGAATTCTTGCCGCCGCCGCCACCGCCACCCTCGCCCTGGGTGGAGCCTTGCTCGCGGCGCCCACCGCCCAGGCGGCCACGACAACCACGGCCTCCCTCGTCCACGAAAACAGCGAGCTTCGGTACAAGGCCGCCGCCGGGCAGAGCAACCGCCTGACGGTCTCCGCGAAGATTGTCAGCCTTTCGGATTACGAATCCGCTTACGTCCTGACCTTCCGCGACCGAGTTGACATCACCGTCGATTCGACCGCGGCAACCTCGGACGAGTGCACATACCCCTCGGCGGCCGATCACACCGTCGCCCAGTGCACGGTCCCCATCCCCATGGGCTCCGACGACTCGGACATCTACGACGTCGACCTCGGTGACGGCAACGACACCGCGACGATCGATCCCAACAACTCCGCGTACGCCTCCATCTACGGCGGCAAGGGCAACGACGTCCTCGTGGGCAACAACTCGGTCGTCCTCTACGGCCAGGACGGCAACGACCACCTCGAAGGCGGCGGCGGCGTGTGGTCCATCGGCTCGTTCGGCGGCGCCGGCAACGACACCCTCACCGGCTGCAGCGAAGAATGCCACGGCGGGTCCGGGAACGACACCCTCACCGGCACCAACACCGGGCAGAGCTTCGGCCTGTACGGCGACTCCGGCAACGACATCCTCCATGGCAAGTCCGGCGCCGACGTCCTCTACGGCGGCAAGGGCAACGACAAGCTGTACGGCGACCACGGCGACGACAAGCTCTACGGCAACAGCGGCAACGACGTCCTGTACGGCGGCCAGGGCAAGGACACGCTCTCCGGCGGCCCCGGCAGGGACACGGTGCACCAGAACTGATCGTGCCGCCGTAGGCTGCCCCCATGGCTGCCTACATCGCGACCAACACCGCTGTCGGACTCGACGAGCTGCTGGAGTTCCTACGCCCCCGCCACCGGGCCATCCTGCTCACCACCCGCGCCGACGGGCGGCCCCAGGGATCCCCGCTGACCTGTGGCCTCGACAACGACGGGCGGCTGGTCGTCTCCACCTACCCGGAACGGGCCAAGACCCGTAACGCGCGCCGCGACCCGCGCGTCAGCATCATCATCCTCTCCGACGAGTGGAACGGACCCTGGGTCCAGGTCGACGGCACCGCCGAGGTCATCGACTCCCCCGACTCCGTCGAGCCCCTCGTCGACTACTTCCGCAACATCTCCGGCGAGCACCCCGACTGGACCGAATACCGCGAGGCCATGGTCAAGCAGGGCAAGTCCCTGATCCGCATCACCCCGGAGCGATGGGGCCCCATCGCCACCGGCGGCTTCCCAGCACGCCTGGCGCCGGAAGAGTAGGACGCCAACCACGGGGCCCGACGGAGGGGGGTCCTCCCCCAGCCGCCAGGCTGGGGGAGGACCCCCACCCAGACGGAGTCTGGGGGAGAGTCCGACGCAGCGGCCCGAAGCCTGGGAGGCGCACCAGCGCCGAGCAGCGAAGGACGCCAAAAAGAGGGGCCCCGGCGCGGCTGGCGCCGGAGGAGCGGACGCCGGAGGAGCGGACGCGAAAGGGCGGTGACCGTGAGGTCACCGCCCTTTCGGTTTTGCGGCTGGGTCAGCTGTTCGCGCCGGTCAGGTCGTAGACGGTGACACCGCCGACAGTCTGCTTGGTGAAGGTGGACTCGACCCACGAGGTGATCTGGGAGCCGGTACCGCCGCTGTCCATGCCGGCCATGCCGCCGCCACCGCCGCCGCCACCGCCGCCGACACCACCGGCGGCACCGCCACCAGCGGCGCCCGCGTCGGCCGCGCCGCCGGCATCCGTGCCGGAGGCGATGAAGTAGTGGATCTTGCCGTCGGCCACGTACTGCTTGAACTGGTCGAGGGTGGGGGCGGGGTCACTGCCGTTGAAGCCGCCGATCGCCATGACGGGGTCCTCGGTGGCGAGCTGGTAGCTGGAGGCGTTCTGGGAGCGGATGGTGGCGGCGACCCAGGTGTAGTCGGAGGCGTTCTGCTCCAGGAGTGCCTTCATCTGGCTGCTGACGGTGGCACCTTCGAGCAGGCCTCCCAGGCCGCCCATGCCGCCGCCACGGGCGCCGCCCATGCCGCCGCCCATCCGGCCGCCGGGACCGCCCTGCGGTGCCTGGCCGTTCTGGCCCTGGCCGCCCGGGGTGCCGCCCTGCGCGCCGCCGGGGAAGCCACCCGCGCCGCCCTGGGC
>NZ_RJVR01000383.1 GCF_003999195.1 Streptomyces soli
CTAGCGAGATGTGCCGCGAGGCAGGAACTGAACTCGTTCAGGCAGGCTGCCGGTACTTGTTGAGCGCGTTCAGTTCCAACCGTCGCTGCACGGTAGCCTCAACCCGACTCAGGTGTGCTGAGCAGGGCGGATGATTTATTGGCACCCGCAGGGTGTCGCAGGTTCGAATCCTGCCTGGGGCACAGGTAAGCAGCAGGGCAGGTGCCCGTCGAGGTTCGAGTGCTGGTGGATCAGCGCGGCGTGCTCGGAGGACTGGCTGGCGCGGACCATCGTGTCTTTGAGGGTCCCGCGCGACTGCGTCGCGAGCGTGTGACCGGTGTGACGAAGATCGTAGAAACGGAAGTACCCGACAGCCCGGCCCCTACGCGAGCCTTTGAAGAGCAGGCCGAGCGTGCTGCGTCGAGAGCATGGGGGCGGAGCGCCATGCGCCGGCGACCCTGCGTAACATCCTCCGTTAGTAGCGGCCGTGTGCAGGTGGGTTTCGTCACTCTCAGGAATGGATCACGCGACCGGGCAGTTGACCCCGGGCAGTTCATCAACCATTGGAGGAGAGCTCGCATGGCGACATCGCCGACAACGTCGACCGCCGCCACCCCGGATGGCAGCGGTATTGGCCTGCGATCTGAACGGGGCCCGGTGTTGATCGCGATCATGCTCAGCACCGGCCTCGTCGCACTCGACTCCACGATCCTTGCCACCGCCGTCCCGTCCGTAGTGCGAGACCTGGGTGGCTTCTCCCAGTTTCCCTGGCTGTTCTCGGTCTACCTGCTCACCCAGGCGGTCACCGTGCCGCTGTATGGAAAATTCGCCGATTCGCTCGGCCGCAAGCCGGTGATGTTCTTCGGCATCGCGGCCTTCCTGCTCGGCTCCGTACTGTGTGGAGTTGCCTGGAGCATGCCCCTGCTGATCGTCGCCCGGGCCGTTCAGGGCATCGGGGCCGGTGCGGTGCAGCCGATTAGCATGACGATGGTCGGCGACCTGTACACCGTGACGGAACGCGCCCGGGTGCAGGGCTACGTCGCCAGCGTCTGGGGCATCGCCTCGGTGATCGGGCCGACTCTCGGCGGCCTGTTCTCCGAGTACCTGTCCTGGCGACTGATCTTCTTCGTCAACCTGCCGCTCGGCGCCGTCGCTGTCTGGATGCTGAGCCGGCACTTCTCCGAGAAGGTGACCCGCAAGAACGACAAAAAGGTGGACTACGCCGGCGCGGCCGCCCTCACCGGTGGGTTCTCGCTGCTCATCCTCGGCCTTCTGGAGGGCAGCGTGGCCTGGGGCTGGGCCTCGCCGCCGAGTATCGCGATTTTCGTCATCGGCATTGCGCTGCTGGTCGGGTTCTTCCTGATCGAGCGCCGCGCGGCCGAGCCCGTGCTGCCGCCGTGGGTGTTCCGTCACCGCATCCTGGCGGGCGGCAACCTATCCGCGCTGGTCATCGGCGCGCTGATGATCGGCCTGAGCTCCTACCTGCCGACCTATGCGGAGGGCGTCCTTGGGAAGAGCGCCGTCGTCGCCGGTTTCGCCCTCGCCGCGCTGACCGTGGGATGGCCTCTCGCGGCCAGCCTGTCAGGGCGGATCTATCTCAGGATCGGGTTCCGGGACACCGCGCTGATCGGCAGTGTGTTCGTCGTCGCCGGTGCCGTGCTGGTCACGTTGCTGGGTGAGCACACCTCGATCTGGTTCGCCGCGCTCGCCGCGTTCGTCCTAGGCGTCGGACTCGGCCTGTCCGCAAGCCCGACGGTGGTGGCCGCCCAATCGGTGGTTACCTGGGAGCGGCGCGGCGTGGTGACGGCGACCAACATGTTCAGCCGCTCGCTGGGCAGCGCGGTCGGGGCGGCAGTGTTCGGCGCGATCGCCAACGCCAGCCTGGCCGCCAGTTATGCCAACCCGCCAGCGGCCGTGGCAGGCAAGCTGTCCGGCAGCGTGAACGCCACCAGCCTGACCTTCGGTCCGGCGCCGAAGTCCGAACTTCCCGCGGTGGCGCGTTTCCTGCGCGACTCGCTGTACGAGGCCACCCACCACGTTTTCCTCGGACTGGTCGTGCTGGCGGTGCTCGGGGTCGGCGCGCTGCTGCTGATGCCGCGACACAGTGAACCGCTCGCCTTCGACTGACAAGGGGACGGCTCACCGTAGGTCGCGGGACATTGCGGGTGCCGATTATTACGTCCGCGCTGGTCAGGCGGCATGAGCGTACTCGTGGAGGGTGCCGCCGAGTCGATCACGTCGATGGACGTCGAGGCGGTCGACTCGGTCCGGTTCGGTGATCGGTTCGGGGACGGGCTGCAGGGGTGCCGCGCTGTTCAGGGTGCGGTGAGGCCGGTGCTGGTTGTAGAACGACTCGAACTCGCCGAGGGCGTAGAGCAGATGGGCCTGGTTCCAGATCAAGGTACGGTCGAGGAGTTCGTGTCTGCAGGTCTGCACCCAACGTTCCATGATCGAGTTCATGCGGGGAACGCGGATGCCGGTGGTGACGATCTCGATGCCCTCGGCCTCGAAGACGGCGTTGAATGCCCGGGTGTATTTGCTGTCGCGGTCCCTGATCAGGTGCGTGACCGTGGTGGCCGCGTCCTGGAGGTCCATCACCAGGTTTCGGGCGGCCTGGGTGACCCAGTCCGCGGTGGGGTGGGCGGTTACGCCGAGGATGCGGATGCGGCGGCTGGCGTGCTCGATGACGGCGAAGACGTACACGCTCGCGCCGTTCAGGGTGGTGGCGGTGAAGAAGTCGCAGGCCAGGATCGTGTGGGCCTGGCCCCGTAGGAAGGCGGCCCAGGTTGGGTGGTCGCGTTCAGGTGCGGGCT
>NZ_RJVR01000164.1 GCF_003999195.1 Streptomyces soli
CGTGCTGGAAGCCTGAAGAACTCCCATCATCGCAGGTCACGAGGCACTTCTGCGTTCCGACCCCAGACCACCCGCGATCACCAACCGGTGGATCGGGGGTCAGCACGAACGGGTACGGGGTTGGCAGCGAAGAGAATTCCAGACGAGTCAGGACTTTGTCGCGATCGCGGAATGTGAACGTGGGGACGACCACACCTTCGGCGATCAGTTGATCTGTGACCTCCAGCTCCCGGAGAACTTCAAGGGTCTTCGCGTGAATGGCGGCAGCCCTCGACGCATTGGCGCCCTCCTCTTGCCGATCCAGCGTCAGAACGTCATGGCCCGCCTGGCGCAACACCGAGGACAGGACCAAGCCCGTGGGCCCACCACCGACAACGACGATTTCCGCTTCTGTGGGCAGCATGATGAAACTCCTATTTGTGATACCTGTTGGCGTCCCTTGTTGGTTGCCGGGGCCGGCGGGCGACACACGGAGGATATGGTGTCTCGTTGGTGCCCCGGCCCGAAAACGCGGTGCTGCTCAGGCAACTCACCGCGCCAGTGCGCTACGAGCCGGCGGATCGAGTGTGGTTCGCGGCGCTGTCCTCGCTGATCCCCGACGCCAGTGGGCGCAGGTGTTCCCGGTGACGCCCGCGACCGGGCTCGCGTGGCACCGCAGGCTCATCGCGCACAAGTGGGAGTCGGCACCCGCAGTGCCGTGGTCAGCGAGATCCAGGCGAGCGCCTATAGCGTGCTGGACGTATGTGGCTGCTGCGGCGACCTGGCGAGCCGCGCCGAGGACATCCTCCTCCTGCCCGCCGCCTCCTTGAGCGGGTTTCCGGCCGCGCCGCCCAGCGGCGACCTGGCGGACTGACGGTCGATGCGCTGTAGGACAGCGCGATCTAGTTGCGTTCGCGGCTCGAGGTTGTCCGGTGGCACGCGGTGGGCGACCAGGGCGGCGAGGTCGTCGTCGCGGATGCCCGCGACGTAGGCGCGGAGGTCGTGGTGGAGGTGGTCGAGGAGTTGGCGGGGCGCGGTCGCGGCCCATCGTCGGACGCGGTGGGTGAGGGGGTAGAAGGTCCCGGTGGTGTCACGGGTCTCGCTGACGCCGTCGGTGTAGAGCAGCAGACGGTCGCCGGTGGTGAAGGGGATGGTGTCGACCTGGTAGTGGTCGCCGAGGAGGTCGGCCATGTTGACGGGCGGTGACGGCGCGCTGGGTTCTACCTCGCGCACTTCGCGGTCGTGGAGGAGCAGCGGCGGGGGGTGGCCGCAGTTGACCAGGCGCGCGATGGGGTCGTCGGCGGGGATCTCGACGAGCACGATGGTGACGAAGCGCTCCAGCGCTTCCGCTTCGTCGGGGACGTCCCCGCAGTACTGTCGCATGGTGCTCTCCAGCTGGCCCGCCAGGGACGGCAGGTCGGGCGCGCCATGCACGTGCACCCGGAACGAGCTGAGCATGACCGAGGCGACCTCGACGGCCGGGAGCCCCTTGCCGCGTACGTCGCCGATGATCAGCCGCACCCCGTGCGGGGTCTGCATCGCCTCGTAGAAGTCGCCGCCGATGCGGGCCTGTGCGGCGGCGGCCTGGTAGAGCACCTCGACGTCGATGTGCGCGAGGTGGGGCGGGAGCGGGCGTAGCAGCACCCGCTGTGCGGTTTCCGCCACGGCGCGGACCTGGACGAGGGTGTGCTCCCGGTGCTGCCGTACCCGGCTGGCGTACGCGGCGGCCAGGGTGATGGCCGTGATCGCGAGCAGGGTGAAATTGGCCGGTGTCCGGCCCAGGTCGTGACGGGCGGCGGACAGGGCGACGTCGGCCGTCAGGGCCAGCAGCCCGATGCCCAGCGTACCGGCCACGGGGAACATGGCGGCGGCCAGCGCCGGCGCCGCTCCCAACAATCGGTTGAACTGCAGGTGGGGGGTGAGGATGTCCGCCACCGCGGCCAGCACGATCACCAACAGCGGGGTGAGGAGCGCCGCCTCGGACGGCCGTGTCTCCTCCTGCCTCCGCTGGGAGAGCCGCTTCGGGGTGATCACACGCCTGAGCGAGCGAATTACAGGCATGAGGGATTCCCTAAGAATGGTTGGCGGTCCGGGGGACCGGGTGTGGCTGATGGCGAATTTGCCGTTGATGGCTCGAGGGGAGGGACCGCCCGGTCTTCCGGGACGCTCCGACCGCTGATTGAGAGCTGCGAAGCGTCGGTTAAGAATTGGCGGCGAAGTGTTCCTCGGGCCTGGAGACAGACATACGGTCACGGTGGAACGGAGTGACGGGCACGCCTGAGCAGCGAATTTGGGTCGGCGTCGATGCCAGCAAGGGCCATCACACTGCGGTGGCGGTCCACGCTGGACCACCAGCTCCTGGCCTTGGACGAGCGGTCTCGAGGCCGGTGCGCTCGAGGCCCTGCAGGTGTTGATGGGTATGAAGGTGCTACGCATCGGAGGCGGTGTGGTGTTGTCGATGCGCAATGACCCCACGCAGTTCTGGAGCAAGGCGTGAGGGATGGGCTTCGATGCCCCGGTCACCACGGACCTGATCAGGGAGGTGTGCGACTTCTACCGGTCGCAGCGAACGCCACGGCCACGCTGCAACTGACACCGTCCGTATTGCCCGACGACTGGGCCGAGATCTGTGCATCGGGGCGGCGTTGCCCGACGTAAGCACGGAGGTAGTGGCGTCGCAACGGTTGCGCCATTGGGAGTCCTCGGTGTAGGCGAGGGCGATCGTCTCGGGGTCGCGGGTGTTCCAGGCGTCCTCGGCGGCCTGAACCTTGAGCAGGGCGGTCTCCTCGGTGAACGGCGGTATGGGCGGCCTTTTGTCGGTCATGGCACTCTTCTCCCCCACTCGGAGAACGATCGTTCTTAGCTCTGTGCTGTACTGTAGGAGAACGTTGGTTCTCATGCAAGGGGGAAGGGTCTTGGACCTTGAAACGGCGCGGGCACGAGTGCTCGACGCGGCCGATGAGCTGTTCTACGGCCGTGGAGTGCAGGTGGTGGGAATGGACGAGCTCCGCTCGGCCTCCGGGGTCTCCCTCAAGCGTCTTTATCAGCTCTTCCCCTCCAAGGGCGACCTGGTGGAGGCGTATCTGCGCAGGCGGGACGCACGCTGGCGGGCGGCGCTGGCCAGCTATGTCGATACCCGGCCCGCCGAAGTGCGCGTCCTGGCCGTCTTCGACTGGCTGTACCAGTGGTTCGGCGAAGACGACTTCCGCGGCTGCGGCTTCATCAACTGCTTCGGTGAGCTCGGATCCACCTCTCCGGTGGTGGCCGACGTCACCCGCACCCACAAGGAGGCGTTCCAGGAGTACCTGGCCGGCCTGGTGGCTGCTTCGGGCGGGTCGCCGGAGCTGGCCGCCCACCTCGCCCTGCTGGCGGAGGGTGCCATCACCACGGCGGCCATCGCGGGATCCCCCGAACCCGCCCGTCAGGCCCGCGCCGCGGCCATTCTCCTACTAGGGCCTGTCTTGGGTTGTGATCAAAGCGTCTCACGGATGTCTCACAGACCCTGTGTGAGACGACGGCCGGGGAGCCTCTGACCTGGACTGTATGGACTGTGTGGACAGTCATGAGCCGCCCTGGAGGACGGGTAAACTCTCGATACGTGACGAAGCCCCGCATCCCCAATGTCCTGGCCGGCCGCTACGCCTCGACGGAGCTGGCCACCCTGTGGTCCCCCGAGCAGAAGGTGGTCCTGGAGCGCCGCCTCTGGCTCGCCGTCCTGCGGGCCCAGAAGGACCTTGGCATCGAGGTCCCGGACCAGGCCATCGCCGACTACGAGCGGGTGCTGGAGCAGGTCGATCTCGCCTCCATCGCCGAGCGCGAGAAGGTCACCCGGCACGACGTCAAGGCCCGCATCGAGGAGTTCAACGCCCTGGCCGGGCACGAGCACGTCCACAAGGGCATGACCTCGCGCGACCTCACCGAAAACGTCGAGCAGCTGCAGATCCGGCTCTCGCTGGAGCACGTACGCGACCGTACGGTGGCCGTCCTCACCCGGCTCGGCAAGCTCGCCGCCGAGCACGCCGAGCTGGTCATGGCCGGCCGTTCGCACAACGTCGCCGCCCAGACCACGACGCTGGGCAAGCGCTTCGCCACGACGGCGGACGAGCTGCTGGTCGCCTTCGAGCGGGTCGAGGACCTGCTCGGCCGCTACCCGCTGCGTGGCATCAAGGGCCCCGTCGGCACCGCCCAGGACATGCTGGACCTGCTCGGCGGCGACACCGCCAAGCTCGCCGAGCTGGAGCGGCGCATCGCCCACCACCTCGGCTTCTCCCGCACCTTCACCTCCGTCGGCCAGGTCTACCCCCGGTCCCTGGACTACGACGCCGTCACCGCGCTGGTGCAGCTGGCCGCCGCTCCCTCGTCGCTGGCCAAGACCATCCGGCTGATGGCCGGGCACGAGCTGGTCACCGAGGGCTTCAAGCCCGGCCAGGTCGGCTCCTCCGCGATGCCGCACAAGATGAACACCCGGTCCTGCGAGCGGGTCAACGGGCTGACCGTCGTCCTGCGCGGCTACGCCTCGATGGTCGGCGAGCTGGCCGGTGACCAGTGGAACGAGGGCGACGTGTCGTGCTCGGTGGTCCGCCGGGTCGCCCTGCCGGACGCCTTCTTCGCCTTCGACGGGCTGCTGGAGACCTTCCTGACCGTGCTCGACGAGTTCGGCGCCTTCCCGGCCGTCATCGCGCGCGAGTTGGACCGCTATCTGCCCTTCCTGGCCACCACCAAGGTCCTCATGGGCGCGGTGCGGGCCGGTGTCGGGCGTGAACTCGCCCACGAGGTCATCAAGGAGCACGCGGTCGCCTCCGCCCTGGCCATGCGCGAGAAGGGCGTCGAGCGCAACGAGCTCCTCGACCGCCTTGCCGAGGACGAGCGCATCCCGCTCGACCGTGCCCAGCTCGACGCGCTCATGGCCGACCGGCTCTCCTTCACCGGCGCCGCGGCCCAGCAGGTCGCCGAAGTCGTCCGCCGGATCGGTGAGGTCGCCGAGCGCCACCCGCAGGCGGCGGCCTACTCCCCGGGGGCGATCCTCTGACGCTTCCCACGCGGGAGCAGCTGCTCGCCGCCCGCGACCGCACCGTCCCCGACGTGGTCGCGGGCGGCCTGCAGATCCTCTTCTGCGGCATCAACCCCGGGGTGTTGTCCGCCGCCACCGGCCACCACTTCGCCCGCCCCGGCAACCGCTTCTGGCCGGTGCTCCTTCTCTGCACTTCACCCGATCGGGTGGGTGCGGGCCTCGACAGACGCTACTGATGCGAAGCGGCACCACCACCGTCACATCTCGGGATCAAGACGTCCACTGCTCCGGAAATCAGGCACGCCGAGATCGACGGTGGTATGCCGCGCGGCGACATCGCGCTCTGTTCGGCGGCGAGGCTGTCCTCGATCGCGTCGACCTCGCCGAGCCAGCCCTGGTCCTTGGCCTCCTGGAGGCGGTCAATGAGGTTGGCGTGGATCTCCTGCAGGCCGCAGGTACTCCGGGAGTTCATCCGCTGGTACCTCCGACGCCCCAACGCGGAGCTTCCAGAGCGCCCATCGGCCGGTCCGTGGTCCGTCGTCGACGAGGGCTGAGCGCGGATGCACGAAGGCCCCCGGAATCGCCCCGGGGGGCCTCTGCCATGACTGGACGACGTCAGAGAGTCGCCTGATGAAGCGCTTCCTCCAATGCCTCCGCTTCGCGGTCTACGTGCGTGCCTAGTTCGAACCGCAGGCGGTCGTCCCTCGCCGTCCACCGGTTCCCAGGCATCACCCACACGCGCGCCCCGACATCCAGGAGCATCTTCCGTCGGGCAGTCCAGTCCTCGTTAGCGTGCCAGTCGTCAGCCCACGTGGTGTCCAGCTCTACGACCTTTTCACGGGGCGGGATCACAGGCTGAGCCTGCAGGCGTTCCAGGCGGTCAGAGAGCCCCTGAACCTGACGCTCTACTGCGTCAGCAGCGGGCCCGCGGAGGCGGACGAGTCGGCCGGACAACTCCATCACGTCAGCCGCAAGCTCTTCGATCTCCGCCGTATGGTCCACGCCAGCCGTCCGGACGATCTGTGTCCGCCGGAACGGCCCCATGTGCGCTAGGAACTGTTCGCTGACGTATTCCAGCACCGGGGCCCGGTTGATGCTGAAGGCTGCCTGACCCTTCTCGTGCTCCTTACCGTTGCACCGGAAGGAGTCGACCATGACGCCGCTCCGAGCCTTGTACCGCGACGCGTACATGCGCTGTCCGCAGGTGTCGCAGAACGAGACGCCAAGTAGCTCGTTCGCATCCTTCCTTGCCGGCGCAGTCCCCGGAAGGCTGAGCCTCTTCAGCGCGTCCTGCAGCTCGAACCTCTCCCGCCATCCGCAACATCGCCGCCGACCACGGCCTGCGTCCGCTCGGCTGGACCGATGACGCGCAAGACTGGAAGCGCCCGGGTACGAACGCCATCCTGAACAACGTCAACGCCGAGCTGAGGCCCGGCGCTGTCTTGCTGATGCACGACGGCGGCGGCGACCGGTCGCAGACCGTGGAGGCACTGGGCACGCTGCTGGACCGGCTGGACGCTGCGGGCTACACGTACACCTTCCCGCAGCGCTGAGGCCTACCGGGCCGTCGCGAAGTCCTGCGTCCAGTAGTCGCCGGGCTGCGCATGGCCGACGCCGATTTCCTTGAACGCACAGTTCAGGATGTTCGCCCTATGACCGGGGCTGGACATCCAGCCGGCCATGACGTCCTCGGGCGTGGTGTAGCCGTAGGCGACGTTCTCGCCGTAGGTGCTCCAGATGTAACCGGCGCGCGTGATCCGGGTGCCCGGATCAGATCCGTCGGAGCCGTAGTGCGACATCGTCTGGCCATCGGCCATGTCGGCGCTGTGGCTCTGAGCGGCATCCGTCAGCTGCGCGTTCACGGCCAGCGGCGCGCACCCGACCTGGCTGCGCTCGCTGTTGACGAGCGCCATGACGCGTGCGGTCGCATCGGAGGAGTTCTGCGACGGCGTCGCAGTCGGCGTCGCAGTCGGCGTCGCAGTCGGCTTCGCAGTCGGCTTCGCACTCGCCTTGGTCTTCCCATGGGCCCACTTGTGGGAGTAGGACGCACTCGTCCAACGGCCGTAGGACTGAGGGCCTGGATCGCCCTGCCGGTTCATACAAGCCATGGCGGCGGAGGGCGCGCCCACGGCGGCTATGGCGACCGCGACGACGGCCATCTTCCGGTAGTGCCGCTTCCTGCGGTGTTGGCTCATCCTGGACCTCACTCGGTATTTCGGCGTCGGTATTCGGCTCCCGTACGGTCCGCTCCACAGGGGACCGTTTGCCAGGGCCACCGGCGGTGACCTGCGGCCCGGTCATTCTTGGGAGCGCTGCGCGCCCAGGCAACGAGCCGTGAGTACTACCCGGGCTCGTAGCGAAGAGAGGCCTTGCTACGGACGCACGGGCGTGCTGCTCCGGCACCGGGAGTCCCTGGCAGGATCTGTGGACCTGTCAGAAACCTTGGGGTTCCCTGTGACTGGGCACGAATGTCGAGCGAGCCAAATCCTGCCACCGCAGCATGGGAGATATGTCCATCACGCGACCGATAATTCTCATATGCCCCCCGAGTGGCAGCTACTAAGAGGTATCGTTCAGGGCGCATTTGATATGACGGATGTCACAATGTCCGGGATTTGGGTCGGTAGGCGGTCGCTGCTGCGATCCGCACACCAGCGGTGGGCGGAATCGATGTTCCCGGCAAACCTCGATCATATGACAGTTGACGTCATGTCAGTAACAAGGAGAGGGCGAAGCTCGCCGCGGGCGGCCGGGACGGGTACGATCCGGCCACACACGGGACTAGCTGGGAGGACGTACGTTGGGCCGGCTCACGGGCGGGGATCCTTCCCTGCTCAGGCGGATAAATTCCGCGGTGGTGCTCCATGCCCTGCGCGACGCGCAGACGCCCAGCCTGACGGAGCTGGTGCAGAGCACAGGTCTGTCGCGGCCCACGGTCGAGGGAGTCATCGAGGGTCTGACGGAGTCGGGCCTGGTGGTGGAGGCGCCGGCGGATCCGCAGGACGCGCGGAAACAGGGGCGGCCGGCGCGGCGGTTCCGTTTCCATGCGGAGGCCGGGCATGTGCTGGGCGTCGAGGTGGGCGCACACGAGGTACGGGCGGTGCTGTCGGACCTGAGCGGGCGGATGGTGGGCTCGCATGCGCACGAGGTGGCCGAAAAGGCTTCGGCGGACGACCGGTTGGAGCGGATCCGCGGCACGGTCGCCGAGCTGCTGCGCAGAGCCGGGGTCGCGCGGAGCACCTTGTGGGCGGTCGGGGTGGGGAGCCCCGGCATCATCCAGGCGGACGGCGTGGTGCGGCTGAGCACGGCCCTGCCTGGCTGGACGGGGCTGGCGCTCGGGGAGCGGCTGCGGCGTTCCTTCCGGTGTCCGGTGCTGGTGGAGAACGACGCGAATCTGGCGGCCGTGGCCGAGCATTGGAAGGGCGCCGCGACGGGCACCGACGATGTGGTCTTCGTACTGGCCGGGCTGAGTCCGGGAGCGGGGGCGCTGATCGGCGGGCGGCTGCACCGGGGGTTCATGGGCGCAGCCGGGGAGATCGGGGCGCTTCATCTGCTGGGCCGGGAGGCGACGCCGGAGCATCTGCTGTCGACCACGGGCGAGCCGCTGCATCCGCTGGACGAGCCTGCGGTCGCCCGGGTCTTCGCGCTCGCCAAGGAGGGCGACGCCCAGGCGCGCGAGGCCCTGGACCGCTTCCTGCGCCGCCTGGTGCACGACGTGGCCGCGCTGGTGCTGGCGATCGACCCGGAGTTGGTCGTGGTGGGCGGCTGGGCGGCGGGCTTGGACGGTGTTCTGGAGCCGCTTCGCGAGCAGTTGGCGCGGCACATCCTGTTGCCGCCGAAGGTGACGCTGTCGGCGCTGGGTCAGGAGGCGGTCGCGACGGGCGCGCTGCGGCTGGCGCTCGACCATGTCGAGGAGCAGCTGTTCGCGGTGGCGCGTACGTCCTTCCCGCTGCGCTGAGCCAGGCATTCGGGGGAACTTGACGGTTCTCTTCGGCATGGCTGTTTTGCCGGTTTGTCGGACCAGCCGACGATCCCTCCCATTGGCGATTATGTTGTCGCGCCCGCCAGTACGGCGGTCGCGGCCGGTGAGAGGGCGTCCCGCGTGCGACGAGCAGTCATCCTCGGTGTGTCCGTAGTCCTGGCGGCGGGGGCTCTGGCCGCTTCCCCGGCCGCCGCCTATACGCCGGCCCCAGCCCTCGACGAGGTGCGGACTGCGGGCGTGACCGTGGCCGCCGAGCGGGCCGCGGCGGCGGGCATCAGCTTCGCGGCCTGCCCCACCGGCACCAACCTCAAGGCTCCCATCCAATGCGGACGGGTCCAGGTGCCGGTGGACTACTGGCATCCCGAAGGCGCGAAGATCTCGCTGCTGGTGAGCCGGCTGAGGGCCTCGGGCCCGGCCAAGCGACGCCAGGGCGCCCTGGTGTTCAACCCCGGCGGCCCGGGCGCTTCCGGGCTCTGGTTCGCCCGGGTCGGGCAGGCGGACATGCCGACGCCCACCAAGCAGATCTGGGCGGCCAGGGCCCGTACGTACGACATGGTGGGCTTCGACCCGCGCGGGGTGGGCTACTCAGCGCCGATCTCCTGCGAGGCCCCGTCGAAGTTCCAGCACGCGCCGACGCCGGATCCGCGCCACCCCAGCGCGGCGCTGAAGAGGCGCGAGCGGGCCAAGGCGAAGGCGAAGGCGGCCGGTTGCCTCAAGCGCTCAGGCGCGCTGCTCCGCCACATGACCACGGCGGACATCGCACGGGACATGGATGTGATCCGGGCAGCGCTGCACCAGCCGAAGCTGAACTACTTCGGTGTGTCGTACGGGACCTATGTAGGCGCGGTGTACGCGCACATGTTCCCGTCGCACGTGCGCCGCATGGTCTTGGATAGCGTCGTCGACCCCGACCCGCGCGGCATCTGGTACGGCACCAACCTGGAGCAGGACATCGCCTTCGAAGCGCGCTGGGCCGACTGGCGGGCCTGGGCGGCGCAGCACAACAAGGTCTACCGGCTCGGCACGACCCCCGCGCGGGTGCAGGCCTCCTTCGACCGGGTGATGCGGCGGCTGGCCAAGCACCCAGTCGGCGGGAAGGTCGGTCCTGGCGAACTGCACGAACGGGCGGAGCAGGCGGCCTACTACGACACGCAGTGGGTGCCCTTCGCCTACCAGCTGTCGAGCTACCTGCGCGGTGACGCGAAGCCGCTGACGGCCGCCGCCGTCCCGGACCCGAGGACCGCAAAGGACGACGCGAACGGCGACGCGGTGTACCTGGCGGTGCAGTGCAGCGCGCCCTGGCCGCGGGGCTGGAGCACCTGGGAGCGGGGCAACTCGCGGCTGGCGGAGAGGTTTCCCTTCGAGACCTGGTCGAACGCCTTCCTGAACCTGCCGTGCGCGTCCTGGCCGGTCCCGTCGTCGTACCCGATGGATGTGCGGGTCTCACCCGGCGAGGGGCTGCTCCCGGTGCTCCTCCTGCAGTCCGAGCGGGACGCGGCGACGCCGTACCACGGCGCGATCGAACTGCACCGCCGGCTGCCCGGGTCGCGGCTGATCACCGAGGTGGGGCGCGGCTCGCACGGGCTGATCAGCTTCCGCAACCGGTGCCTCAACGACCGCGTCGACCAGTATCTGCTGACCGGCCGCACAGGCCCGCACGACGTACTCTGCGCCGGGCACCCGCTGCCCGTCCCGACGGGCCTGCACGGTGCCCGGGACGCGAACTCGGGCCGCGACTACTGAGTCAGGAGGCGGCCAGGCCGCGCTCGTCCTCGTCGTGGTGGGTGATCTCCACGCCGCTGTCGCCGAAGGTGAGACGGCAGGTGTCGGCGCGGTAGGTCGCCACCGCCACGGCGACGACGCGGCCGTCGCTCACGTAACGGGTGGTGACGACCAGGACGGGGGCGCCAGGCAGCCGGTCGAGCTGCTTGGCGTCCTCTGCGCGTGCCGAGCCCAGCTCGACGGCGCGATCCTCGCCGGCCAGCGGCAGCGTGTGCAACTCCCGCAGCACGGCGGGCGCGTGGGCGGCGGGGCTGAGATTCCCGGGCAGCGCGGGGACCGAGTCCGAGGGGACGTAGAGCAGCTCGGTCGCGACGGACTGGCCGCGCATCGTGCGCTGCCGGCGGATGGTGTGCACGGGCCGCTCCGGGTCCGTACCGAGAGCCGCCGCCACGGCGGCCGGGGCGGCCGCCTCCACGCAGCCGATGGTGCGCCAGGCGTCGCCGCCCGCGCCGGGCCACTCGCCCTGCGACGGGCCGACGGAGACGCCCATACGGGGCGGCGCGACGGTCGTGCCGACCCCGCGGCGGCGCTGCAGCCGGCCTTCCAGCTCCAGCTGCTCCAGCGCCTGGCGCAGGGTCGCGCGGGCGACGCCGAAGCGGGCTGCGAGCTCCCGTTCGTTGGGCAGGATCTCGCCCACCGCGAACTCGGAGTCCAGAGCGTCGGCGAGCACGGTCTTGAGGTGCCAGTACTTGGGTTCCGGCACCGTTTCGAGCTGCGTGGTCCCCACCCTGTCCTCCGATTTCCGAACCGCTCTTTATTAAAGGTCCTTGCACTAATACGCGACCATAGGGGGGTCGTGTCCGGTTGGTCAAGACCAATCCTCGATCCCGAACCGGGCAGTGTGGCACTTTGGGGACGGGTGTTCACGGAGTGTTCGTATACCGCGATAACGTTTCGGCCATGAGTGCGGTAACGGTGGTGACCGGCGCGAGCCGGGGTATCGGTGCGGCGATCGCCCTGCGTCTGGCCGACCGGGGGCACGGTGTCGGGATCGGCTACGCACGTGATCGCGAGGCGGCGGACGCCGTCGCGGTCCGGGTCCGCGAGGCGGGCGGCGAGGCCGTGGTGGTGCGGGTCGACACAGCTGACGACGAGCAGGTCGACGCCCTCTTCGACGCGGTGAAGAAGCGGCTCGGCCCGGTCACCGGGCTGGTCAACAACGCCGCGGTCACCGGACCGTTGGGGCGCTTCGCCGAGACGCCGGTCGAGATCATGCGGCGGGTCGTCGACGTCAATGTGATGGGCGCGATGATCTGCGCCCGGCGGGCCGCCCGTGAGATGTCCACGCGGTACGGGGGCGCCGGCGGGGCGATCGTCAACATCTCCTCGCGGGCGGCGACTCTCGGCGGCCCAGGCGAGTACGTGCACTACGCGGCGAGCAAGGCGGCCGTCGACACGCTGACGCTGGGCCTGGCTCAGGAGTTGGGGCCGGACGGAATTCGGGTCAATTCGGTCCAGCCCGGGGTGATTCTCACGGACATGCACGCGGCGATGGGTGACGCGGAGCGGCCGTTCCGGATGGCGCCGGGCGTCCCGCTCGGGCGTCCGGGCGAGCCGGACGAGGTTGCGGCGGCGGTGGACTGGCTGCTGTCTCCGGAGGCGTCCTACACCACGGGAACGGTGCTGCGCGTCGCCGGAGGGCGGTAGGCGTCACTCGAGCCGTCGGGGCTCCCGGGTGAGGAGAGCGTTCCACAGCAGCCGCTGGGCCGGTCGCGGCAGGCCGGGAAGGAAGGAGGTCTGGTCCTCGCCCTGGTTGAGCCGCGCGATGCGCAGCAGCGGGGTGCGGCCGGCCTGGGCCTGAAGCCGCACCATCTGCTCCAGGATTCCGGCTGGGAAAGGTACCTCCCATGCCCCGAAGGGGCTACGGGGGGAGGGTGGAGACGGCCCGGAAGGTGACGGGTGCGTCGGAGCGGTTGGCGAAGGCGTGCACCGTCCCGGGCGGGATACTCGCGCTCTCCCCCTGCTCCAGGTGGAGCCGCCGCCTGCCGATCCACACCCACAACCGCCCGTCGAGGACGGTGAATTCCTCGGTCTCCCTGCTGTGCACCTGGGCGGGTGGCCCGGCCACGCCGGGCGGGAATGTGCTCTCGATCTCCAGCAGCCGACCGCCGTTGTCCCTGCCGCTGCGCAGGACGGTGACCAGCGCGTTGTCCCGCAGCCTGAACTCCTCGACGCCACTCATACCTTGGGGGACGGATCGGCGTCCGGGTGCTGTGACATGACGCCGCCGAGCTTCTCGGGGTTGGTGAGGATGTAGACGGTCGTGACGAGCCCGTCGGTGACCTCGAGCACGAGTACGGTGTGCGGCCTGCCCTGTGAGATGACGAGCAGCCCCGGTGCGCCGTTGATCTCCCGGAGCGCGAAGCCGGGTTCGGGGACGGACTGGCGGCCGATACCGTGCAGGAAACGCCCGACCTTGTCGGCGGTCTCGATGACGCGCAGCGGGGCCTTCTGGACGCCGCCGCCGTCGCCGATGAGGCGGACGTCCGGGGCGAGCATCGCCAGCAGTCCTCCCAGGTCGCCTCCTACGGCCGCGGCGAGGAAACGTTCGGTGAGCTGGGCGGTCTCGGCGGGGTCGGCGTCGTAGCGGGGGCGGCGTTCCTCGACGTGGCGGCGGGCGCGGCCGGCGAGCTGCCGTACGGCGGGTTCGGCGCGGTCGAGGGTGGCGGCGATGTCCGCGTAGGGGAAGCCGAAGGCCTCGCGGAGGACGAACACGGCGCGTTCCAGCGGGGAAAGGGACTCGAGGAGGACCAGCATCGCCAGGGAGACGGACTCGGAGAGCGCGACGCGCTCGGCCGCGTCGGGGACGGTGTGCTCGAAGTCGGTGGCGACCGGCTCGGGGAGCCAGGGTCCTGTGTAGGTCTCGCGGCGTGACTGGACATGGCGGAGCCGGTCGATGGCGAGGCGCGTGGTGATGGTCACGAGGTAGCCGCGGGGGTCGCGTACGTCGTCGTGGTCGGCGTCGGCCCAGCGCAGCCAGGCCTCCTGGACGACGTCCTCGGCGTCGGCGAAGCGGCCGAGCATACGGTAGGCAACGCCGGTCAGGATCTGCCGGTGTTCCTCGAAGACGTCTGCCGCGATGTCGTCGGTCACAGCTCCCATCCTCACATCCTCCGGGCCCCGCCCGCGCGCCGGTTCGCGGCTTCGACGGACGGGTATGGGCCACCCTCGATCGGCCGGAAACGCGTCACATCGCACCCGGGAGACGAATCACACCCGTAACACCGCAGAAATCCCGCGCATATCGGCCAGGGCCCAGAATCCCTTCGTTCTACAGGTTGTTGAACTTCTAGGAGCGCGATGTCCGGACAGGTCGCAGTCAAGACCGAGCTTTCCTCAGCAGGGCCCCCCGGAGGTGGGCCGCTCGACCGGTGGTTCCGGATTTCGGAGCGGGGTTCGACCTTCCCTCGTGAGATACGCGGCGGCTTCGCCACGTTCTTCACCATGGCGTACATCCTCGTCCTCAACCCGATCATCCTGGGGAGCGCCAAGGACAAGTTCGGCCATGCGCTGTCCACTCCGCAGCTGCTGACCGCCACGGCGCTGGTCGCGGCGGTGATGACGGTGATCATGGGCGTCGGCGGCAATCTGCCGCTGGCGATCGCGGCGGGCCTCGGCCTGAACGCGGTGGTGGCGTTCCAGATAGCACCGTTGATGAGCTGGGCCGACGCGATGGGCCTGGTGGTCCTGGAGGGCCTGGTCATCTGCGTACTGGTCGTCTCGGGGCTGCGCGAAGCGGTGATGCACGCGATCCCGCAGGCGCTCAAGCAGGCGATCAGTGTCGGCATCGGTCTGTTCATCGCCTTCATCGGCTTTGTCGACGCCGGGTTCGTGTCCCGTATCCCGGACGCGTCCAACACCACGGTGCCGGTGCAACTGGGCGGGAGCGGAGCGCTGTCGGGCTGGCCGGTGCTGGTGTTCTGCCTGGGTGTGCTGTTGACCGTCGCGCTGATGGCACGCAAGGTCAAGGGCGCGATCCTGATCAGCATCGTGGCGATGACCGTGCTGGCGATCGTCATCAACTCGGTCGCGAACATCAAGAGCTGGGGTCTGACGACCCCGAAGGTCCCGACCGACATCTTCTCGGCCCCGGACTTCGGGCTGCTCGGCCACTTCAGCATCTTCGGGGCGTTCGGCCAGGTAAGCGCGATCACCGTAGTGCTGCTGGTCTTCACCCTGATCCTGTCGGACTTCTTCGACACCATGGGCACGGTCGTCGGCATCACCGCCGAGGCCGGGCTGCTGGACAAGGACGGCAAGGTCCCGAACCTCGGCCGCGTGCTGCTGATCGACGGCGCGGCGGCCGTCGCGGGCGGCGCGGCCTCGTCCTCGTCCAACACGGCCTTCATCGAGTCCGCGGCCGGCGTCGGCGAGGGCGCCCGTACGGGCTTCGCCAATGTGGTCACCGGCGCGCTGTTCGCGGTGGCGCTCTTCCTGAGCCCGCTGCTGACCATCGTGCCGCTGCAGGCGGCGGCTCCCGCGCTGGTCGCGGTGGGCTTCCTGATGATCACTCAGGTCAAGAACATCAACTGGGACAGCTACGAGATCGCCATCCCGGCCTTCCTGACGATCGCCGTGATGCCCTTCACCTACTCCATCACCAACGGCATCGGCGCGGGCTTCATCGCGTACGTCGTCCTCAAGACGGTGCTCGGCAAGGCTCGCGAGGTGCACTGGCTGCTATGGGCGACCTCGGCGCTCTTCGTGGTCTACTTCGCGATCGACCCGATCGAGCAGGCCCTCGGCGTGAAGTAACGCAAGAGCCCCGACCGGGACGGGGGCGCCCGGTCGGGGCCGCTGGCCGGGCCGCGCACTGTGCGGGGCCCGTACCTCCTCCAACTAGCGACGACCAACGTGAGTTCCCGGGCGACTCCGTGCCTTTGCCGTGAGCCGGCCCACCCGCCATGCAACCCTTTTATATCGATCCGGCAACGGCCGGTTTAACATTCGGAACCCCCCCTTCTGGGAGGGTCGTCCCGCTTGATATTCATTGCTTCGCGTTCCTGTCCGTCGATGGGCGCTCCACCCTGTTTTCGCCCTTCAATCACCTCTCAGGAACGCCCATGTCCTCGCGCTCGCGCGCCATGCTGCCGCTGGTCGCTGTCTTCTCCGCCGGGTATCTCGCCGCCTACCTCCTCCCGGTCATCGTCAGCCGCCTGACGTCGGGTCTCGGCCTCAGTACGGCACAGGCCGGCGCAACCGGTAGCGCTCTGCTTCTCGCCTCGGCCTGCGCCGGGCCGGTCTTCGCGTCCCGGGTGGACCGGATCGGGGCCGCCCGGCTGGCCCGGGTGGGTCTGCTGCTGACGGCGGCGGGTTTCGGGGTGGCCGCCTGCACGGCGTACGTCCCGCTGGTCGTGGCGGGATGCGTCGTCGGGGGCTTCGGTTCCGGTGCGGCGACGGCGGTGGCCGCCGTCGGGATCGCCGCGCAGGCCGAACCGCATCGGGCTTCCGTACTGGGCCTGCTGACCACCTCGGCGGCGGCCGGGGCGCTGTACCTGGTGCTTCCCCGGCTCGGCGGCGGGCACGGGCTGCCCTTCGCGGCGGTCGCGGGCGGGGCGCTGGTGGCGCTGCCGACGGCCGGGTGGCTGCCTGCGGGAGCGCCCCGCCGTGCGGTG
>NZ_RJVR01000272.1 GCF_003999195.1 Streptomyces soli
CGGCCCCGGCCCCAGCCCCCGCCCCGGCCGCCGTGGCGCCCCGCCCCGCCGTGCCGGCGCAGTCCCAGGCCGCCCCGGCTCCTGCCCCCGCGCCGTGGGCGCAGCAGGTGCACGAGCTGGCCCGACAGGGGCAGGGTGGCGGCCGGGGGGAGCAGGCGGCAGAGTCGGCGCCGATGCCATGGAAGCCGCCGGTGAGCGATCCGTTCCTGCTGGCGGCGCAGGAGCAGGCGCGGCCGGCGTCGCTCGGCAAGCGGCTGGTGGCCCGCATCGTGGACTCGCTGATCGTGGGAGCCGTCGCCGCCGTGGCAGCGGTGCCACTGGGCTCGGCGGCGTACGACCACATCCAGCAGAAGACGGACGCGGCGCGGCAGACCGGCGAGACCGTCACGGTGTGGCTGATCGACGGCACGACCAGCGTGCAGCTCGGCATCCTCGCGGCCGTCGTCCTCGTCACCGGACTGCTCTACGAGGTGCTGCCGACCGCCAAGTGGGGTCGTACCCTCGGCAAGAAGCTGCTGAAGCTGAAGGTGCTGGACATCGAGTCCCAGTACGAGCCGGGCTTCGCCGCCGCCCTGCGCCGCTGGCTGACGCACACGGTGCTCGACGCGGTGGTGATCGGCTTCGTGGGACTGGCGTGGTGCCTGTTCGACCGGCCGTGGCGGCAGTGCTGGCACGACAAGGCGGCCAGGACCTTCGTGGCAGGCGACTGACACCCGAACGGCTCCTGCCGGAGGCGAGGCCGTATTGTCCGGGTTTCACTCGGATCATGAGCACCGATGACGACCCGTTCGCGAAGAAGCCGGAATCCGATCAGGAGCCCCCGCAGCCTCCGCCGAGCGGTTCGCCATACGACCGGCCTCCGACGGCGCCGCATCCGCCCCCGCCGCCGTCGGCGAGCCCGTACGGAAGTGAGCCGCCGCCCGACCCGCTGCAGGGCATGCCGCCCTTGGCGAACCGTGGCCGACGGCTGCTCGCCCGAATCGTCGACGCGCTGATCGTCGGCATCCCGGTGTACGCCATCATGGGCGCGGCCTTCCGCAACTACGACTACCACAACACCGGTGCGTCCTACGCCGAGTCGGTGATCTACGCCGTCATCTATCTCATCTACCAGGTCTTCATGCTGACCCGGCACGGCCAGAGCCTCGGCAAGATGCTGCTGAAGGTGCGCGTCGGCATGCTCGCGGACGGCTCGCGCCCCACCACCGAGGCGGCCCTCAAGCGCGAGGCCACTTATGCGCTGGTGCCGATCATCCCCTGCTGCGGTTCGATCTTCTGGCTCGTCAATGTGCTCTGGTGCACCTGGGACAAGCCCTACCGGCAGTGCCTGCACGACAAGGCGGGTCAGACGGTCGTCGTCTCCACTGCCTGACATGTCGTCGGAGATCTTTACGGCCATCCGATTCGCTGCTTCACTCACCGTATGAGTGATAAGGATCCGTACGGTCAGAATTTCTACGGCACTCAACCCACCGGCCCCGGGTCCGGCACAGGCCCCGGCGCGGTCCCGGGCCCCGGCCCCGCACCCGGTTACAACCCCGGCTATGGCCCTGGCGCGGTCCCGCCCGGCATGCCGCCCCTGGCGACACACGGCCAGCGCTTCCTGGCCCGGCTGATCGACACGGTCCCGCTCATCGTGATCGCGGTGATCGTGAGCATCGCGATCTACGCCGGCCACTGGTCCGACGCGGGGGGCATCGGCTTCGGCAGGCAGTTCCTCGCCGACCTGCTCATCTACGGCCTGTACTTCGTCTACGAGGGCGTCATGGTCTCCCGCACCGGCCAAACCCTCGGCAAGATGGTCCTGAAGATCCGCGTCGCCCAACTGGCCGACGGCAACGCCCCCGGCAACGCCGGCTGGCAGCGCGCCGCGGTCTACGTGCTGCCGGGCGTCCTGTCGGCGATCTGCATCGGCGCGATCTTCTGGCTGCTGAACGTGCTGTGGTGCACCTGGGACAAGCCGTACCAGCAGTGCCTGCACGACAAGGCGGCCAAGACCGTGGTCGTACAGGCAGGCTGACATGACGACGGCCCCGGACTTCGGTCCGGGGCCTTTTCGCTTTTCGCGGTGTCAGCGGTCAGTGGCGCAGCGAGTGCTCGGTCACGCGCGACTCGGCATTGCTGGGTATGCGCACGCGCGGAATCGGGGTGCCCGCCGCGGCCGATGCCTGCGCTGCGGCTGTACGGACCTTGGCCCGGGCGGTCAGTGGGATCGGCACCGTCACGGCGACCAGGACGCCGAGCACGAGACCGGCGGCCGCGATGACGACGACGCCGATACCCGATCGCGCCTCGGAGAGCAGCAGCATCGCGAGGGTGGAGAGCACCACGGTGGCTGAACCGTAGGCGATTTGGGCAGTGGTAGGACGCGGCATGTCGGGGGTCCGTCCTCGTATACGTCGATGGCGTCGAGCGTTGGGTAGGGCGGTACTTCGCGATTTGTGTGGCTCTGTGCGTGGCGCGCCAACCACAGACTCTACGTTCCGACATGCCCCTAGGGAACGGCTGGTAAGCGTGACCTAACCCACGGTGCGGAAGCACAGGGGGCGCACGGGGTCGCATCGCGCTCTCTTCGCGGCGGCATGTGTTCACCCCGGCCTCCGGCTCGTACCAGTGGTGGAGCGGCAGCGGCATCAGCCTGAGCAACACCCTCACCCGCGATGTCGACCTCACCGGCAAGACCCCGGCGAGCCTGTCCCTCAAGGGCTTGTACGACATCGAGACCGCTTACGACTACCTCTACACCGAGGTGTCCACCGACGGCGGCACCTCCTGGACCCCCGTCGACGGCACGGTCGGCGGCGCCGCCATCCCGCGCGACGCCAGCGACCAGCCCGCCCTCACCGGCACTGTCGACTCCTAGCAGGACCTGGTCTAACGAAGATCAAGATCCTCTGGCATTCGAAGGGCACCAGCACGGTCACCGTCGCGGTCGATCCTTCCACGAAGTGATCACTTCTTGATCGATATTCACTCGAAATGACCCGAATGGCCCCCGCCCCTGGTGGACGGGGGCCATTCAGCTGATCATGTGCCTATGGCCTCCGGCGGATTTACCCGGCTCCCCAGCGGCGATGTCGTCGTCGCCCTCCGCCTGCCCCGCCCCGGCGCCGCCCCCGGCGACGACATCCGCGTCATCGTCCTCGCCGCCAACCGCCAACGCGCCCTCACCCGCCTCCGCAACCTCGGCTTCCGCGCCGTCCGTCTCGTCGGCAATGCCCACCCGCCCACGCCGGACGAGGTCCAGGCGGTCCTCCACCACCCCGACGGCCTCGTCTGGCGCGATGTCGCCGCGACGGACGCGGTCGGCTGGCAGTCGTTCTCGGCCCTCCGCTGAGGGCTACCGCCCCTGCGGCTGGGGCGCTCCTGCTGGGCGGGTGGCGGGGGTTGCGTTGGCGCCTGCGGGCCCGTGGCCGGGTGCCCCTCTTTTTCTGCGCCTCTCGCGCCGCTTCGCGGGCTTCGAGTCGCTGCGCTGGACTCTCCCCCAGACGGAGTCTGGGGGAGAGTCCAGCGCAGCCGTCCCGAAGCCTGGGAGGCCCCCGGGGCCGAGCAGTGCGAGGGCGGCGTCAGGAATTGGCTACGAGGGGCTTGCCGGTGAGCTCGGCGCCGGCGTCGCGGAGCTCTTCGAGCGCCTGCTCTGTCGTCGCGGGCGCGACCCCCGCCGTCAGGTCAAGCAGGACGCGCGTATGGAAACCCTCCCGCACCGCATCAAGCGCCGTGGCCCGCACGCAGTGGTCCGTGGCGATGCCCACGACATCCACCTCGGTGACACCGCGCGCCCGGAGCCAGTCCGCCAGGCCCTCCCCGTTCTCGTCGAGGCCTTCGAAGCCGCTGTACGCGGCCGCGTACGCGCCCTTGGAGAAGACGGCGTCGACCGCGCCGGACGCGACGGCAGGCGCGAAGTTCGGGTGGAAGCCCACACCCTCCGTACCGGCGACGCAGTGGACGGGCCAGGAGTGGACGAAGTCGGGGCGGTCGGCGAAGTGGTTGCCGGGGGCGATGTGGTGGTCGCGGGTGGCGACGACGTGGCGGTAGCCGATGGTGTTGGACTGCCCGACGAGGTCGGTGATCGCGGCGGCGACATCCGCGCCACCGGCGACCGGGAGGCTCCCGCCCTCGCAGAAGTCGTTCTGGACGTCCGCGACGATCAGTGCGCGGTGCATGGCGCATCCTTCCGGTAGCTGCGGGCAGTCAATGACTCTAGGGGCGGACGGCTCACGTGTACACAGTGGGCAGCACCGGCTCCCCGCGCGACAGCTGGGTCGCCGACAACGGGAGCCCGGCGCGCGCCTCGATGTGGCGGGCGCGCGCCGCCGCCATCGGCTCGCGCCCGACGCTCTCGCCGTCGCGCATCAGCGGCACCTGGATCAGCCGTTCGGCCAACTCGGCGGGGACCGGCCCGGTCCCGATGACCTCGGCCTCGGCGACGCCGTCCTCGTCGAGGCGCCGGGCGGCCCATTTGCGGCCGCCGATACTGGTCTTGGCGCCCATCGACTTCTTGGCCACGGCCTCCAGCGGGGCGTCCGGCTCGTCGGACACGGCCCGCGCGACCAGCTTGTAGACCATCGAGCAGGTCGGGTGCCCGCTGCCGGTCACCAGCGACGTGCCGACGCCGTACGCGTCCACCGGCGCCGCCGCGAGCGAGGCGATGGCGTACTCGTCCAGGTCGGAGGTCACCACGATCTTCGTGGACTTCGCGCCCAGGTCGTCCAGCTGCTGCCGCACCCGGTGCGCGAGCAGCAGCAGGTCGCCCGAGTCGATCCGTACGGCACCGAGCTCGGGCCCGGCGATCTCGACCGCCGCCCGGACCGCCGACGCGACGTCGTAGGTATCCACCAGCAGCGTCGTCCCGCGGCCCAGCGATTCGACCTGAGCGGTGAAGGCGTCGCGCTCGTTGTCGTGGAGGAGGGTGAAGGCGTGGGCGCTGGTGCCGATGGTGGGCAGGCCGTAGCGGAAGCCGGCGGCGAGATTCGAGGTCGAGACGAAGCCGCCGACGTACGCGGCCCGGGCGGCGGCGACCGCCGCGAGCTCGTGGGTGCGGCGGGCGCCCATCTCCATCAGCGGACGGCCGACGGCCGCGACGGCCATCCGGGACGCGGCGGCGGCGATGGCGCTGTCGTGGTTGAGGATGGACAGGATCACCGTCTCGAGCAGCACCGCCTCGGCGAAGGTGCCCTCGACCCGGAGGATCGGGGAGCCGGGGAAGTACACCTCGCCCTCCGGGTAGCCGACGATGTCGCCTCGGAAGCGGTAGCCGGCCAGCCATTCCAGGGTGGGCCCGTCCACGACCCGCTCCTGCTCCAGGAAGCCCAGGACGCTCTCGTCGAAGCGGAAGTTCTCCGCCGCGTCCAGTACGCGGCCGGTGCCCGCCACGACGCCGTATCGCCGGCCCTCCGGCAGCCGCCGGGTGAAGACCTCGAATACCGACCGCCGGTGCGCCGCGCCGCTGCGCAGGGCCGCCTGCAGCATCGTCAGCTCGTAACGGTCAGTGAACAGCGCGGTGGACGGGACTGTCACGGGCAGCCCCAGGTCTGCAGTGCTCATGGCGAAGATGCTAGCGCGTCCTCTCGTCAGAGTGACGATTTCTCTGGACCCCGTTTGCCATGGCCCTCACCCCGGGTGACACGATGGGGGTGTGAGTGTGGCCACCCCAGTCGAGATCGAGCGTGAAGCCGAGGCGGAAGCCCCCTTCGCGGTTCCGGCACCGGATGTTCCGTGGGTGACGATCGTCCACAATGACCCGGTCAACCTCATGAGCTACGTGACCTACGTCTTCCAGGCGTACTTCGGCTATCCGAAGGACAAGGCGACCAAGCTCATGATGGATGTCCACCACAAGGGCCGGGCCGTGGTCTCCAGCGGCACCCGCGAGGAGATGGAGCGTGACGTGCAGGCGATGCACGGTTACGGGCTGTGGGCCACCCTGCAGCAGGACCGCTGATGACGGGGTACTTCGAGGCCGTCCCCGGCGGCGGCGCCGCCATCGCGCTCGACGAGGTCGAGGTCTCCATCCTCCGCAGCCTCAGCGTGCAACTCCTGGAGCTGCTCGGCCCGGGCGGCGTCCAGGACTCCGACGCCGACCCGCTCGCGGAGCTCTTCTCCGAGGGCCCCAGCAAGCCCCCGGAGGACCCGGCCCTGGCCCGGCTCTTCCCGGACGCGTATGAGGACGACACCGAGTCCTCCGACTTCCGCCGCTTCACCGAGAACGATCTGCGGACCCGCAAGCGCGACGACGCGCTCGCGGTCGTACGCACCCTCGACGCGGCCGCCGGCGGACCGGTCCTCAAACTCAGCCCCGACGAGTCCCGGCAGTGGCTCGGGACGCTCAACGATCTGCGGCTGACGATAGGGACCCGGCTCGAGGTCAGCGAGGACGACAACGACCTCTACCGGCTGCCGGACTCCGATCCGCGCAAGCCGATGGTGATGGCTTATCTGTGGCTGGGCGGTCTGCAGGAGACGCTCGTCGAGACGCTCATGCGGTGACGGCTGGGCCGCCGGACTTCCGGCTGTGCTCGCCGCAGGCGTTCGCTCAGCGGACGCTCAATTCTGGATAACGATCCGATCACCTCGATCGGGTGGTTTTCCCATTTCCGTGACGCTATGCCCGCTTCTCGCTGTGGCGTGGCCCACATTCGCGCAATATGCCCGCAATCTTTTGCGTGATAGGAATCCACGACTGCCGGCCGCGACGCCACCCCTGTCGCGGCCGGTGCGCTGCGCCGACCGACCGTCGGCGCGCAACTCCACCTTCCGGGGGGACACCGGCACTGGAGCGAAAGGCGCATCACCATGACCTCGACGCAGGTCGAGCGACACGAGGGCGAATCCGACGGCGGCAAGGCCCTGGGGGCCACGCCCGAAGAGGGTTACAAACGCGGGCTGGGCTCCCGCCAGGTCCAGATGATCGCCATCGGCGGTGCCATCGGCACCGGCCTCTTCTACGGATCCAGTAAGTCGATCGCCGCGATCGGGCCCAGCCTGATCGCCTGCTACGCCGTCGCCGGCGTCGTGATCTTCTTCATCATGCGTGCCCTGGGCGAGCTCCTCACCTACCGCCCCACCTCCGGCAGCTTCGCCGACTACGCACGCGAGTTCTTCGGCCCCTTCGCGGGC
The DNA here is from genome assembly GCF_003999195.1 of Streptomyces soli. Lineage (GTDB taxonomy): Bacteria > Actinomycetota > Actinomycetes > Streptomycetales > Streptomycetaceae > Actinacidiphila > Actinacidiphila soli. The sequence goes on from NZ_RJVR01000272.1 coordinate 7,117, forward strand.
TTCGCCACCGGCTGGTCGTACTGGGCGCTGTGGGTCACCGCCTGCATGTCCGAGGTGACGGCGGCGGGCGCGTACATCAACTACTGGTGGCCGGCGATCCCGGTCTGGAGCACGGCGGCGGTCGCCCTGGTGGCGCTCTTCGTCGCGAACCTGGTCTCGGTCAAGCTCTTCGGCGAGCTGGAGTTCTGGTTCTCCACGATCAAGGTCGTGGCGATCATCGCCATGATCGTGATCGGTATCGGCGTCCTCACCTTCGGCTTCTCCTCCGCCGGTGACACCGCCTCCGTGAGCCACTTGTGGGCCGACGGCGGCTTCGCGCCCAACGGCGCCTGGCAGGCCATGCTCGCCATGCAGGGCGTCATCTTCGCCTACCTGGGCGTCGAGTTGGTCGGCATCACCGCGGGCGAGGCCGAGAACCCCAAGCAGACCCTGCGCAAGGCGATCAACACCCTCCCGGTCCGCATCGGCATCTTCTACGTCGGCGCGCTGATCGTGCTGCTGTCGGTCTTCTCCTGGACCCACTACAAGCCCGGCGTCAGCCCCTTCGTGCAGGTCTTCGCCCAGGTCGGCATCCCCGGAGCGGCCGGGATCATGAACTTCGTGGTCCTCACCGCAGCCCTGTCCTCCTGCAACTCCGGCATCTACTCCACCGGCCGCATGCTGCGCGGCCTGGCCGTCAACGGCGAGGCCCCACAGGCCATGCAGAAGCTCAGCGGCCGGCAGCTCCCGCTGCCCGCGCTGGTGCTGTCCACGCTGGTCATGGGCATCGGCGTGATCGTCAACATCGTCTCGCCGGACAAGGCCTTCGTCTACATCACGTCGGTCGCCACCTGTGCGGGCCTGTGGACCTGGATCGTCATCCTCGCCGCTCACCTGCGCTACCGCTCGCGGGTCCGCGCCGGGATCCTGCCCGCCGCCGACTTCCGGATGCCGGGCGCGCCCGTCACCAACTGGATCGGCATCCTCGCGCTGGGCTTCGTGGTCGTCCTGATGGCCACCGACGCCGACACCCGGCTCGGCCTGTACGTCTGGGCCGTGTGGTTCGCGCTCCTCGGCATCGGCTACCAGGTCGCCAAGCGGCGCGCGGTGCTGGCCGTCCAGCCGTAATACGTACGTCTCAGCAAGCGGCCTCCGTACGACCGTACGGGGGCCGCCTGCTTATCCTGACGAACATGCTGACCATCACCCAGGCCCTCCACGACGCCCTTGTCGCCCACGCCCGCGCCGACCACCCGGACGAGGCCTGTGGAGTCATCGCGGGCCCGGCGGGATCCGACCGGCCCGAGCGGCACATCCCGATGCTCAACGCGGCCCGCTCGCCCACGTTCTACGAGTTCGACTCCACGGATCTGCTCAAGCTGTACCGCGAGCTGGACGACCGCGACGAGGAGCCGGTGGTCATCTACCACTCCCACACCGCGACCGAGGCCTACCCGTCCCGTACGGACATCTCGTATGCGAACGAGCCGGGCGCCCACTACGTCCTGGTCTCCACCGCCGATACCGACGGGGCCGGGCCCTTCCAGTTCCGCTCGTTCCGCATCGTGGACGGCGAAGTGACAGAAGAAGAGGTCAGCGTCGTCTGATGCCCGTGGGCCGTCCGTATCCTGGGACGGCGTTCCTGAGCCCGTCGGGGGAATCGATACGATGACCGCATGGTTTTCCACGACGTGAGCGACAAGGCGCCGGGCGTGCTGCTCGTGGCGCGGTTGCACGTCGACCTGTGCCGCCTCGCCAGCGCGGCATGTTTGTGCGCCTGACGCCACCCGCAGCCCGCACTTTTCCTTACGTCACTGGAGCCGACGCATGGCCATCGAGGTCCGAATCCCCACCATCCTCCGCACCTACACCGACGGCCAGAAGGCCGTCGACGGCAGCGGGGCCACGCTCGACGAGCTCTTCACCGACCTCGACACCCGGCACCCGGGCATCCGCGAGCGCATCGTCAAGGACGGCGAACTGCGCCGCTTCGTGAACGTCTACCTCAACGACGAGGACGTCCGCTTCCTCGACGGCATCGCCACCAAGCTCGCCGACGGCGACAGCGTCACCATCCTTCCGGCCGTAGCAGGAGGGGCCGGGGCGCAGCCCCGGCCGGCAGGGGTGGTGGCCGGGCGACGGGCGGGGGGCACGCGCTGATGCGGTACGACAGCCCGCTGGCAGCCGTCGGCAACACTCCGCTCGTGCGGCTGCCGCGCCTGTCCCCGTCCGACCGGGTCAGCGTCTGGGCCAAGCTGGAGGACCGTAATCCCACCGGCTCCATCAAGGACCGCCCCGCCCTGCACATGATCGAGCAGGCCGAGCGCGACGGCCGGCTCACCCCCGGCTGCACCATCCTGGAGCCCACCTCCGGCAACACCGGCATCTCGCTGGCCATGGCGGCCCGGCTCAAGGGCTACCGCATCGTCTGCGTGATGCCCGAGAACACCTCGTCCGAGCGGCGCGAGCTGCTCACCATGTGGGGCGCCGAGATCATCCCCTCCCCGGCCGCGGGCGGCTCCAACACCGCCGTACGCGTCGCCAAGGAGCTCGCCGCCGAGCACCCCGACTGGGTGATGCTCTACCAGTACGGCAACCCCGACAACACGGGCGCCCACTACGCGACAACCGGGCCCGAGATTCTGACCGACCTCCCCTCCATCACCCACTTCGTGGCGGGGCTCGGCACGACGGGCACCCTGATGGGCGTCGGCCGCTTCCTGCGCGAGAAGGTCCCCGGCATCCAGATCGTCGCCGCCGAGCCGCGCTACGACGACCTCGTCTACGGCCTCCGCAACCTCGACGAGGGCTTCATCCCCGAGCTCTACGACGAGTCCGTCCTCACCACCCGCTTCTCCGTCGGCTCCGCCGACGCCGTCGCTCGCACCCGCGAACTCCTGCAGCAGGAGGGCATCTTCGCCGGCGTCTCCACCGGCGCCGCGCTTCACGCTGCGCTGGGCGTCGCGCGCAAGGCCGAGCGGGCCGGTGAGGCTGCCGACGTCGTCTTCGTCGTCGCCGACGGCGGCTGGAAGTACCTCTCCACGGGCATCTACACCGCCCCCTCCACGGAGGCCGCCGTGGCGGCCCTGCACGGCCAGCTCTGGGCTTAGGGCCTGTCCGGTCGATCTCCGCGGCGTCGCGGGCTTGGCACCAGCGCTCGCGGCGTTGTCGTCGGTCGACGACGTCCCCCAGCCTGGCGGCTGGGTGGGGGCACTCTCCCCCGGACGGAGTCTGGGGGAGAGTGCCCCCACCGCGTCGCCTCCCTCTCCCCCAGCCGCCAGGCTGGGGGAGGACCCCCATCCCGCTTCGCTCGCCCGCCCACCCGTTCGCCCTCCGACAGGCTTCGGGCCTCTCGTGGGTGGCTGATCGCCGTCGGCGGCTCTGAGCCACCGGCCCACGCACTGTCGTGGTGCGCGCCGCTGCCGACGGCGGGCCGCCGGACTGGTGATTCCGCCCACAACGGCGGCCCGGGGAGGCGCGGGCGCGGGCCAGGCGGCTTACGCTCAAGAGCACGAGGCGGGTCGCTCCCGTCGACCCCCCTCCCCTCCGGTGGGAGCGGGGTACCGTGATGCGCCAACGCAAGACCCCCGGACCATCCCACGGAGGTTTCTGCACATGAAGCTCACCGTCGTCGGCTGCTCAGGGTCGTTTCCCTCCGCGGAATCGGCCTGCTCGAGCTACCTCGTAGAGGCCGACGGCTTCCGGCTGCTGCTCGACATGGGCAATGGTGCCCTGGGCGAGCTGCAGCGCCACTGCGGCCTGTACGACCTGGACGCGATCCTCCTCAGCCATCTCCACGCCGACCACTGCATCGACATGTGCGCGTACTTCGTCGCCCGCTACTACCGCCACGAGGCCGGCCCGGCGCAAGCCATCCCGGTCTACGGCCCCGAAGGCACCGAGCGCCGCCTCATCACCGCATACGGCGACGTGCCCGACGAGAAGTGCATGAGCGAGGTCTTCGACTTCCGCACCCTGGAGCCCGGCAGCTTCCGGGTCGGGCCGTTCTCGGTGACCACGGACCGGGTCAGCCACCCCGTCGAGACCTTCGGCTTCCGGATCGAGCACGGCGGCAAGTCGCTCACGTACTCGGGGGACACCGGCCCGAGCGAGGCGCTGCTGGGCCTCGCCGAGGGCGTGGACCTCTTCCTCTGCGAGGCGTCCTTCACGGACGGCAAGGAGGACATCCCCGCCCTGCACCTCAACGGCCGCGAAGCCGGTGAGCACGCTGACCGCGCCGGTGCGAGCCGTCTGGTCCTCACCCACATCCCGCCGTGGACGGACGCCGCCGTCAACCTCGCGGACGCCGGCGCGGTCTTCGGCGGCCCGGTGGCCGTGGCATTCCCCGGCGCGATCTACGAGGTCTAGGCAAGCAGCCGGACAGCACGAAGCCCCGGCACCGATTCGGTGCCGGGGCTTTGCGATTACGCCTTACGCCTTACGCCTTCGTGAGGTCCTCGATCTCCTCGTCCGGCTCGCGGCCGGGCGTCGTCAGATTGAACTTGACGATCGCGAATCGGAAGACCGTGTAGTAGATCGCGGCGAAGACCAGGCCGATCGGGATGATCAGCCATGGCTTGGTCGCGAGGTTCCAGTTCAGTATGTAGTCGATGGCGCCGGCGGAGAAGGTGAAGCCGTCGTGCACCCCGAGCCCCCATGTGACGGCCATCGAGAGCGCGGTGAGCACCGCGTGGACGCCGTAGAGCACCGGGGCGATGAACATGAACGAGAACTCGATCGGCTCGGTGATGCCGGTGACGAACGAGGTCAGGGCCAGCGAGATCATCATGCCCATGACGGCCTTGCGGCGCTCCGGGCGGGCACTGTGCGCGATGGCGATCGCGGCGGCGGGCAGGCCGAACATCATGATCGGGAAGAAGCCGCTCATGAACTGCCCGGCGGTCTTGTCACCCGCGAAGAAGCGGGTCAGGTCACCGTGCACGACCTGGTGGGCGGAGTTGGTGAAGTCACCCAGCTGGAACCAGGCGACGGAGTTCACGAACTGGTGCATGCCGACCGGGAGCAGCGCGCGGTTGACCAGGCCGAACAGGGCCGCGCCGAGCGAGCCGAGGCCGGTCATCCACGTGCCGAAGTCGCTGATCACGTGGCCGATGGGCTCCCAGACCAGGCCGAAGAAGACACCGACCGCGGTGCCGACGAAGGCCATGAGGATCGGGACGAGCCGACGGCCGTTGAAGAAGCCGAGCCAGTCCACCAGCTTGGTGCGGTGGAAGCGCTGCCAGATGACGGCCGACAGCAGACCCATGATGATGCCGCCGAGGACACCGGGGTTGTTGTACGTCGCCGCTATGTCGGCGCCGTTCTGGATCTTGGCCTCGGTGACGGGGAAGGCGGTCAGAACGTTCTTGTAGACCAGGAATCCGACCAGCGCGGCGAGCGCGGTCGAGCCGTCGGACTTCTTGGCGAAGCCGATGGCGACGCCTATACAGAACAGCAGCGGCAGGTTGTCGAAGACCGCGCTGCCCGCCGTGGCGAATACGGACGCGACCTTGTCCCAGCCAAGTCCCGTGGCGCCGAAGACGTCCGGCTGGCCGAAGCGGAGCAGAATGCCCGCTGCCGGCAGTACGGCGATCGGCAGCTGCAAGCTGCGGCCGACCTTCTGCAAACCCTGGAACAGGCCGGATCCCCGCTTCTTCGCTGCGGGAGCCGCCGGAGCGGTGGCGGTGGTCATGTGGTTCCTCCTGGTCTATACCACTCGGTGGTTTAGACCAGTGTTTTAGCACGTATGGAGTACTCGGTGGAATGGCTGAATCCCGTTTACCCTGGTCACATCTGCGTCACGACACGTCGCGTCACTCCTTCGTCACCGACTTCTCCATCTCCTCCGCGACCTCCTCGGGCTCGCGGCCCGGCGTCGGAAGATCGAATCTGGTGATCACGAATCTGAAAAGCGCGTAGTAAACCGCCGCGAACACCAGCCCGATGGGGACGATGAGCCACGGCCTGGTGGCCAGATTCCAGTTGATGACGTAGTCGATGAGCCCCGCCGAGAAGCTGAAGCCGTCGTGCACCCCGAGCCCCCACGTGACCGCCATCGAGACGCCGGTGAGCAGCGCGTGGATCGCGTACAGCGCAGGGGCGATGAAGAGGAAGGAGTACTCGATGGGTTCGGTGATGCCGGTGACGAGCGAGGTGAGGGCGACCGAGAGCATCAGGCCGCCGATCTCCTTGCGGCGGTGCGGGCGGGCGCAGTGCGTGATGGCGAGCGCGGCCGCGGGGAGAGCGAACATCATGATCGGGAAGAAACCGGAGGTGAACTGACCGGCCGTCGGGTCGCCCGCAAGGAAGCGCGTGATGTCGCCATGGACCACCGTGCCGTCGGGCTTGGTGAAGTCGCCGAACTGGAACCAGACGAAGACGTTCAGGAACTGGTGCAGGCCCACCGTCAGCAGCGCACGGTTCGCCACGCCGAAGATGCCCGAGCCGATGGCGCCAAGGTCGGACAGCCACTGGCTGAAGCTGGTGAGCCCGTCGCCGATCGGCGGCCAGATCCAGACACACAGCACGGCGAAGACGATGGCGACGAACGACATGATGATCGGAACGAGCCGGCGGCCGTTGAAGAAGCCGAGCCAGTCCACCAGCTTGGTGCGGTGGAAGCGCTGCCAGAAGTAGGCGGTGAGCAGGCCGATGACGATGCCGCCGAAGACGCCCGGGTTCTGGTACGCGGCCGCTGCAGCCGCCGTCGGGGTGTCGTGCGGGATGCAGGCGCCGCTGATCGCACTGGTGGCGGTGAAGACCGAACCGCGCGGGCAGTCGGCCGGGAACTGGTGCAGCACCCCGTAGTAGACGAGGAAGCCCGCGACCGCCGCCAGCGCGGTCGACCCGTCGGACTTCTTGGCCATGCCGATGGCCACCCCGACCGCGAAGAGCATGGGCAGCCCGAGCGAGCCGTCCAGCAGGGCGCCGCCGGCACCGCCGAAGACCTTGGATACGTTGTTCCAACCCAGGCCGTCCGCGCCGAAGACGTCCGGCTGGCCCAGGCGGTTGAGGATGCCGGCCGCCGGCAGGACCGCGATGGGCAGTTGGAGGCTGCGGCCCATCTTCTGCAGGCCCTGGAAGAGGATGTTGACCCAGGGCTTGCGAGGCTGTGGCGCGGCGGCGGCTTCCGAGCTCATGGTGCATACTCCTGGGCAGTAAAGTGGTGTAGACCAGTTGTGTGCGCGACGCATGGTGTATGCCCGCAAAAGCAGCTCGAGCGTGCACTAGCGTGTGAATTCGGACCGAACGGCCGAGACGCGAGACCCGAGAAATCCCGAGAAATCAGGAGTGAGAGATGGCCAGCAAGGCTGAGAAGATCGTCGCCGGGCTCGGCGGCATCGAGAACATCGTCGAGGTCGAGGGCTGCATCACCCGGCTGCGCACCGAGGTCGAGGACGCCTCCAAGGTCGACGAAGCCGCACTCAAGGCCGCCGGTGCCCACGGCGTCGTGAAGATGGGCAACGCCATCCAGGTCGTCATCGGCACCGACGCCGATCCGATCGCCGCGGACATCGAAGATATGATGTAACGCCTCGGGCTCCCGACCGGGTTGGGGGTAGGCCGTCCGCCCGAAGCGGGACGGGCGGCTGGCCCAACCCGGCCACGGAGCCGCACCCGGCGGTCAAACCACCGCGCTGCTCTCCGCGTACATCCGCGCGATGACGTCCTCGATCACCGGCTCGCGTACCGACAGATCCACCACCGGATGGCGCGCCGCCAGCTCCGCCACCAGCGGCGCCGCGCTCGAGCCCGCCGGGAAGACCAGCCACTGCCGGGGCCCGTCCACCCGCTCGCACCGCGCGCCCGGCAGCTCAACCGGCGGCAGCTCGCGCTCGAAGTCGACGACCAGCGTGCGCTCGCTCTCGCCGACCGCGTGCAGCTCGGCCAGGCCGCCGTCGTACATCAGCCGTCCGTGGTCGATGACCATGACCCGGCTGCACAGCTGCTCGATGTCCGTCAGGTCGTGGGTCGTCAGCAGGACCGTCATTCCCTGCTCGGTGTTGACGCTCCGCAGGAACTCCCGGACCTTGGCCTTGCTGACCACGTCCAGCCCGATCGTCGGCTCGTCCAGGTACAGCACCTCGGGGTCGTGCAGCAGCGCCGCCGCGATGTCGCCGCGCATCCGCTGGCCGAGCGAGAGCTGGCGTACCGGGACCTCCAACAGGTCGCGCAGGTCGAGCAGTTCGACGCAGCGCTCCAGATTCACGCGGTAGCGGTCGTCGGGGATCCGGTACATGCGCCGGACGAGCTGGTACGAGTCCCGCAGCGGCAGGTCCCACCACAGCGTGGTGCGCTGCCCGAAGACGACGCCGATCCGCCGGGCCAGCCGGGTCCGTTCCCGCGAGGGGTCGATGCCGGCGACGCGCAGCCGGCCGCCGCTGGGGGTCAGAATGCCCGTCAGCATCTTGATGGTGGTCGACTTTCCGGCGCCGTTGGGCCCGATGTAGCCGACCATCTCGCCACGCGGCACGGTGAAGGAGATGCCGTCCACCGCCCGCACCTGCCGCCGCTCACGACGCAGCAGCCCAGCACGTCGTCGTACGTCGAAGACCTTCTCGACCCCGTCGAGTTCGATCAAGCCATCGGACATGTCCACATCAGCTCCCTGTGCTCCGGTACGAACGCAGGCCCGTCCGCCACGCCAGTCCCGCCACCGCGCAGCACGCCACCGCGACCAGCGGCCCGGCCAAGTCCACCCAGCCGGGCAGGCCCAGCGGGTCGTCGCGGCCCAGGATCCGCAGCGCGGGCAGCCAGTTGACGAAGGCGAGTGGGACCACGAAGGTCACGCCGCGCACCAGATCCTTGGCGAAGACGGTGGGTGGGTACTGCAGCAGCGTGTTGCCGCCGTACGTAAAGGAGTTCTGGACCTCGGAGGCATCGCTGGCCAGGAACTGGAAGGCGCCGCCGAGCACGAAGATCGCGGAGAAGATGCCGGCCCCGCTGAGCAGCATCACCGGCATCAGCAGCAGCTTCAGTGGCGTCCACTGCAGGCCGTCCAGATGCGTCAGCGCCCACACCAGGACGAAGGAGCCCTGGCTGATCCGTCCGAGCCGGCGCAGCGCGAAGCGGTCCGCGGCGACCTGCGCCAGCACCGGCGCCGGGCGGACCAGCAGGGTGTCGAGGGTGCCGTCGCGGACCCGGCGGCCGAGGCGGTCCATGCTGCCCATGAGGAGGTCGGCGAGGCCGAAGGCCGTACTGGAGGTGCCGTACAGGAAGGCGACCTCGGGCAGTGAGAAGCCGCCGAGCGAGTCGACCTGGGAGAACATCAGCAGGATCGCGACGAAGTCGAGCACGGTCGCGGCGAAGTTGCCGAAGGTCGTCATCACGAACGAGGCGCGGTAGGTCATCGTCGACCGGATCCACATCGCGCTGATCAGCCCGTAGCAGCGCAGCCCCTCCAACAGCGCACGGCTCTCACCCACCTTGCACCACCACCTTCCGGGTTGCCACGGCCTGCAGCGCCCGCCCCGTGCCTAGCAGCACCACGGCCCAGCCGGCCTGGAAGGCGAGGGCCTTCAGCAGACCTGATCCCGTATGCACCCCGAGGAAGATGTCCGCCGGCACCTGGAGCAGCGCCGACCAGGGCAGCAGCCGCGCCACCTCGCCGAGCGTGCCGGGGAAGACGTTGAGCGGCAGCAGCATCCCGGAGAAGAACATCGTCGCCAGCCCGGAGATCGTCGTCACGCCGCCGCCGTCCATGAGCCAGAAGGCGCTCAGGACGACGAGATAGCGCAGCGCGAAGCTGACGACGACCCCGATCGCCACCGAGAGGATGAAGAAGACCCAGGTCAGCGGAGTGCCAGGCATGGTGAGGTCGAAGAACAAGGCGCCGAAGAGCATCGGCACGATGCCCCGCCCGATCAGGTGGAAGGCGGCCCGGCCCAGGTCCGAAGCGAGCCACCAGGCCTGCAGGTCGGCCGGCCGGTAGAGGTCGATGGCCACATCACCGCTGCGGATCCGCTCGATCAACTCGTCCTGGAAGCCGCCGCCCAGGACGGCGACCGTGATGAAGAGCGCCTGGCCGATCCAGACGTACGTGATGGCCATGGACTGGTCGTAGCCGCCGAGGTGCGGCCGCTGGTCCCACAGGGCGATGTACGTGTACGCCATGATCAGGCCGAAGACGGTGTTGGTGAAGATCCCCGCCGCCGTCGCCACCCGGTACGTCGAGTGCCGCCGGAAGCCGCTCACGGCGACCGCCGCGTACAGACTCATGCCGCCCCTCCCCGTACGTCCCCCGAATCGCGCGCAAGTGCACGAGCCTAGCGGTGGACCGGGAGGAGACTCCAACCGTTTTTCACCCTTACGAGTGGGCGGATTAGGACAATCGGCCTGTCACAGGCCTGTCACAAGTGTGTGCTGATGCCCGTATTCGGACCGTTGATGCGACAGTGTTTTGCGGGGCGTAGGCAACGATTGACCCAAGATGTTCCCGTTGCGGCACAACCCCAGGCAGCAGCGGAGGAGTCCAACAGAGCATGAGCAGTAGCACCACGGGCGGCAAGCCCAAGCGAACCGGCCTGCGCAGGCTGGTCCCCACGTGGCGGACGGTCGTCGGCTCCCTCCTGCTGCTTGTGCTGGCACTCGCCGCTGCCTTCCTCGCCGGCTACATGCTGGTCGACATCCCCAAGGCCAACGCCGGGGCCATCGCCCAGTCCAATGTCTACCTGTACGCCGACGGCTCACAGCTCGCCCGCGACGGCGCCGTCAACCGCGAGAACGTCACGCTCAGCCAGGTCGCCAAGACGGCCCAATACGCCACCCTCGCTGCCGAGGACCGGAACTTCTACCACGAGTCCGCCGTCAGCCCCAAGGCCATGGTCCGCGCCGCCTGGAACAGCGCGACCGGTAAGGGCCGGCAGTCCGGCTCCACCATCACCCAGCAGTACGTCAAGAACTACTACCTGACCCAGCAGCAGACCGCGGTCCGCAAGGTCAAGGAGTTCTTCATCGCGATCAAGCTCGACCGCGAGAAGACCAAGGACGAGATCCTCGAGGGCTACCTCAACACCAGCTACTACGGCCGCAACGCCTACGGCATCCAGGCCGCCTCCCAGGCCTACTTCGGCAAGGACGCCGAGCGGCTGACCGTCGCCGAAGGCGCGTACCTCGCCACACTCCTCAACGCCCCCAGCGAGTACGACGTCATCGCCCACCCCGAGAACAAGGACAAGGCCGTCGCCCGCTGGAACTACGTCCTCGACGGCATGGTCAAGGAGAGCTGGCTCAGCGAGAGCGACCGCGCGGCCACCAAGTTCCCCACGACCGACAAGGCCAAGGGCGCCACCGGCATGTCCGGGCAGCGCGGCTACCTCGTCGAGGCGGTCAAGGACTACCTCGCCGAAAACAAGATCCTCGACGAGGAGACCCTGCGCTCCGGCGGCTACCGCATCACCACCACCATCCAGAAGCCCAAGGAGACCGCCTTCACCGAGGCGGCGCAGAAGCAGCTCCTCGACAACCTCGACCCCAAGGCCCGCAAGGTCGACCAGTACGTCCGGGCCGGCGGTGCCTCCATCGACCCCAAGACCGGCAACGTCGTCGCGATGTACGGCGGCGTCGACTACACCAAGCAGTACGTCAACAACGCGACCCGGCGCGACTACCAGGTCGGCTCCACCTTCAAGCCGTTCATCTTCGCCTCCGCCGTCGAGAACCAGTCGCAGACCCAGGACGGCCGCACCATCACCCCGTACACGGCCTACGACGGCACCAACAAGCGCGAGGTCATCGGTCCCAACGGTCCCACCGGCTACGCGCCCGCCAACGAGGACAACGTCTCGTACGGGCAGATCACCGTGACCCGTGCCATGGACAAGTCCGTGAACGCGGTCTTCGCGCAGACGGCCCAGGACGTCGGCCCCGACAAGGTCAAGGCGACCGCCGTGGCGCTGGGCCTCCCGGCGAACACCCCGTCGCTGACCACCAATCCGTCAATGGCGCTCGGCACCGCCACCGCCAGCCCGCTGGACATGGCCCAGGCCTACGCGACGCTCGCCAACCACGGCAAGTACATCCCGTACACGCTCGTCACGAAGATCAGCAAGGACGGCTCGGACATCACGCTCCCCAAGCGCGACGCCAAGCAGGTCGTCACGCGCGAGGCCGCCGACACCACCACCTCGATCCTGCGCTCGGTCGTCAACGGCGGCACCGCCACCGCCGCGCAGGCAGCCGGCCGGCCCGCCGCGGGCAAGACCGGCACGATGGAGGAGGACAAGGCCGCCTGGTTCGCCGGCTACACCCCGAACCTGGCCACCGTCGTCGCCGTCATGGGCCAGAACTCCAACACCGGCAAGCAGGAACCCCTCTACGGCGCGACCGGCCTCGCCCGGGTCAACGGCGGCGGCTACCCGACGCAGATCTGGGCCGCCTACACCTCCGGCGCCCTCAAGGGCACCCCGTCGCAGGGCTTCGACCTCCAGCTGGAGAAGGGCGCCACCGCACCGCCCACGTCCGCCCCGCCGCCCACCACGGCCCCGTCCACCACCGCTCCCGCCACCAGCGCCCCGCCGGTCACCAGCGCCCCGCCGACCACCGAGGTCCCGACCACCACGGCCCCGCCCACCACCCTCTTCCCGAGCGGTGGCATGACGGGCGGGACCCTTGGCGGGACCGGGGGGACGGACAGCACGGGCGGCACGGGCGGCGGTGCGACGACGGACGGGCTCGATTTCGGCGGCACGACGGAGGGCGCGGAGAACACGTTCCAGTAGGCGGCCCTCAGCTCAGCGGTGGCGGATCAGTGGCCGATCAGAGGTAGAGCCCGGTGGAGTCCTCGGCCCCCTGGAGGCGCTCCGCTGCCACCGCGTGCAGGTCGCGCTCGCGCATCAGTACGTAGGCGGTGCCCCGCACCTCGACCTCGGCCCGGTCCTCCGGGTCGAACAGCACCCGGTCCCCGACCTCCACCGTCCGCACGTTCTGGCCGACCGCGACCACCTCCGCCCAGGCCAGCCGCTTCCCGACGGCCGCCGTGGCCGGGATCAGGATGCCGCCGCCCGAGCGTCGCTCGCCCTCCGGGCTGTCGCTGCGTACGAGCACGCGGTCGTGCAGCATCCGGATCGGGAGCTTGTCATTGATCTGTGTCGCCGTAGCGGTCTTGTTCGAACTCACAGATACGACGTTACCGGCGTCGCCTCCGCCACGAGAGCCCGGCCACCACCGCGACCACGGCCACCACCCCGACCGCCACCGGCACGATCCGGTCCAGGCGCGGGCTGCCGTCCTCCGTCGTGAACTGCCCGCGCGCTTCCGAGACCGCGCGGTTCACGGTCACGTAAGCCTTCCCGGCCGTACGATCCACCGCGGCCGCGACCTTCGCCTTCGTATCGGCCGCGATCGTCTTCGGGTGCACCCGCACCGCGATCTCGTCCAGCGCCGCGGCGAGATCCTGCCGCCTGCGGACAATGTCCGCCTCGATCTGCGCCGGGGTCCTCGCGTCCGCCTCCGACACCGCAACTCCTCCATCAGTTCGCCGGGTACCGTGACGGACAGTCTGTCAGTCCGTACGTTCCGACGCCCGTCGGCACCCCGTTTTCGAGGAGCTGCTCCCCATGGCCGACCGCCTCACCCCCGGCGAACCCGCCCCCGACTTCACCCTCCCCGACGCCGACGGCACCCCGGTCTCCCTGGCCGAGCACAAGGGCCGCAAGGTCATCGTCTACTTCTACCCGGCCGCCCTGACACCCGGCTGCACCAAGCAGGCCTGCGACTTCACCGACAACCTGGAGCTGCTGGCGGGCGCCGGCTACGACGTCATCGGCGTCTCGCCCGACAAGCCGGAGAAGCTGGCGAAGTTCCGCGAGAAGGAATCCCTCAAGGTCACGCTGGTCGCCGACTCCGACAAGGCCGTCCTGGAGGCGTACGGAGCCTTCGGCGAGAAGAAGCTCTACGGCAAGACCGTCACCGGCGTCATCCGCTCCACGGTCGTCGTGGACGAGGAGGGCAAGGTCGAGCACGCCTGGTACAACGTCAAGGCCACCGGGCACGTCGCCAAGCTCCTCAAGGACCTGAAAATCTGAGGCCGGCCCACCCGGGTCACCCAGTAATATGGCTGACTGCACGCGGCCGTGATGGAACTGGCAGTCATGCTGGGTTTAGGTCCCAGTGAGGTAATCCCTCGTGTGGGTTCGAGTCCCACCGGCCGCACAGCCCCCGAGGGGCCTCCGGAGGTTCTCCGGCGGCCCCTCGGTCCGACTACTGGCCCACCAGGTCGCGCACGACCGGCACCAGCGCCCTGAACGCCTTGCCCCGGTGGCTGATCGCGTTCTTCTCCTCCGCCGTGAGCTGGGCGCAGGTCCGGGCGTCGCCCAGCGGCTGGAGGATCGGGTCGTAGCCGAAGCCGCCATCGCCGGCCGGAGTGTGGCGGAGGGTGCCAAGCAGGCGGCCCTCGACGACGCGTTCGGTGCCGTCGGGAAGGGCAAGGGCGGCGGCACAGGAGAAGTGGGCGCCCCGGTGCGCCTCGCCGATGTCGGCGAGCTGGGCGAGCAGGAGGTCGAGGTTGGCGCGGTCGTCGCCGTGCTTGCCCGACCACCGGGCGGAGAAGATCCCGGGGGCCCCGCCGAGGACGTCGACGCAGAGACCGGAGTCGTCGGCCACAGCCGGATGCCCCGTGGCCTGGGCCAGCGCATGGGCCTTGAGGAGGGCGTTCTCGGCGAAGGTGACGCCCGTTTCCTTGGTGTCGGGTACCTCGGGGTAGGCGTCGGCGCCGACGAGCTCGTGGGACAGGCCCGCGTCGGCGAGGATCGCGCGGAGCTCGGTGATCTTTCCTGCGTTGCGGGTGGCGAGAATGAGGCGGGTCATGGCGTCGATTATCCCGCCAGCCCCGCCACCCGGGTTGGGGGTAAGCCGTCCGCCTGAGGGGAGCGAAGCGAGGTGGGGGCCCCGGCCGGAGGCTGGGGGTGGGGGCACTCCCCCAGCCTCCGGCCGGGGGGACCCCCACCCAAAGGAAGCTTTGGGGGAGGCAGGCCCAACCCGACCGCACCCGGCAGCGGGCGCGCATCACGACGGTGGGTGTCCGGGGGTGCGTCGGCGGCCGACGGTCCGTGGCCCGGGTTGTGCCAGCCTCCCGCACCCCCGGCCGAAGGCCGGGGGAGTGCCCCCATCTCGCTTCGCTCGCCTTGCGGAACGTTCTCCCACAACCCGGTGGAAGACCGGGGTCCGGGGCGGAGCCCCAGCGGGTCGGGGCTAGCTGGCGGTGCAGACCTTGGTGAGTTCGCCGGCGGCGGCGACGACGGGGGAGATGTCGGGGACTTGGCCCTTGTCGGCGGCGGTTTGGGCGTTGTCGACGGCTTGGGTGAGGTCCTTGACGGCGGCGCTGACGTCGGGGTCGCCGGTGTCGGCGCTGAGGGACTTGAGGTCCTGGGAGATCTGGTCCAGCGCGTCGGCCGCCGCCTGCGGGCTGTCGCCGGCGTTGCTGACGGCGTTCTGGAGGTCCTGGACGTCACTGGCGACGGTGGCGGCGGTCTGGGCGCAGTCGAGGGCCTTGCTGACGGCACTGCAGCTGACGAGGGCAGCGGCGGCGACGACCGGGACGGCGACGGCAAGGACGAGGTGGCGGGCGCGAGAAGGCATACCTCTCTATACGCGCCGCGCCGCCCCGGGGTTGCGTAAAACCGCCAAGTCAGGGCGGAGTCAGGCCTGCAGGACGTCGGCCAGCGCGAGGCGCTGCGCGGCGTCGAGTTCGGCGCAGCCGGCGACCGCGAGGTCGAGCAGCGAGTTGAGCTCCTTGCGGTCGAAGGGGGCGCCCTCGGCGGTGCCCTGGACCTCGACGAAGCGGCCGTCGCCGGTGCAGACGACGTTCATGTCGGTCTCGGCGCGGACGTCCTCCTCGTAGGCGAGGTCGAGCATCGGCACCCCGTCGATGATGCCGACGGAGACGGCGCTGACGGAGCCGGTGAGGGGGCGGGCCTTGAGGCGGACGAGGTGGTTACGCTGCATCCAGCCGATGGCGTCGGCGAGGGCGACGTACGCGCCGGTGATGGCGGCGGTGCGGGTGCCGCCGTCGGCCTGCAACACGTCGCAGTCGAGGACGACGGTGTTCTCGCCGAGCTGCTTGTAGTCGATGACGGCGCGCAGCGAGCGGCCGATGAGGCGGGAGATCTCGTGTGTACGGCCGCCGATCTTGCCGCGTACGGATTCGCGGTCGCCGCGGGTGTTGGTGGCGCGGGGGAGCATGGAGTACTCGGCGGTGACCCAGCCCTCTCCGCTGCCCTTGCGCCAGCGCGGGACGCCCTGGGTGGCGCTGGCGGTGCACAGGACGCGGGTGTCACCGAAGGAGACGAGGACGGAGCCTTCGGCGTGCTTGCTCCAACCGCGCTCGATGGTGACGGGACGGAGCTGATCGGGGGTGCGGCCGTCGATACGAGACATGGCATCGAGCCTATCGGCTGTCGGCCACTGCCTTGATCCCCGCCAGTACGCGCTCGACCGCCCCGGCCGTCGTCGAGGCGTGGGCGGAGAGCCTGACGGAGTCGGCCCGCACGGACGGGGTGACCTCCTGGGCGTGGAGGGCCTCGGCGACCCGCGCCGGGTCGGTTCCGGGGAGGCGGAAGGAGACGATGCCGGCGCGCTCGTGCGGGGCGGTGGGGGAAAGGATCTCGCCGCCGTGGGCCCGGACGGCGTCGATGAGTTCATCCACCCGTGTCGCGACGTGCGCCGCGATGGCCGGGACGGTGACCCGCTCGACCAGTTCCAGCGCCGCCGCGAAGGCGGCCGCCGTGACCGGGCTCAGATTGGTGATGCTCCAGCGCAGCGCGTCCGGGGCGACGGGATGCTCGGTGTCGTCGAAAACGGCGACATCCTCGATGCCGGTCCACCCGGTCAGCGTCGGCTCCAGCCGCTCCAGGGCCCGGTCGGACAGCGCGGCGAAGCCCGTGGCCCAGCTGGCCCGCAGCCACTTCTGGCCGCCGGCGACGACCACGTCGGCCGCTTCCCAGGGGAGGTCGGCGACGCCCAAGCCCTGCATGGCGTCGACGACCAGGAGCCGGTCGCCGATGACCTCGCGGATGGCGGCGAGGTCGGCGCGGTAGCCCGTACGGAAGTCCACTGCGCTCAGCGACACGGCGACCACGTCGTCCGTCAGGGCGGCCCGTACGGCGTCCGGGGTCGGCCGGGCGTCGAGCCAGCGCGGCTCGGCGCGGCCCAGGGCGGCGGTGCGGCGCCAGGGGTAGTGGTTGGCCGGGAAGTCGGCGGACGGCACGAGGACGACCCCGGACGGGATGCCGAACGCGGCGTGGAAGAGCCCGGTGGAGGTGTTGGGCAGCAGCGCGATGTGCGCCGTGTCCGTCCCGGCGAGCCGCGCGGCGGCGGCCCGGGCACGCGGCTCGGCCCACATGAGGTCGTTGACGGTGGTGTGGTCGGCCCGGGCCGACGCGGCCAGGGCGGCGGCCGTGGCGTCGAGGACGTCGCGGGAGGGCGGCCCGTAGCGGGCGAAGTCGAGGTAGCCCTCGGGCTCGCTGAAGTGCTCGGCGTATCCGGGCAGTCCTGTGGTGCGGGTCATGCGGTGCTCACCGTTCCGGCCTTGAGCACGCTGAGCGCGAACGCGTCGGCCATCGCCAGGTACCCGGCGTCGCTGGGGTGCAGGTGGTCGCCGGAATCGTACGCGGGCAGCAACCGCAGCTGGTGGGCCGGGTCGCGCAGGGCGCGGTCGAAGTCGATGACGCCGTCGTAGACCTCGCCCGCCCGGATCTCGGCGTTGACCTGCTGGCGTACGTACTCGGCGCGGTCGCTGTAGCGGGGGTGACCCTGCATGGGCATCAGGGTGCCGCCGACCACGCGCAGCCCGTGCTCGTGGGCGCGGCTGACGATCAGGCGGAGGCCGTTGGTGATGGCGTCGGGGTCGATCCGGCCGTCCGAGCGGAGGATGTCGTTGATGCCCAGCTCCACGATGACGGTCTTGACGCCGGTCCTGGCCAGCACGTCGCGGTCCAGCCGGTTGAGGGCGCTGGGGTTGGTCAGCGCACTGCCGTCGGTGGCGCCGTCGCGCAGGACGCGGTTGCCGCTGATGCCCTCGTTGAGGACGCCCATCCGCATCTTGCCCCCAACGGAGGCCGTCAGCCGGGCGGCGAGCTGGTCGGGCCAGCGGTGGTTGGCGCCGACGGTTGAGGTGGCGCCGTCCGTGATGGAGTCGCCGAACGTGACCACGGCCCCGGCGGCCTGCGTGGTGAAGACGTCCACAGCGGTGACGTACCGCCAGTACGGGCTCTGCCCGGTGAAGGACGTGCCGATCGTCTGCGCGGTGTGCTCGCCACTCGCGACGTACGAGATCTCGCGCGCCTGCGGGTGGTACGTCACCGGGCCCGACATCGTCGGGGAGTACGTCGTCACCAGCAGATCCGTCGCGCCCGGCACCGCCAGCTGCGCGGAGTCGCTGACCGCGCTCCCGCCCGCCGGGATCGTCACCATGCCGCTCCCGCCGAAGGTCAGCGCCCGCATGGTGCCCGGCATGGCCGCCGGGCCGCCGCCTGCCGCCGCCACGGCGATCGTGGTGTGCGTGATCACCAGCGGCTGCGTACCGAAGGCGTTGGACAGCGTGACCCGCGTGGAGGTGCCGCCCACACTGCTGTGCACGACATTGCGGATCGACATCCCGGCGTACCCGTTCGCCGTGCCCGGCTCGCCCCCGGCGGGGGCCGTCGCCCACGTCCCGACCCACGTCCCGGCCCCCGCGGGCGCGGCCGAAGCGGAGGTCCGCCCCACCGGCGCCTCGACGCGCGTCGTCGGATTGCCTCTGCCGACTCCGAAGCCGATCGCGGCCGATACGACGGCGACCAGCGCGGCGAGGGCCGCGAGCAGGGCATAACCGGTCGATCTGGCCATGCGGTGCTGTCTCCAGGGCTCAAGGTGGGGTAGGCGGAAGCGTCCTGCACAGGTGTGGCCCGCTCCCGTCCCATGATCCCATGGAGAGGGTTGGACCCGCCCGTCTGTCTTCTCGGACGCCGGGAACCCGTCCTTCGTTCCATGAATGCGCCCAAAGTGGCGTGGACAATACGACGGGAGGAGCCGGTGCCCCGAATGAGAGCTGCGGATATGACCGAACCGGATGTCACGGCATCGCCCGAGCTGCATTCCCCTGGGGGGCCACCCCCCGTACCCCCGGGAAGTACGGGGGCGGCGGGGCGGGCTGTGGCGGGAGGTGGGCGGCGATGAGCGGGACGGAGACGACGGGGCGGCCGGGCGCGGATGTCACGGGATCGCCCGGAGGCTGGTCGTACAGCGCGTCCGACGAGGCGAAGCGGCGTGGCGTACGAAAAATGAAGCTGCTGGCGAGTGGGTTGTTGCTGGCGGCGACGGTGGTGTACGCGCTGGCGAAGTGGGGGGAGTCGGCGGGGGCGGGGGCCTGGGCCGGGTATGTGGCGGCGGCGGCCGAGGCGGGGATGGTCGGTGCGATGGCGGACTGGTTCGCGGTGACGGCGCTGTTCCGGCGGCCGTTGGGGCTGCCGATTCCGCACACGGCGATCATTCCGACCAAGAAGGACGTGCTGGGGCGGTCGCTGGGCGACTTCGTCGGGGACAACTTCCTGTCCGCGCATGTCGTACGCACCCGGCTGCGTGCCGTCGGCATCGGGCTGCGCCTCGGGCGGTGGCTGGAAAACCCGGAGCACGCGGACCGGGTGACCGAGCAGGCGGCCGCGGCGCTGCGCGGGGCACTGACCGTGCTGCGGGACTCGGATGTGCAGGCGGTGGTCGGCGAGGCCATCACGCGGCGCGCGGATGCGCAGGAGGTCGCGCCGGGGCTGGGCAAGATGCTGGAGCGGGTCGTGGCGGACGGCGGGCACCGGCGGGTGGTGGACCTGGTTGTCGTGCGGGCCCACGACTGGCTGATCGAGCACGGCGACTCGGTGATGGACGCGGTGCAGGGCGGCGCACCGGGCTGGACGCCGCGCTTCGTGGACCGGAAGGTCGGGGAGCGGGTCTACAAGGAACTGGTGCGCTTCACCGCCGAGATGCGGGACATGCCCGACCATCCGGCGCGCGGCGCCGTCGACCGCTTCCTGGAGGACTTCGCGACCGAGCTGCAGTCGGACCCGGACACCCGGGCCCGGGTGGAGCGGCTGAAGAAGGACCTGCTGGCCAGGGGCGAGGTCCAGGACCTGATCGAGTCTGCCTGGAGCGCGGTGCGCGGCATGGTGGTGGCCGCGGCGGGCGACGAGCGCAGCGAACTGCGGCTGCGTGCCCGGGCCTCGCTGCTGTCGCTGGGGGCGCGGATGGCGCAGGACCCCACGCTGACCGCCAAGGTGGACGGCTGGCTGGAGGACGCGGCGACGTACGTCGTGACCACCTACCGGGACGAGATCACCTCGCTGATCACCGACACCATCGCCGGCTGGGATGCCGACCAGACCACCCGCAAGATCGAGGCGAACGTCGGCCGGGACCTGCAGTTCATCCGGATCAACGGCACGGTCGTCGGATCGCTGGCGGGGCTGGTGATCTACACCCTGTCGAGGGTTGTCGCGGGATAGCAATCTGACGGTACGTCATTTATCGTGCTGGGCGTGAAATGGCCCGGGCGCGTGCTGTGGGGTCTCGGGGAGGCGGCGATGACCTTCGGGACCGTCGTACTGCTGCTGGCCGCTCGCCAGCTGTGGTGGACCAACCTGCGGGCGCACGCCTCCGCCCAACGGCAGGTCACCCGGCTGGAGCGGCAGTGGGACGGTGCGGCGGCGGGCGGCACGCCGCAAGCCGGGTCGGCGGCAGCCTCCTCGGCGAAGGCCAAGACATCGGATCAATCGGCGCCGTTGCGGCAGTCAACCGCCGTCTCCCAGGCCTCCACATCCTCTGCATCCTCCGCATCCCCCGCATCGGCCTACCGCTCCCGTTGCCGAGGGCACCAGCAAGACCAAGGTCCTCAACCACGGCTACGTCGGCCACTATCCCGGCACCGCCCAGCCCGGACGGGCCGGCAACTTCGCCGTCGCCGGACACCGCAACACCCACGGCGAGCCCTTGCGCCACCTCGACCGGCTGCGCGTCGGCGACACCGTCACCGTCGTCGAGACGGCCACCGCGCACTTCACGTACGTCGTCGTCAGGTCCCTTCCGCAGACCTCGGCCCACGACGGCACCGTGGTCGCGCCGGGGCCGTACAGCAGCCTGCATCCCGCGTCGCGGCTGAAGGGGCGCGGCTACTACATCACCCTCACCACCTGCACGCCCGAATTCACCTTCCGCTACCGGATGGTGGTGTGGGGGCGGCTGACGGCTGCGGAGCCGCACTGAGACGGGCCGCTGGCGTTAGGCTGTGGGGGGAGGGAAGGGGGCCGGATGTTCCGTAACGCCGCCGCGCTGCGCGGGTATCTCGGCGCGGCTCTCTTCCTGCTGGCCGGGCTCCTGCTGACCGACTCGGGGCTGCCCGGCGCGGCCGCCACCGCCGCCACTGCCGCGGCCACCGCCGCCGCGCTGCTGCTCTGCCGGGCCTTCGCCGCGGCGACCGCCGCCACGCCGGTGCCGCGCGGGCGGATCCGTACCGCGATCCGCGACCGGCAGCGGCGTACCGCTTTTCTGCCGCAGCGCGATCCGGACGCCTCGGGCCGGCCACGGCCACGAGCGCCGGGACGTCTCGTCCCGACGACCGCGTAGGCGCTCGGTCCTTTTCAGGCTGCCGCGTGCGCGGCTCGTCACGCCGAATTCCTGATTCCGGCTCGACGAGACCCGTGGAGGGCTCCACTGCAATGTCCGTGTTCACGCATGTCCTGATGTCCATCGCCGGCCTGCTCCGCCCCTTGTGCGGCGGTGGGGCGGCCGTCGCCACCGGCGCCGCGATCGTCCTGTTCACCGTCGCCGTACGACTGGCGCTGCATCCCCTGGCGCGGGCCGCAGCGCGGGGCGAGAAGGTGCGGGCCCGGCTCGCTCCGCAGGTGGCCGAGCTCGGCCGCAGGCACAAGGGGGACCCGCAGAAGCTGCAGCGGGCGATGTCCGACCTGTACGCGAAGGAAGGGGTGTCACCCTTCGCCGGGATGCTGCCGTTGCTCGCCCAACTGCCGGTGTTCTTCCTGCTGTACCGCGTCTCGTCGGCCGTCGCGGTCGGCGGGCGCTTCGGCGACGCCCTGCGGGACGGCGGGCTCCTCGGGGCGCGGGGGCTGGTCTTCCTCGGCCTGTTCGCGGTGATCGCGGCGGTGGCAGGCTGGACGTACCGGCGGGCGCCCAAGGGGGAGGGCGTCGCGAAATACGTGCCGCTGCTGTCCTTCGGGACGCTGGCGACGGCCGCCTTCGTGCCGCTGGCGGTGGGGCTGTACCTGGCCACGACTACCGCCTGGACTGCGGCGGAGCGGGTTTGGCTGCAGCGTCCAGCAAATGGGAAGGGGCTTGCGGGGGCGGCGCCTGCCGTTGGACGATCGGACAAGATATCCGATGACCGTCCTCATCGGACGTGATGATCTGGACTGAAGAAGGAGTCTTCTGTGAAGCTGCTGCGAGCCGGAGCCGTCGGGGCCGAGCGCCCCGCGCTGCTGGACCGTGACGGGGTCCTGCGTGATCTGTCCGCCCTGGTGCCGGACATCGACGGATCGCTGCTGGCCGACGACGCCGCACTCGCCCGGATCCGCGAGGCCGAGGCGGACGGCACGCTGCCCGTGCTCGACGCGAGTGTACGGGTCGCGCCGCCACTGGGCCGGATCGGCAAGATCGTCTGTATCGGGCTGAACTACCACGACCATGCGACCGAGACCGGCGCGGACATCCCGGCCGAGCCGATCATCTTCATGAAGGCCCCCGACACGGTCGTCGGGCCCGACGACACGGTGCTGGTGCCGCGCGGCAGCGAGAAGACCGACTGGGAGGTCGAACTCGCCGTCGTCATCGGCCGCGAACTGCGCTACGCCGCGTCGGCGGATGAGGCGCTGGCGGCCGTGGCCGGCTACGCCATCGCCCACGACGTCTCCGAGCGCGCCTTCCAGATCGAGCGCGGCGGCCAGTGGGACAAGGGCAAGAACTGCGAGACCTTCAACCCGCTGGGACCCTGGCTCGTCACGGCGGACGAGGTGCCGGATCCGCAGGCGCTCGGCCTGCGGCTCTGGGTCAACGGCGAGCTCAAGCAGAACGGCAGCACGGCCGACCAGATCTTCCCGGTGGCCGAAGTCGTCCGCTACCTCAGCCAGTTCATGACCCTCTACCCGGGCGACGTCATCAACACCGGCACCCCGGCCGGCGTGGCCCTCGGCCAGCCGGAGCCGAAGCCGTACCTCCGGGCCGGCGACGTGGTCGAGCTGGAGATCGACGGCCTCGGCCGGCAGCGCCAGGTATTCAAGGGCGCCTAGCGCGCCCCCGCGCAAAGGGCTCCGGCCCGCGCGTCACCCGGCACCCACCGCCCTCACGCGGGGTGGGTGCCGGTGAGGGCGGCGTAGACGACGACGTTGGCCGAGTAGGCCTGCTTGGCGTGGTCGAAGGTGCCGCCGCAGGTGATGAGGCGGAGTTCGGGGCGCCCGTCGGAACCGTAGACGCGCTCGGGGCGGAAGCCGGATTTCTCGACGACCTGGACGGCTTCGACGGTGAACTCGGCGACCGTGCGGTCGGACCGGGTGACGTCGATGAGCGCGCCGGCGGCGATCGTGCTGAGCGGGTAGAAGACGGCGGGCCGTGTCCTGGTGTCGACATGGCCGACGACGACGGCGGCACCCTTGGCACCCGGGGTCGGCCCGGCCCCGTACCAACCGGCGACGTTCGGGGTGCTGTAGGGCGGCGGGTCGACGGCGCCGGTGCGGTCCAGGCCGCGTACGACGATCGGGGCGTGGACGCCGACCGACGGAATGTCGACGCGGAGCGGCCGGGCGGCGGGCAGCGGCAGGTGCGGGGCGTAGACGGCGGGCGGGCGCCCGCCACCGTCCTTGGCGGCCGACCCGGCGGAAACGGCGGCCTGGGCAGGGGCGGTCGCACCGTCGAGGTGGATGTAGCCCTTGAGCCAGGCCGCCAGCAGGACGAGCGCGGCGGCGAAGCCCGCCAGGGTCCGACCTTGCGTCACGGCCGTCAGTCCCGGCCGCGGCCGCGCCGACGGCGGTGCATGGCGAGCCCCGCGATCCCGGCCGCGGCGAGTACGCCGGCGGCCACTACGCCCGGCACTCCCGCGTCATGCGAGTGCTGCCCCTGGCTGGCGAGGAGCTTCGCCGTGCCGCCGCCGCCCGCCGGGACCGGCGCGCCTGGCAGGTCGCCCCACTGACTGTCGCGGCCGCCGCCGCCAAACTGGTTCTGCTGGTTTCCGCCGCCGGCCCATTGCTTTTCCTGGCCGACTCCGCCTCCGACTCCTCCGACTCCTCCGCCGACTCCGCCTCCGACTCCGCCTCCGACTCCGCCTCCGACTCCGCCTCCTCCGACTCCTCCGCCGACTCCGCCTCCTCCGACTCCTCCGCCGACTCCGCCTCCGCCGACTCCGCCGCCGGTGTTGTCCCATTGCTTTTCCTGGCCGCCTCCGCCTCCGCCTCCGACTCCGCCTCCGGTGTTGCCCCACTGCTTCTCCTGGCTGCCTCCGCCACCGCGTGTGTTGCCGCCCCACTGTTTCTCGTGGTCGCCGTTGTCGCCCGACTGCGTGTCGGAGTTGGTGACGGTCAGCGTGGCCTGGGTGGCGTGGGTCAGCCCCTCGCAGCTGATGGACACCGGGTACGAACCCGGCGTGGTGGAGGAGCTGACCACCGCCTCGGCGAACAGCCCGCCGTCCGCCGCCGGGGCGAGCCTGACCGTGGAGACGAAAGCCCTCGAAGTGACGGTGCCGGAGACGGCTTGCCCGCAGGAGAGCGTACGGATGTCCACGTCGCCACCCGGCGAGACCGCGGACGGCGTGAGCGTGACCTCCCCCTGGCCGGGGAACGCGGCGGCGGCAGGGCCGGACAGCGCCATCAGCGCGGCGGCTGCCCCGGCGGCGTACAACGGGATACGGACAGAGCCCATGGCGGAATACCTCCAGTCGTCCGGGCTCACGTCATCACCCGGTTCTTCGAAGGTCCGCCGCATGGCGTGTCACCGCACGCGGTGATGCTCCGTACGAGTCAGCAGGCGTCAGATCTCTTCGACGAGGTCCGCGATCGAATTGACGACCCATGAGGGCTTGAAGGGGTACCGGTCTATGTCGGCGGTCGTCGTCAGCCAGGTGAGCACCAACACCGTTTCCATACCGGCCTCAAGCCCCGCCAGGACATCCGTGTCCATGCGGTCGCCGATCATCGCGCTGGTCTCGGAGTGCGCCTCGATGCGGTTGAGGCCGGCCCGCATCATCAGCGGGTTCGGCTTGCCGACGAAGTACGGATCCTTGCCCGTCGCCTTCGTGATCAGCGCCGCGACCGAGCCGGTGGCCGGCAGCACGCCCTCGGGGGACGGGCCGGTCTCGTCGGGGTTGGTCGCGATGAAACGCGCGCTGGCGTTGATCAGCCGGATGGCCTTGGTGAGCGCCTCGAAGCTGTACGTACGGGTCTCACCCCGAACGAGCAGTGTTGGTGGGCTGCTGGGCTGCTGGGCTTGCGGGCGGTGGTCCCGCGGCGGGGGCCGGGCTCGGCGGCGTCGGAGCTGCCATCCGTGTATCAGCAGGTCATGGGCGCTTTCGATGCTGGGGCGCCGGGGTTGCGGTCGGTGCAGGTGTGCGAGGCGCTGGGGAGCGGAGTAGCGGGCGCCTGAGGGATGATCAGAGCAGATGATCAAGGCCCGCAGCCTGCGGGTGCGCCCTTGACCACTGCCAGACCAGGGCCTCCCACCTGTGGGTGACCACCGTGGCCGCTCACATGCTCAACGGCATGAGCGAAGGGTCAGGGTAGCGAGGTGGGCAGCCCGAAGGGTGCGAAGTGGTCGGGGCCGAGGAATGAGGTGATCTCGGCGATGTGCTCGCCGCGCAGGGTCAGCACTGTGATCGACCAGGCGACGTGTGGGCCGGCGTCGTCGTTGCCAACGTAGAACGCCACGGTCGGCTGGCCGTTCGCGCTGGCCACGAGGTGGCGCCAGCTTGGGCAACGGTTCATGGGGACCTGCACGGCGAAGTCGGTGACGGCCTCAAGGCCGTGGTACCAGTGCGGCAGCGGCGGCATCGACCAGGTGACGTCCTCGGTGAGCAGCGCGACCAGGGCGTCGGCGTCGCCGCGTTCCAGGGCGGTGGCGTACCGGGTGACGATCTCCCGCACCCGGGGGTCGCCGATCTGGCGCAGCGTCTGCTGCTGGGTACGGGAGGGAACCTTCTCCGCGACAATCTTGCGGGCTCGCGCCAGCGCGGAGTTCACGGACGTGGTCGAGGTGTCCATCATCGTGGCGATCTCGGCGGCGGAGAATCCGAGGACCTCGAACAG
>NZ_RJVR01000274.1 GCF_003999195.1 Streptomyces soli
AAGCCTCAACCCCGTGCGGTGGCTGGCGGGCGTGATCCGCTGCCGGTTCGACTTCGACAAACAGGTGGCCATGCGGCTGGCCGAGCAGATGGGCGCAACCCCGGCCGAGACACTCGAGAGGTTCCGCCGAGTCGTCACGAGCACGACCAAACCACCCCTCCCGACCGTGGCGATGCTCGGCGAATCGATCGTGCACGGGGAGGACATCCGGCGGCCGCTGGGCATCCGCCACGACTACCCGATCGAAACGGTCACGCAGGTGGCCGAGTACTACCAGGGCTCCGACCTCCCCGTCCTCACCAAAGGGCGGATCGGCGGCCTACGACTCGTCGCGACCGACGGACCCTTCACCGCCGGCTCCGGACTGCTCTTGTCCGGCACCACCCTGGCGCTGACAATGGCGATGACCGGACGCACGACGTACTGCGACGAACTCCACGGCGACGGTGTCACGACCCTGCGCGACCGCTGCGGGACCCCTTGAGCCGGCGCCCGGACGCCGTACAGCCGGAGTAGGAGACACCCGCCTCGCACCACAGCGAGAACCCCGACAACCACCCCAACCAGTACCCCACGAGAACCGACGGATGATCAGAGCAAATGATCACGGCCCGCATCCTGCGGGCTCACACCTGACCACTGTTTCGGCGGTGGCGGCCTTGGCGCGCTCGGATGCGGCGATGTCGCCCTGTGTCTTGGCCTTGTCCCGCTCGACCTCGGCGATGGCGCGCTGCGCCTTGGCATCGGCCGCGGCGGTCTTCGCCGTCTGCTCCGCTGCCTCCGCCTTGGCCTGGGCGGGCTTGGCCATGGTGGCGTTCTCCGCGGCCTTGGTGGCCTGCACCGCGGCACCATCGGCGGCGGCCTTGGCCTGGTCGGCGGCCTCCTGCGCGGCGGCCCGGCGGAACTCCGCCTGAGAGGCGTGCGCCTGCGTCTGGGCCAGCGCCATCAGCGTCTTGCTGTCGGCCGCCGAAGCGCGCGTCGCGTTCGACGCGGTCTCGGTGGCCTTCGCTACCGCCGTGGCAGCGGCGGCCGACGCCTTGGGCGGGCGCCGGCGGGGCGCTCGTCCGCGCCGGGCACCTCAGCTCGCCTCTGCCACGAGTGCGCGGGCGTTGGCTCCACGGGCTGTCTCAAAAACGTGATCGCCGAACCATCGTGGATACCCTGTCCTGTCATGGGCGAGCCGATCGCCGCACCTCTCAGGACCTCGGCTCAGTTGCTGCCGAAACTCGTGGACAATTCGATGCCGCGTCAGGGTCTGAGCGGCTCCCAAACCGCTGTCGAGGCGCTGCTCGATCTGGTGGACAGAGCCAGTCATGGTGGTGACGCGTCGTCTTCGAGGATCAGGCGAGCCGCCTGCGCGTATCGGGCTGGCGGTGCTGATTCCGAAGACGGCGGCAAGGTGCAGGGAGTCGGGGCCGCGGTTGAGGGCTTCCTCCGGCCAGCGGTCCACGCGGAGCCGGTCGAGGGTGGCCTTGTGGCCGCGGAACAGGTTGTTGATGTAGTAGCTGGTGACGGGCCGGGTGTCGTAGGCGGTGCGTCCGGAGACGAACAGGTGGGGGTTGGCGGTGGATGGCCAGCGGCCTCTGCGGTGGACGAGGTAGTCCTTGATGACTTTGAGGGACAGGTCGTCGAGCTGGCGGACGTGGCTGGCGACGGTGATGCGCCGGTCGCCGAGATCTACGTCGTCGAGTTGGAGTCGGCGGATGTCGCCGGGGCGAGCGGCATGCGGCACCATGCCCCGCTGTTTGTCGCCGCCACGCGCGCCCGTGACGCCCTCAGCATCACCTGGCACGGCGATCCCAGCCCGTTTCTGGCGGAGCCGGCGGTTGAACGGGGCTGAGAGGCTCACACCTACCGACTGAGATCTCCTCCGAACCAGGTGCGGTTCATTCGCGATCGTTACCCTTGAGCCACACCGTAAGCCCCGTGCCCGCAGGAGAGTCTCACCATGGCAGAGCGCAAGTCCATCGAGTCCTGGCTCACCGACATGGACGGCGTACTGATCCACGAAGGGATTCCGATCCCGGGCGCGGACGCCTTCATCAAGCGGCTGAGGGAGTCCGGGAAGCCCTTCCTGGTGCTGACGAACAACTCCATCTACACCCAGCGTGACCTGCACGCCCGGCTGGCGCGGATGGGTCTGGACGTGCCGGTGGAGAACATCTGGACGTCGGCGCTGGCCACCGCGAAGTTCCTTGCCGACCAGCGTCCCGGTGGCACCGCGTACGTCATCGGTGAGGCGGGCCTGACGACCGCCCTGCACGACATCGGGTACGTCCTGACCGATACAGACCCGGACTTCGTTATCCTCGGCGAAACTCGGACGTACTCCTTCGAGGCCATGACAAAGGCAGTGCGGCTCATCAATGCGGGTGCCCGCTTCGTCGCCACGAACCCGGACGAGACCGGGCCGTCAGCCGAGGGCGCACTGCCGGCCACTGGCGCGGTCGCGGCGCTGATAACCAAGGCGACGGGTGTGGACCCCTACTTCGTGGGCAAGCCGAACCCGCTGATGATGCGGGCCGGGCTGAACGCGATCGGGGCCCACTCCGAGACCAGCGCGATGATCGGCGACCGAATGGACACCGACATCGTGTCGGGCACGGAGGCCGGCATGGAAACGGTGCTGGTGCTTACCGGTCTGACCCAGGCGAGCGATGTGGAGCGCTTCCCTTACCGGCCGACCCGGGTCGTGAACTCCATCGCGGATCTCGTCGACGAGATCTGACCCCGCACCCTGCGCGCCCCGATACGATCTAGCGTGAAGGTCTCCGTGTGGCAACGCGCGCGTTCCGTGCACGGACCATCACCGTAGGCGACATCAGCAGGCCAGGGCGAAGTATGTTTTGGTAGTGCGGGTCTCGCCGAGGACGACGTAATCCGGGTCGACGTCGGTGAGGACATAGCCGATGTCGTGCAGCGCGGTGGTCAGCCCGGCCTCGCCGATCACGTACGCAGTGCCGTTGGGGCGCTGGTCGGACAGGAACTTGGCGGTGGCGAGGGCGGAGGTCCAGATGTTCTCGACCGGCACGTTCAGGCCCATGCGGGCGAGGCGAGCGTGCAGGTCGCGCGGCGTGTAGATGGAGTTGTTGGTCAGCACCAGGAAGGGCTTCCCGGACTCCTTCAGCCGGTTGAGGAAGGCGTCGGCGCCCGGGATCGGAATCCCTTCGTGGATCAGCACCCCGTCCATGTCGGTGAGCCACGATTCGATCGGCTTGCGTGTCGACATGATCTCAGCCTAATGGCGGCGCCGCGCCGCCGTGAGGAGGGCTGCGCCCACGGCGATCAGGCCCAGCGCGGCGAGGGCCGTGCGGCCGGTGCTCCCCGTGGCGGCGAGCTGCGGCGGCCCGGCCACGGGGTCGCGTCGCGGCGGGACGGCCGCCGGTGCCGGTGCCGGTGTTTGGGCCGGTGCCGGTGCCGATGTTTGGGCCGGTGCCGGTGCCGGTGTTTGGGCCGGTGCCGGTGCCGGTGCCGATGTTTGGGCCGGTGCCGGTGCCGGTGCCGATGTTTGGGCCGGTGCCGGCGTCTGGGCCGGTGCGTCAGTCGGCGCCGGCGTCGCGGCCGTCGGCATGACGTCGAACTCGTACGGTGCCGACTCGCCCACCCAGTCGCCGTCCGTCCCCCTGCGCTGCATCACCGTCGCCGACGCCGTGACATGGCCCCGCGCCGTCCCCCGCTCGAAGCGCAACCTCAACCGCACGGTCAGGCTCCCGTGCGGCGCGATCGTCGTGCCCGGGCCGTTCTCACCGCCCACGACCCCGACGTTCTCGTCGTTGTCCGTATGGTCGAGGTGCACCGCCCGCCATGCCCCCGTCTCCGGGTCCTCGTAGTCGAGGCGAACGCGACGCGGCGTCAGGGCCCGCTCGCGGTCGACCAGCACGATCACCGGATGCAGGTCGCTGCGCTCGGCGCCGCTGGCGTTCCGCAGCACCACGTCGAAGCGGTGCGGCCCGCTGCCGGCCTCGTATCGTGCCGGCCCCCCGGTCAGCCACGTCCGGATCGGGAAGTCCTCGGCCCTCGCGGGTGCCTGCGCCTGCGGCAGGCAGGCCACGGTGCCCACCAGGGTCGCGGCGCTCACAAGCAGTCTCTTCCGGCATCTCATATGACCGGAACCTCTCACGCCCCCGCGTCCGCCTCCCGCCTCGACGCGGCCACCCCCCACCGCATCCACCCGTTCGCAGTACGGCCAGTTACCTCCCCCCCACCCCGTCCCTTCCCGAAACCAGGGGGCTCTCACCCAAACCTTCGTTTGGGTGGGGGTCCCCCCGGCCGAAGGCTGGGGGAGTGCCCACCCCCTGGACCCCTGAACGCCCTTCGGGCGTGTCCTCAAACGCTGGACCGGCTGAATTTGCTAGGGCGCCGCGTTGCGGGCTAGGCCGAGGGCGTATTCGGGCCACCAGGTGCCGGCGGCGGGGCCGCCTTTGCAGGGGCCGTCGGAGTCGCCGGGGCGTTTGATCCAGAGGTAGGCGTCGATGTGGCGGTCGGCGGTGTGGGTGGTGGGGGGGACGCCGAGGCCACGGCCAGGGGGGTTGCACCAGGCTTCGTCGTGGCCGCCGGGGAGGGGGCCGCGGCCGTTGCGGCTGGTGTCGATGACGAAGTGCTTGCCGCCGAGGTCGGTGGAGAGCTCCATGCCGTAGGCCTTGTTGGCCTCGGTTGTGTAGAAGTTGGACGTGTTGAGGGCGAAGCCGTCGGCCCGGGCGATGTCGGCCCGTTGCAGGGGCCCGACGAGACTGCGCGGGTCGCGGACCCAGCCGGCGTTGCCGGCGTCGAGGTAGACCTTGGTGTGGGGGAGGGTCTTGAGGGTGTCGATGGCGTACATGAGGAGGGCGTA
Organism: Streptomyces soli; assembly: GCF_003999195.1. Taxonomy (GTDB): domain Bacteria; phylum Actinomycetota; class Actinomycetes; order Streptomycetales; family Streptomycetaceae; genus Actinacidiphila; species Actinacidiphila soli. The sequence continues at coordinate 4,832 of NZ_RJVR01000274.1, forward strand.
ACGCTCCTCGTGGTAGCGGGCCGGGGTGCAGCCGTCGACGATGTGCGTGAGCGCGTCCGGCTCCAGTATCACCGTGGCTTCGCGGTTGCCGATGCCGGCGGCGACCTCGTTGAGCCAGGCCCGGTACGTGTTGCCGTCGGCGGCGCCGCCCTTGGAGTACTGGCCGCAGTCGCGGTGCGGGATGTTGTAGAGGACGAGCAGGGCGCGGCGGCCGGCGGCGGCTGCGGCCTCGGTGAAGCCGCGGGCCTGGCCCTCGGGGTCGTCGACGTCGATCCATTCGGCGACGGGTTCGGAGGCGATCCGTTCGAGCAGCCGGGCGTCGTCGGCTCGGCCGTCCTTCTTCCACTTGGCGACCTGGTGGGCGGCCTCGGAGTCCGGGTTGACCCAGAAGGGCGCGCCGGACATGGCGGCCGACGGGGCGGGCGCGACGCCGCGGCCCTTCCCTGTGCTGAGGCAGCCCCCGAGCAGCGCGGCCAGCAGGCCGAACGCGAAGACGGCGCAGGCGGCCCTGCGCACCGGGCCGGTGTTGGTGCCGTGCATCCACTCCCCCTTGGATGGCGGGACGAGACCGGTCAGCACCAATCCTGACATACCACACCGTCAGAAGGTGGTGTAGATGCGGCCGAACGGGGCCGGATCGGACGTCGTGGGCGTGACGTGGCGTCAAGTCGCCCTACCGTGCCGCCGCTCGTCTGTTCTACGCTGGGTATGCGGCCTTTTGTGGCTTCCCCTGTTTTCTTCCCAGCCTGGACGAACAGCGCCCGATGAGCACGACGCCGTCGGTGCGAGGCCGGTCGTGTGCCGTAACCGTCAGCCACCGTCACCCGAGTTTTTTTTCCTGCCTCCCCAGGCCGCCCGACCTCTCCCGCAGTCCGGCCGCCCACGGTGAGGGGCGTCCGGCCGGCGGCCTCCAGGGGGAGCGGATCCGCCGGCCGGACGCGGGGTTACATGAACCGGGTCAGGGCCTCGACGACCAGGGCGTGGTCCTCGGCCTGCGGCAGGCCCGAGACGGCGACGGTACCGATGACACCGACCCCCTCGACGCGCAGCGGGAACGCGCCGCCGTGCGCGGCATAGCGGTCCGGGTCGAGACGGGAGGAGGCCTCGAAGGTCGTGCCCTTGGCGCGGAAGCGAGTCCCGACGAGGTAGGAGCTCTCCAGGTAGCGGTCGACGACGCGGCACTTGCGGTCCAGCCACGCGTCGTTGTCCGGGGCGGTGCCCGGCAGGGCGTAGTGGAAGAGCTGGTGGCCGCCGCGGCGGATGTCCGCCACGACCGCGGCCTCGCGCTCGCGGGCGAGGTCGACCAGCAGGGCGCCGAGCCGCCAGGCGTCGTCGTTGGTGAAGCGGGTGAGGATGAGGCCTCGCTCCTGGGCCTCGATCTCCGCGATGAGCGCGGTGGCTTCCACGGTCATCCCTTGTCCCCATTGATCGTGACCGTACGGCCCTCGCGGGCGGACAGCCGCGCCGCCTCCAGGACGTCCAGGGCGTCGGCGGCCTGCGCGGCCGTGACGGGCGAGGGCGTGCCGTCGCGGAGGGCGGCGGCGATGGTGGCGTAGTACGCCGGGTAGTCGCCCGGGAGGGTGGGGACCGGGCGGGTGTCGTCGCCGGCGCCGACCGTGCCCCAGGCGGACTCGGGCTCGGTGCCCCAGCCGGGGCCGGGGCGCGCGCCGTCGCGCAGGGCTGCCTCCTGGGGGTCGAGGCCGTACTTGACGTAGCCGGCGGTGCTGCCCAGCACGCGGAAGCGGGGGCCGAGGCGGGCGGCCGTGGCGCTCATCCACAGGTGGGAGCGGACGCCGCCGGTGTGGGTCAGCGCGATGAAGGTGTCGTCGTCCACCTGCGCGCCCGGGCGGCGGATGTCGGACTCGGCGTAGACCGTGGCCACCGGCCCGAACAGGGTCAGGGCCTGGTCGACCAGGTGGCTGCCCAGGTCGTAGAGCAGCCCGCCGATCTCCGCCGGGTCGCCGGATTCCCGCCAGCCGCCCTTGGGCTGTGGCCGCCACCGCTCGAAGCGGGACTCGAAGCGCTGTACGGTACCCAGCTCGCCGGCGTGGATGAGGTGGACCAGGGTGAGGTAGTCGTTGTCCCAGCGGCGGTTCTGGAAGACCGACAGCAGCAGCCCGCGCCCCTCGGCCAGTGCGGCGAGCGCCCGGGCCTCGGCTGCGGTCCCCGCGATCGGCTTGTCGACCACCACGGGCAGGCCCGCCTTGAGCGCGGCCTCCGCGAGCGGGACGTGCGTACGGTTCGGCGACGCCAGCACGATCAGGTCGAGCTCATCCGCCCGCGCCCACAACTCCTCCGGCGCCGCCGCGACCCGTACCCCCGGATGCTCGGCGCGGGCCTGCGCCTGGCGCTCGGGGTTGGCGGTGACGACGGTGTCAAGGGTCAGGTCGTCGGTGCCGGCGATCAGGGGGGCATGGAACACGGATCCGGCCAGGCCGTAGCCGACGAGTCCGACGCGGAGGGGAAGGGCGGGATTGCTCATGGCGTCCACCTAAGCAACGTGGTCACCAGGGCGCAAACCCGCCCCCTCCCTGGCTAGGGAACCCGCACCCATACCGCCTTCGAAGGCGTACCGGCACCGTCCGTCACGACGAGCATGTACCAGCCGGAGGGGACCAGCGACGGGTCCTTGGGGATGGTGACGGTGATGGCGCCTTTCTGTTTTTTCACGTCGAGGGCGATGGAGCGCTGCTCGACGTCCGTGGCGTGGGTGACGGCGCTGGGCCGCATGAGCCGGGCTGTTTTGATGCCGGCGGCCTGCGTCGTAAGGAAGGTGGCGGAGCCGCCGCGGTCGATGGTGCTCGGGCCGCCGGAGAGGGCGGGCTTGGTGTCGCGGTAGCGGTAGGCGGGGGTGTAGATCTCGATGCGCTGTTCGAAGAAGCCGGCGGTGGTGTTGTCCTTGTCGCCGTAGAGGGGGTTGGAGCCGAGGACGGCGACGCGGCCGTCGGGGAGGAGCAGGGCCTCGGAGTGGTAGTCGCGGCCGACGGCGGGGTCGGCGGCTTTGAGGAAGGCGTTGGAGGCGGGGTCGTAGATCTGAGCCTTGAGGATGTCGCTGGCGCTGCGGCCTCGGTAGTCCCGGGAGCCGCCGGTGGTGAGGACGGTGTCGTCGGGGAGGAGGACACTGTTGAGGTAGCGGGTGGGCTCGGACAGGTCGGGTCCGGCCGTGAAGGTGGGGTTGTCCTTGGTGAGGTCGACGATCGCGGTGCGGTCGGTGGAGGACTTGGACTCGCCGACGCCGCCACCGCCGAGCACCATGACCTTCTGGTCCTGGGCCGGTGGCAGCAGCACGGAGCTGGCGGTCTCGAGGTCCTTGGCGTCGCTGATGCCGGGGACTGGCTTGAAGCTGTTGGTCTTCAGGTTCCAGATGCCGGGGACGCGGCCCTCGGTGGCGGGGCCGTAGCCCGCGTTGGCGCCGGAGTAGAAGATCTTGCCGCCCTGGGTGAGGAAGAGGGCGGGGTAGGTCGGGAAGTAGCGGGTCTTGGTGTAGGTCCACTTCTTCGTCTTGGGGTCGAAGATCTCGTTCTTGCCGGGCACGACCTGGCCGATGTCGTCGAGGCCGGAGACGGCGAGCACCTTGCCGTCCTCGAGGGTGACCAGGGTGGGGTACCAGCGGGCCTCGTTCATGGGGTCTACCGGGATGTACTTCTCGGCGATGGGGTCGAACTCGTAGGCGTTCTTGATGCCCTGGAAGTCCTTCTTGTCCATGCCGAGCTTCGTGGCGAGGCCGTACAGGTTGTTCTTGTCATCGCCGGTCAGGCCCTGGATCTCGTACTGGGCCGCGGTGTTGACGATGCCCTTGTCGCCCTTGACCTCGGACTCGACGAAGACCCGGGCGCTGCTGGCGGTGACAGTGACCTTGCCGGTCTTCTTGTCCACCGTCTTCTTCGCCCGCGGCACGTTGATCGGGAAGTCGGCGTGGAACTTCTTCCCGTTCTCGCTGTTGACGAAGATTGTGCCCTTGGGGAAGGCCCGGGGCTTGTCCGGGTCCTCGTTCTTGATGATCATCTCGCCGCCGGCTCTGGTGACGTCGCCCTTGAGCTTCTCGTAGCGGGCGGTGCCGCCGGCGACCAGTAGATTGCCGTTGGCGAGCTGGACGTGGCCGGAGCAGAACATGTCCTTCGGGGTGTCGATCTCCTCGAAGGTGTTCTTGACCGGATCCCACAGGACGCTCTGGAAGGTCTTGGCCTTGAAGTTCTTCTCGTCGTTGCCGGAGCCGGCGATGAGCAGGACCTTGCCGGTGTGCAGCATGGCCGCGTGGATGGAGTTGATGCGGTACTTCGCGGGGACGTCGACGAAGTCCCAGTGGCCGTACTTCGCCTTGTACGCGGGCTGGTTGATCTTGTACTCGTGGTACTTCTCGGTGGTGTAGGCGTAGATCGCGGGGGTGTTCATACCGGCGAGTACGCCCACGGCGGCGCCTCCGGCGACCATTTTCTTCAGTCGCCGGCTGGGTCGGTATCTCATCGGCCGTCACTCCTGGACTTGGCCCGGATCAGCGACAGGGACCAGACGACGATCGGCGCGGTGGTGATGATCAGCGCCAGCGTCGCCCAGGTGCGCATCGCGACGTGGGTGTGGCGGTTGAAGAAGCTGGCGGCGAGCGAGCCGCCGAAGACCAGCGTCCAGAAGATGTGGATCCGGAAGGTCGACAGCAGCCGGTCCGGGCTGGCCGAGTCGCCCTTCGGGGTGACCACGAAGTTGCTTTTCCGGCGGAGCAGGGTGTCCAGCAGCGAGCGGGCGTAGATCGGCGCGGACAGGGCCGACATCACCATTCCGGCGGCGCCGGAGGAACCCTCGGGCTCGTGGGGACTGACGTTGTGGCGCCGGTTCCAGATGTAGAGGCCTATCTGGAGGGCGGCGGCGTCGCTGTAGAGCATCATCCAGACCTCGGAGTTGATCTGGATGCCCGAGGCGCCGAGGCCGAGGAACAGGGCGCAGCTCAGGGCGCCCAGAAGCCAGTTGAAGGCCGTCATCGGGTAGTAGACGAGCATCAGGCCGTAGTTGAGGAACCGGCCCGGTGACAGGGTGAAGGGCGCCTTCCAGAACTGCTTGAGCACGGTCTCGTACGTCCCACGGCTCCAGCGCAGCTGCTGGGTGAAGAAGTCGGTCCACGAGGCCGGGCCCTCGCCGACGGCCAGGACGTCCGGGGTGTAGACGGAGCGCCATTTGCGGCCGGTGCGGGGATTGCGGTGGCGGTGGAGTTCGAGGCCGGTGGCCATGTCCTCGGTGATGGAGTCGACGAGGCCGCCGATGCTCTTGAGGGCGGATATCCGGACGGCGTTGTTGGTGCCGACGAACATCGGGGCGCCGTAGGCGTTGCCGGCCCGCTGGATGAGGGCGTGGAAGAGGAACTGCTGGCTTTCGGCGGCCTTGGTCACGGCGTTCTCGTAGTTGCCGTAGACCTGGGGGCCGACGACGAAGGCCGTGTCGGGGTCGCGGAAGTAACCGAGCATCCGATCGAGGAAGTTGGCGAGCGGTATGTGGTCGGTGTCGACGGAGGCGAAGAACTCGTAGTCGTCGCCGTGGGCGTCGAGCCAGGCGTTGTAGTTGCCGTGCTTGGTCTTCGCGCGGAAGGCGCCCTTGGACTGGTTCCACCTCTCGACGCCCTTGCGGCTGAAGTGCCGTACGCCGAGCCGGTCGCACAGCTCCCTGACGGCCGGGTCGTCGCCCTCGTCGAGGAGCCATATGTGGAGCACACCGCGGTGCCGGAGCCTGGTGGCCGCCTCCAGGGTGGCTCCCACCATGGCCAGTGGCTCCTTGCCCGGGACGAAGGTGGTGAGGAAGGCGACCTTCGTGCCCACCTCCGGGACCACGGGTATGGGGTCGCGGGCGACGAGTGTCGCGTGGGCGTTCGAGCTGACGTTGATCAGTCGGAAGAGCTCGATGAGCCCGATCGAGACCAGCATCACGGTGTCGCACACCGTCATCCAGGCCGGGGCGCCGGCTCTGCGGGTCCAGTGTCCGGGCTGCATCAGCCAGGCCAGCAGGATCGCGGAGAGCACGGGCGCGGCGCCGAGCAGCAGGGCCGCGCGTATGCGGTGGGGTTCGTCGGACAGCAGGCTGCGGTATTTGACTCGATAGGGACGGTCGACGGGCGCCTCGGTCATGGGCCCGGCGAGTCGGCTGTAATGCTCGTAGTCGTACCGTGGGCCCCGTGTGGCAGGGTCGCGCTGCCACTGCTGCGGAATGGCGGGACGTTCGGTGGTCGTGTACTGCTGGGCGCCGGTCGGTGTCGGCGTCATGAATGCTCCCCCCGAAGCATGTGTGCCGTATCTCTTACGGCATCACGTTCCCGGGCAGCTGCGGCCCCCCGCCGCCCGGGTATACGTACAGGTGAGGTGGTGGTCGGTCCGGATGAGGCTGGCTATGACTCATCAACGACCGTGCCATCGCTCGGTCACGCCTTGAACGCACTCCCTTCTTTCTCAACTCGCCTTGTTGAAGGCCAGATTGGTGCATACGCGTCCTTGATCCCAAGCGTCCAGGAACGCCCTTCTTGATCGCAAGGACGAAACCCCTTGGAAACAGGGCGTATGTGCTCTTTGAGACAGCTGTGCGTTGCCCCGTGCGCCCCACTAATGCGCGGGGCACTACCGCCGTGACAGGGGTAGGGGTACGGGTTCGGCTCCCGCGCAGCCGCCGCTGTGGGAAACCTGTGCGCATCGGTCGGAACCATCCCATCCGGTTCACCCGTCCTACCAGTGGGATGAATACGACGATCAGGCGTGCCTCGGTCTTCTGTCTGCTCCTGGTGCTCTCGCTGCTCGTGCGGGCCACCTGGGTGCAGGCCGTGGACTCCAAGGCCCTCGCGGACCAGACGCACAACCGGCGGAAGATCATCGCGCAGTACGCGAATCCGCTGGGCGACATCATCGTGGCCGGCAAGCCGGTCACCGGCTCCAAGGCCACCACCGGCGGTGACCTGAAGTACAAGCGCACCTACCCCGACGGGTCGCTGTACTCCGCCGTCACCGGCTACAGCTCGCAGGTCTACGGTGCGACCCAGCTGGAGGGCATCTACCAGGACGTCCTCGACGGCACCGACACCCGGCTCAAGAGCGTCAAGGACACCCTCACCGACACCCCCGCCAAGCCCGGCGACGTCGTCACGACCATCGACCCGGCCGTGCAGAAGGCCGCCTACACCGGGCTCGGCGCCAAGAAGGGCGCCGCCGTCGCGATCGACCCGGCCACCGGCGAGATCCTGGCGGTCGCCTCCACACCCTCGTACGACCCGTCCACCTTCAGCGGCAGCTCCACCGCCGATGGCAAGGCCTTCAGCAAGCTCCAGGCCGACAGCGCGAGCCCCATGCTGAACCGCGCTCTGCGCCAGACCTATCCGCCGGGCTCGACCTTCAAGCTGGTCGTCGCGGCGGCCGCGCTGGAGAACGGGCTCTACAGCTCGGTGACGCAGAACACCAACTCCCCGGCCCCGTACACCGCGCCCGGCACGAGCACCCCGATCACGAACGAGAACACCTCGGCCCCCTGCAAGAACGCCAGCATCCAGACGGCCCTGCAGTACAGCTGCAACACAGTCTTCGCCAAGCTCGCGGTCCAGCTCGGTCAGGCCAAGGTGAAGGCGACCGCCGAGAAGTTCGGCTTCAACGCCGCCAAGCTCGACATCCCGGTCCGCGCCGCCACGAGCGTCTACCCCTCCGGCATGGACCAGCCGCAGACCGCCCTGTCCGGCATCGGTCAGTTCAGCGACACTGCGACCCCGCTGCAGATGGCGATGGTCGTCGCGGCACTCGCCAACGGTGGCCAACTCGCCAGCCCGCACATGGTGTCCAAGGTGACCGACGGCAACGGCAAGACCATCACCTCGTTCCCGGACTCGGCCACCACCCGCGTGGTCAGCCAGCGCACCGCCACCCAGCTCCAGCAGGCCATGGTCAACGTCGTCCAGAACGGCACGGGTACGAACGCGAAGATCAGCGGCGTCGAGGTCGGCGGCAAGACCGGCACCGCGCAGCACGGCGAGAACAACAGCGGCACGCCCTATGCCTGGTTCGCCTCCTACGCCAAGGGCAGCAACGGCAAGGAGGTCGCCGTCGCGGTCGTGGTCGAGCAGTCCGACGCGGCGCGCTCGGAAGTCAGCGGCAACGGGCTGGCGGCGCCGATCGCGACGTCGATGATGAAGGCGGCGCTGGGCCTGAAGTGATCCGGCGGGCGGGTTGTCCCCTGTATTTCCCCCTGTGAAATCCCTGTGGCAACGGCCGGGAATGTGGTTCCCGGGGCGGGTGGGACTCCCTAGGGTCCGAGTGTCCCTTCTCCCCACCGCACCGGAGGACCCCTGTGCGCAAGAGACTGCTCGCCCTCACCGCCGGAACCGCCGCCCTGCTGCTGGCCGTCCCGGCATCGGCCGCCGACGCCGGACCCGGCGCCGCCGGCATCGGCGATCCGTACTACCCCACGTACGGCAACGGCGGCTACGACGTCTCCCACTACGACCTGCGCCTGAAGTACCAGCCCGCCACCGACGAGCTGGAGGGCACGGCGACCATCCTCGCCACGCCCACCCAGGGTCTGACCCGCTTCAACCTCGACTTCGCCCTCGACGTGGACGAGGTCCGGGTCAACGGCAACAAGGCCGCCTTCGCGGCCTCCGGTGAGCAGGAGCTGGAGATCACCCCGGCCAAGCCGCTCGAGCAGGGCAAACAGGCCACGGTCGTCGTCCGCTACCACGGCGTCCCCTCCGCCGTTCAGCGCTACGGCTTCACCTCGTACCAGCGCACTCCCGACGGCGGCGTCAACGCCAACGAGCCCGAAGCCGCCTGGTGGTGGTTCCCCAGCAACGACCACCCCCTCGACAAGGCCACGTACGACGTGTCGGTGTCCGTCCCCGACGGCACCCAGGCGATCAGCAACGGGGTGCTCGTCTCCAGCAGCTCCAAGCTCGGCTGGACCCGCTACAACTGGCGCGAGAACAAGCCGCAGGCGACCTATCTCGCGACCCTGGCCATAGGCCACTTCGACATCACCACCAGCACCAGCGACGGCGGCGTCCCCGTCATCAACGCCTACTCCACCGACCTCGGCGACAACGACGGCGCCGCCCGCGCCAGCGTCGAGCGCACCGGCGAGATCGTCGACTGGCTCAGCGGCTACTTCGGCCCCTACCCCTTCAGCACGGCGGGCGGTTACGTCCCCAACGTGAAGAGCGGCTTCGCGCTCGAGACCCAGACCCGGGTCTTCTACAGCCCCAAGCAGTTCGCCAACGGCTCCAACACCTCGGTCGTCGTCCACGAACTGGCCCACCAGTGGTGGGGCGACAGCGTCTCCCTGGAACGCTGGTCCGACATCTGGCTCAACGAGGGCTTCGCCCGCTACGCCCAGTGGCTCTGGTCCGAGCACGAGGACGAGGGCACCGCGCAGGAACTCGCCGACTACGTCTACGCCCTCCACCCCGCCACCGACTCCTTCTGGACCGTCGCCCCCGGCGACCCCGGCCCCGACAACCAGTTCGACATCGCCGTGTACGACCGTGGCGCCCTCGCCATCCAGGCCCTGCGCAACGCCATCGGCGACAACGACTTCTTCCGGCTCCTCAAGACCTGGCCCACCGAGCGCCGCTACGGCAACGGCACCATCGCCGACTTCCAGGCCCTCGCCGAGCAGATCTCCGGCCAGGACCTCGGCGCCCTCTTCCGGACCTGGCTCTACGCCACGGCCAAGCCCGCCGACCCCGCCGCGACGGCCCTGGGCGTACGCGCCGACGTGCAGCAGCCCAAGTCCTGGAAGCAGATCGCCGCGACGAACGACGTCCACGGCGACTGACGGCCCCGCGGGCCCGGCGCGGTAGGCGTGACTTCGGGCTCCTTCCCTGGTAGCTGATGGGGGGTCAGCTTCAGGGAAGGAGTCCCGGAATGCCCGCACCCGCGTCCGCGTCCGTCTCCCGCCGTACCGCTCTCCGCATCCTCGGCGGAGCCGTGGCCGTCGTCGCCGCCACGACCGGACGGCCCAGGCCGGCCGACGGGAGACGGGTCGAGCGGCTGCTCGGGCAGCTCACGCTCGACGAGAAGCTGAGCCTCCTCCACGGGGCGACCGACCCGGCGCCGCTCGGGCAGGCTGGGTACATCCCGGGCGTGGCGCGGCTGCGGATTCCGCCGCTGCGGCTGTCCGACGGCCCGGCCGGGGTGAGGGTGACCGCGCCCGCCACGGCGTTGCCGGCGCCCGCGCTGCTGGCGTCGGCCTTCGATCCGGGGCTGGCGCGGGAGTACGGAAGGGTGATCGGCCGGGAGGGCCGGGCCCTGGGCCAGGACGTACTGCTGTCGCCGATGGTCAACCTGATCAGGACGCCGTACGGGGGCCGCAACTTCGAGACCTTCAGCGAGGATCCGCTACTGGCGGCCGACCTGGTCGGTGCCGAGGTGCGCGGGATCCAGAGCCAGGGGCTGATCGCGACGGTGAAGCACTTCGCGCTCAACAACCAGGAGTACGAGCGCGAGTCGATCAACGTCGTGGCCGACGAGCAGACGATGCACGAGACCGAGCTGCGCGGTTTCGAGGCCGCCGTCCGCGCCGGGGTGGGCGCGGTGATGGGGGCGTACAACAAGGTCAACGGCACCTTCGCCTGCGAGAGCCCGTACCTGCTGGACACGGTGCTGCGCGAGCAGTGGGGCTTCGGGGGCTGGGTGATGACGGACTGGTCCGCCGCCCACAGCACGGCCCCGGCGATCCGGGCGGGCCTGGACATGGAGATGCCCGGCGGTACGTACTTCGGGGCCGCGCTCAGGAAGGCGGTCACCGACGGCACGGTCCCCGAGGCGCTGGTCGACCGCTCGGTGCGGCGCGTCCTGACCGTCATGGACCGCTTCGGGCTGCTCGGCGGCGCCGTGCCGCACCGCCCGGCCCGGGGCTCCTCCGCCGGGGCACGTACCGCGCTGAAGGTCGCCACGCGCGGCGGGGTGCTGCTCCGCAACCAGGGCGCGGCGCTCCCGCTGACCGGGGCGGCGGCCAGCAGCATCGCCGTGATCGGCCCGACCGGCTCGGTGCCGTTCGTGAGCGGCGGCGGCAGCGCGCATGTCGCGCCGGACCGGGCGGACAGCCCCCTGAAGGCGATCCGGGCCCGGGCCGGGCGGGGCAGCGAGGTCACGTACGCGCTGGGGGAGGACATCTACGGCAGGGTCTTCCACGAGCACACCATCGCACCCGGCGCCGCCTACACCCACGACATCGATGTGACGGCCGACCGGGACGACGAGGCGTGGACCCTCCTCATCCACTACACCGGCGCGCACGCCGACCGCCCCAAGGTCGTCCTGGACGGCGGCGCCGAACTGTTCCCCCAGGCCGCTGGATGGGCGGAGAACTTCAGCGGCGGGCTGATCTCCACGACCACCGACGGCCTGTCCGTCCGCCGCAGGACCCTGAAGCTGACGGCAGGCACCCACCGGCTCACCGTCACCGGCAAAGGCGGCACCGGCGGTACCGGAGGCCGGACCTTCCGCCTCGCGAAGATCACCAGAGCCTCGCGTGCCCAGGACGTCGCGGCGGCGGCGAAGGCGGCGCGTGCCGCCCGGGCGGCCGTGGTCTTCGCGTACGAGGACGCCACCGAGGGCCATGACCGTACGACGATCCGGCTGCCCGGCAACCAGGACGCACTGATCGAGGCGGTCACCGCGGCCAACCCCCGGACCGTGGTGGTCCTCAACACCTCCTCCAGCACAGCCATGCCCTGGCTGGACCGCACCGCCGCCGTGCTCCAGATGTACTACCCGGGCCAGGAGGGCGCCGCCGCCACCGCCGCCCTGCTCTTCGGCGACGCCAACCCCGGCGGCCGCCTCAGCCAGACCTTCCCGGCCGGCGACGACCGGCACCCGCTCTCCGGTGACCGCCGCCGCTATCCCGGGGTGGGCGGCGAGGAGCGTTACGCCGAGGGCATCCGCATCGGCTACCGCTGGTACGACGAGGAGGGCGTCGAGCCGCTCTTCCCCTTCGGCCACGGGCTGTCGTACACGACGTTCGCCTACTCGGGCCTGGCCGCCGAGCCCGAGGGACATGGCCTGCGGGTGCGCTTCACCGTACGTAACACCGGGCACCGGCGCGGCAGCGACGTCCCCCAGATCTACCTCGGGCCATCGCCGGACCTCGCCCTCCCGCAGGCCCGCAGGACCCTCGCCGCCTACCAGCGGATCGACCTCGCCCCCGGCCGCTCCCGCACACTCACCCTGCGCATCCCGGCCCGCCTGCTCTCCTCCTGGGACCCCCGGGCCCACCGCTGGGTGCTGGGGACGGGCCGGCGGGCGGTGCATCTGGCCGCGTCGGCGACGGATCTGCGGCTGAGTCGGACAGCGGTGGTGCGCTAGCCCAGCCGCGCCAGCAGCAGCGCCACATCGTCGTCGGGGGCGCGGTGGAGGGCGTCGAGCACCAGGTCGCAGGTCTGTTCGAGGGGGCGTTGGTCACCTTCGAGGAGGCCCAGCAGGAGCTGCAGCCCGACGTCGATGTCCTGGCGGCGGTCCTCGACCAGCCCGTCGGTGAAGAGGGCGAGCAGGGCGCCCTCCTCCAGCGTGTACTCGGCGGTGCGGAAAGGAACGCCGCCCACGCCGAGCGGTGCGCCGACAGGGACGTCGAGCAGCTGGGCGCGTCCCTCGGGCGGGATCATCACCGGGGGCAGATGTCCGGCGCTGGAGAAGACGCAGCGCCCCGTGTGGGGGTCGCATACCGCGTACATGCAGGTCGCGATCGACTCGCTGCCCAGGGTGACCGGGATGTCGTCGAGGTGCCGCAGCAGCTCGTCGGGGGCGAGGCCGAGCTGGGCGAAGGCCCGGGTGGCGGTGCGGAGCTGGCCCATGATGGCGGCGGCCTGCACGCCCTTGCCCATGACGTCGCCGACGATGAGCCCGACCTTCCCGTCCTTGAGCGGCAGGACGTCGAACCAGTCCCCGCCGACGTCGCTCACCGCCGGGAGATACCGGAAGGCGATCTCCATGCCGTCGATCTCCGGCGGCGCCTGCGGGAGCAGGCTGCGCTGCAGGGCGAGGGCGGTCTCGCGCTCGGCGGCGTAGAGCCGGGCGTTGTCGATGGATATCGCGGCGCGGGCGGCCAGCTCGCAGGCCAGGGTGCGGTCCTCGTCGTTGAAGGGGCGCTGGTTCGTCGTACGGAAGAGGCTGAGCGTGCCCAGCACATCGCCGCGGGCGATCAGGGGCGCCGCCAGATACGAGTGGGCTCCGGAGGCCAGCAGCACCCCCGCGGCCTCGTCGTTTCGGGCGATGCGCCGCATCATGCGGGCGTCCACCTGGCGTACCAGGACCGGCTTGCCCTGCCGGACGCTCTTGGTGATCAGCCGGGTCGGTCCGTAGGAGGCGAGCTCCCCGACCGGGTCGGCGGCGTGGATGGCGTCGGTGGGGCTTTCGGCGGCGACAGCCAGCGCCCGGAACTGCGCGGAGCCGTCGTCGGCCATGGCCTCGTCGGCGGAGGTACGCCCCCGCAGGACGGAGTCGAGGACATCGACGGCGGCCATGTCGGCGAGCCGGGGAACGGCCACGTCGGCCAGCTCGCGGGCGGTCTGGCTGAGGTCCAGGGTGGTGCCGATCCGCGTACCGGCCTCGGCGATCAGGGTGAGGCGGCCACGGGCCTCGGCGATCTCGTTGGTCTGCCGTACGCGCTCCGACACGTCGATGGCCGAGGCCGCCAGCCCCACCACCTGCCCCGCGGGATCGTCGAGCCGGTAGTACGAGACCGACCAGGCGTGATCGTGGTCCGGGTCGGCTGCGGTCCGGCCGGTGTGCTGGCGGTCGATCAGCGGCCTCCCGGTCGCCAGCACCTCGCCCATCGCGGCCTCGATCGCCTCGGAGTCGACGTCGGGCGCGATCTCGCCGGCGCGCAGGCCCAGCATGGCGGCCTCCGGTATCCCGGTCATCTCCACCTCGGCCTGGTTGGCCCGCACCAGCCGCAGGTCGGGGTCGAAGACCGCGATCGCGATCGGCGACTGCTCGACCAGGCTGTTGGAGATGGCCAGGTCGGTCTCGACGCTCCGTACGGTGGTGACGTCGGCGCCCATACCGAGGGCGTAGATCCGCCCGTCGGCGTCGTCCAGCCGCATGTTGCGGAATTCCACGTACTGGTCGGTGCCGTCCTTGTGCCGAACCGGGAAGACGCCCGCCCAGGACGCGCCTGCCTTGACCTGCTCGAACAGCTCCGTGACCAGGGTGTAGTTCTCCGGGGCGACCAGCCTCGCGCCGCTGTGCCCGAGGATCTCGTCCGCCGTGTACCCGAACAGCTGTTCGGCCTCGGGGCTCCACAGGGTGACGCGTCCGTCGTAGTCCAGGACGAACGCGGCGACCCGCAGCAAGTCCAGCAGCCCGCCAGGTGCGGCGCTGACGCCGTCTGCCTCGCCGACCCTGGACCCGAGGTCGTGCGTACGCATACCGGTCCTCTTTCCTGCCGCCTACCCCCGAAACGGTGTACGGGAGCGTAGCCGCCACCCGCCCTCCGTACGGGCCGCAGTGAAGACAGGTCCTATTCGCCCTATTTTCTCATGCGAGCGGAAGACACAGCGGAATAGGCAGAAGCGCCCTTCCCGGAGGAAGAACGCTTCGTGGAGGTGCGCCGTCAGGGACTTGAACCCCGAACCCGCTGATTAAGAGTCAGCTGCTCTGCCAATTGAGCTAACGGCGCTCACCAACGGGACAATCATACGTGGTCGGAGGGGGTGCTGCTGACCACCACCCCTCCGACCACGTCCCCCTCAGCTCAGCCCGAAGGCCCGGATGATCTCCTGACTCACGCTGTCGCCGGCCCCATCCGCGGCGGTGGCTCTCAGCGACACGAACCCCCCTGACGTGCGCGGAGTCCGGATGTCGGCGGTCCGGCGCCCGCCGTGCCGGTTGTGCAGCGACACCGGCCGCCAGGTCTTTCCGCCGTCGTACGAGACCGACAGCGTGGCCGTTATCACCTTCGTCACACTGTCCAGCCACTCCTGCGTGGCGGAGGACAGACCGAGGCTCACCCGGCTGCGGCCCGCACATCACCGGCGAGGTCGGTGGCGACGCCGTAGTCGAGCTGCAGGAGCCTGGTGTCCTGCTGCCAGGAGCCGTCCCGCCGAGTGGCGGACCCCGGTCCGCACCCACACCGCGTGGGGCTTCAGCTCCGGCGCGATCCAGAGGCGTCCAGGACAAGGCGGTACGGGAGCGTCTGCGCGGGCTGGTCCCAGACGCCGAAGGCCTGGCCGTCGGACTTCTTCAGCAGGGTGTCCCTCCGCCCAGGCCTGCGGTGCGTTGATCTGCGGCACCGACTCCTCGAGGCTCGCCTCGACCCGGCCGTCCAGCCACAGCTTGGCGATCCCGCTGCCGCCCGGCCGTCGCGTCCTTCCAGAAACTGCGGGCCGCCATCTTGCTCGCCTTCAGCGCCGAGCCCCGGATGCTGGTGAAGCGGCGCTGACGGTGCTCCCGGCGGTCAGCAGCGGCTCCGCCTCGTCCGGCACGACGTACACATCCGCGCCGCTCTGCTGGATCTTCACCCCGTCAGTCGCCCCTCGGGGCGGTCCACGGTGACGAGGTCCCGGGTGCCCGGGCCGTCCGTGAAGTGCACGACGTCCCCGGTGATCAGGGTGAGGTCGTACGTTTCAGCAGTGAGCCGAAAGTGACGACGAACGCTGTGGCGGTCGCCGTCACCAGGACACGACGTCTGGCCCGGAAACGTCTTGCATTACGGGACCTCTGTGGTTGCGCACATGTCAGGCACAGGAGGCGTACCTCCCACGAAAGGGCCCACGCATCACCGGGCCGCGGCGGGAAGCCGCCTTGGCGGCTTCCCGCCGCGGCCCGGTGCCCGCCGGTACGCGGGCATGCTGAGGGGCCCGGCAAGAGGGGGGGAGGATGCCGGGCCCATCAGCGTGGGGGGAGGGGAGTGGTCTTTGGGGTACCTACCAGACGATGTCGCTAGGTGACGCTGTGGCCTGGGACGACGCTGCAGCGGCAGGATGTGCCGAAGCAGCGGACGCGCCGCCAAGAGCCATCAAGGTGGCAGCGGCGAAGCCCGCCAGAATGCGGAGGGCAGTGCGGCGTATCGAAGTCATGACCGACCTGTCCGGGGGTGTGAGCAGGGATGCGACGGATCTGGCTTGCCGGAGCGGCTCCAGGAACCGTACGGCTGACTGAATTCTGTCGGACAACAAGGCAGTGGTCTTCAGATTCCGAGGTCCGGAAACGGACATGGCCCTATGCGGACACATGGGACCGGATGGGACCCGAAGGGTCCATTGTCCAGCTGCGGCGTTTACTCTGAGCGAGCCGGGGTGGACATGATGAGCGCAGGGGGTGCGGAGTGAGCGACGACCTGGTGCGCGGGCGAGCGAGGGAGCTTTATGCGCTGGCGCTCAGCGATGCCGACTGGGTCCCGGAAGAGGTCTGTGTCCGCCTTGGCTGGACCAGTCAGGAACTCGCTGATGCGATAGGCTGGCTCGAGGAACTGGGCCTGGCGGCACCGTTCCCCGGGGTGATCAGTGGCTGGTCGGTTCATTCACCGGCCACCGCCATGGCCCAGATGCTCGAGGCCAGCCGTCGCGGAACCGAGGAGTTGCTGGCCGACGTCAACCGCGCGCACACAGCCCTGGCGCAGGTGGTGACCGAGTTCCAGCCAGTGCACTTCCGGCAGCTCGCCGAGGGCCGGATCGAGGTCGCGGTCCAGCCGGCCCAGATCGCGTCCATCCTGGACGAGGCCTCCCGTAGTTCCCGGGTCGAAATCCTCTCGATGCACCCAGGGCGTCCGCTCCCCGCGGAGCGGCTCACCGCCGGCGACGCACGCAACCGCGAGACATTGCAGCGTGGGGTGGCGATGCGTTCGATTCAGCTCGCCACGTCGGCGGCGGTCCCCTATATGCGCGCGCACCTCAGGCAACTGGTGCGCGACGGCGCCGAGGTGCGCACCGCCACAACGCTTCCGATGCGGCTGATCGTCATTGACCACAATGTGGCCGTTGTGCCCTCCTTTGACTCGGACACAACGTCGGGCGATGAAGCCGCGCCTCCCGCCATGGTGCTCCGCAGCCCCGCGATGGTGGCGGTGCTCCGCCAGTTCTTCGAACACTTCTGGGCCACGTCCTCCGACTTGGTCTCCGACGAGGGTGGAGCAACGGTCGCCGGGACCCGCCACCGGGAGGTCGTGCGCCTGCTCGCCTCCGGCCTGACGGACGAGGCGATCGCGCGCAAGCTCGGCCTGTCGGACCGTACGGTCCGCCGGATCGTCGCGGAGTTGATGCAGCAGATAGGCGCCGAGAGCCGTTTCCAGGCCGGGGTGAAGATGGTGCGGCTGGGGTGGCTGGACGATGATCTGGGGCCGTTCGAGGACGTGGTCGGGAACACCCCCGCAGGTCAGGTAGGATCTTCTCTGTCGGTGAGCGCCGCTAGCTCAACTGGCAGAGCAGCTGACTCTTAATCAGCGGGTTGGGGGTTCAAGTCCCTCGCGGCGCACAAACGTAGGAAGGGCCCCTCACTCCGGTGAGGGGCCCTTCCTCATTTGCTCGCGCGGCTCGTGCGGCTCGTGCGTGCGAAAAGCGTCAGAAGGCCAGCGACAGCAGCACCGGCGCCGCCCGCTCGTTGAGCGTGTCGGCTGCCGGGCGCAGGCGGTGCGCCTCGGTGACCGGAAGCGAGAGCGCGAGGCAGCCGACAGTCTTGCCGACGGTGATGGGGATGGCGGCGCAGACCGTGCCCACCGCGTACTCCTGGAGATCCAGGGTCGGCGAGGAGGCCGGCTGGCTCTCCAGCTTGGTGAGGAGCACCTTCTCGCTGATGGTCGTACGGGATGTGAGCCGTACGACCTTGTGCCGGGAGAGGTGGTCGCGGCGGCCGTCGTGGTCGAGCTGGGTGAGCAGGCACTTGCCGACCGCGCTGGCGTGGGCGGCGGAGCGGAAGTCGACCCACTCGTTCACCTTCGGCGCGTTCGGGCTGTCGGCGAAGTCGACGATCTTGACCTCGCCCTCGTCGTAACGGCTGAAGTAGACCGCCGCGCCCACCTCGTCGCGGAGCGCCATCAGCACGCTCTTGATCTTGTCGCCGAGCGCCTTGTCCCGGCTGGCGCTGCCGAGCAGGACGAGCGACTCCCCGACCGCGTACCCACCGCCCGGCAGTGAGTGCAGATAGCGCTCCCGCTTGAGCATGGTCAGGACCTGGGTGAGATATTCGATCGGCACGCCGATTTCACGGGCGAGCTGTTGGGCGGTGACGCCGTGCCGATGGCTGTCGACGGCTTCCAGTACGCGCAGTGCGTACTGGACCGCGTAGACCGGCGCGATCTGTCCGTGCTCAAGCGCCACGGTGTCCCCCTACAGGTGTGACCGTTTGCGTCCTTGCTGTAGCTGCTGGTCACGGTCGCCGAACGCGGCGGACCGGGCCCGGCAGCAGGGCCGGAATCAACGATAGCCCGGATAGGCTTTCAGGTAGAGCGAGTTGGGGACTTAAGTGGGGCCCTCCAGGCGTATATGCAGGAACGCGCCACACTGGCATATGCCCATGGCACGGACCAATCTCATTCAGAGCACCGCGCCGAGGAAATCCCGGGTCCTTTCGTGCTCGGGTTCGCTGAACATCCGCTCCGGGGGCCCGGACTCGATCACCCGGCCGCCGTCGAACATCAGGACCCGGTCGGAGATGTCCCGGGCGAAGCCCATCTCGTGCGTGACACACAGCATGGTGATGTCGGTGGCCTGGGCGATGTCCCGCAGTACGTCCAGGACGCCCTGCACCAGTTCGGGGTCGAGGGCGGAGGTGACCTCGTCCAGCAACAGGATGTCGGGCCGCATCGCCAGGGCGCGGGCGATCGCGACGCGTTGCTGCTGGCCGCCGGAGAGCCGGGTGGGGTGTACGTCGGCCTTGTCGGCCAGGCCCACCAGGTCGAGGAGGTCGCGTGCGCGCTCGGCGGCTTCGTCACGGCTCAGGCCGAGGACCTGGACCGGGGCCTCGGTGATGTTGTCGAGGACCTTCATGTTGGGGAAGAGGTTGAACTGCTGGAAGACCATGCCGATGTGGCGACGGGCGCGGCGGAGCTGCTTCTCGGGCAGCCCGGAGAACGGCTGCCCGTTGACCTGGATGACGCCCTCGGTGACGCGTTCCAGGGTCATCAGCAGCCGCAGGATGGTGGTCTTGCCGGAGCCACTGGGGCCGATGAGGGTGACGCGTTCGCCCTGGCGGACCTCGAAGTCGAGGTGGTCCAGGACGGTGTGGTCGCCGTAGCGCTTGACGACCTGGTCGAAGGTCACGGCGGTCGATACGGGTGACACAGAGGTCTTCCGGGCGGGGTTGTCAGTGAGCAAGGCGCTTCTCCAGCTTCCTCATCAGCATGGACGTCGGGTAACTCGCGATCAGGAAGATCGCCGCTGCGATGGTGAAGGCCTCCATGTACGCGAAGTTGTCGCTGCCGAACTGGTTCGCCTCGTGGACCATCTCGTTCACCGTGATCACCGAGAGGAACGGCGTCTCCTTGAACATCGAGATCACGTAATTCCCCAGCGCCGGAATCACCTTCCGCACCGCCTGCGGCAGCACCACCCCCCACCACGTACGGATCGGCGGCAGGGACAGCGCGACCGCCGCCTCCCACTGCCCCCTGGGCACGGCGTCGATGCCCGCGCGGTACACCTCGGAGGTGTACATCGCGTAGTGGAGGCCGAGCACCACGATGCCGATGGTCAGCGGATCGAGCCCGGGGGCCAGCACCCAGACCGCGAAGAGCTGGATCATCACCGGCGTGGAGCGTACGAACTCCACCACCGCGCGCAGCGGGAGCCGCACCCAGCGGGTCGGCGCACGGCCCAGGACCGCGATCACCAGCCCGAGGACGATCGCGACCAGCGAGCCGAGGGCGGTGGCCAGGAGGGTGATGCCGAAACCGTGAAGGATGAGCGGCAGGCCCTCGCGTGCGGTGTGCCAGTCCCACATCAGGCACGCCCTTGTCCGAGGCGGGCCTTGCCCAGGGCCTCGAGGCCGTTCATGCAGAGCGTCAGCGCGTAGGCGAGGACGAAGTAGATGACCAGCAGGACGAGATACGCGGCCTTGGTGTCACCGGTCGCCGAGCGCAACTGGTCCATCTGGAAGGTGATGTCGGAGACCGTGATCAGCGACAGCAGGGGAGTGGACTTCAGCAACTGGATCAGGAGGTTGTTGAACGGCGGGATCATCTGCGGCCACGCCTGCGGCAGGATCACCTTCCGCATCCGCTGCCACGGCGTCATGTTGAGCGCCACCGTCGCCTCCCACTGCGCGCGCGGCACCGCGGCCAGCGCACCCCGTACGACCTCCGAGCCGTACGCCCCGTAGTTGAGCCCGAAGGCCAGCACCGCGCAGGCCAGCGGCACGAGCTTGAAGCCGAGGATGGGCAGCGCGAAGAACAGCCAGAAGAGCTGTACGTACAGAGAGGTGCCCCGGAAGAACTCGACCACGGCCCGCGCCAGCCCGCGTACGAGGAGGTGGCGGGAGCGCGCGGCCAGCCCGAGGACGAAGGAGAGGACCAGGGCGAGGAGCGCGCCCAGGAGAGTGGCCAGGACGGTGATCTGAATGCCGTCCCAGATGCTGGGCAGGGACCGGACGAAAGCGGTGAGGAAGCTCATGCGCTCACGCCTTGCACAGCTCGGCCGTCCTGAGGGAGGCAGGCGGGACCTCGGCCTTGGTGAAGCCGTACCTGCCGATCAGCGAGGTGTAGCGGGCCGGATCGGCGGTGATCTTCTTGAGCTGGGTGTTGAAGGCGTCCCGGAGGGAGTCGGTGTCCTTGCGGAAGACCGCGCCACCCGGGCTGTACTGCTTCGTTCCGTGCAGGACCGGCAGGAAGGGGTCCAGGACCTGCACGTCGGCGCCGCTGTTGGTCTTCGCCAGCCAGCGCAGCGAGATGCTGGTCAGCGCGAAGGCGTCGATCCGCCCGGCGACCAGGGCGTCCAGCCCGTCCTGCTGCTTGGCCAGCGCCCTGACCTTCGCGCCGGGGACGCCCGCCGCGGTCGCGTAGTCCGCCTCGACGGCCGCCGTCAGCACACCGACGGTGCTGCCCTTGGCGGCAGCCGACTTCAGGTCGGTGAGCTGCTTCGGGTTGCCCTTGCGCACCATCAGCGCGGTCGGCGAAACGAACTCCGGCTCCGAGAAGATCACCTTCGCGCAGCGGTCCGGGGTGATCGCCATCCCCGCGCTGACCACGTCGAACCGGTCGGCCGCCAAGCCGGGTATGAGCGAGCTGAAATCGGTGAGCGTGGGCCGCAGTTCCGGCACGCCGAGCGCCTTGAAGATCTCCTTGTGCAGGGTCGGCGCCTCGCCCGCGAGCGTGTTGCCGTCCTTGAAGCCGTACGGTGCCTCGCCGGCGAAACCGACCCGTACGTACCCCTGCTTTC
Source organism: Streptomyces soli (assembly GCF_003999195.1). Taxonomy (GTDB): domain Bacteria; phylum Actinomycetota; class Actinomycetes; order Streptomycetales; family Streptomycetaceae; genus Actinacidiphila; species Actinacidiphila soli. The sequence goes on from NZ_RJVR01000274.1 coordinate 26,142, forward strand.
GTAGCTTCGCGAGAAGATCGGAATCCCCCGTCGGGGCACCGGTCCCCACTTCCGTGCGGCTGCAGCCGGTGGCCGCTGCCACGGCCGCTGCGGCGAGGAATCCCCTGCGGGAGAGCGTCGACATAAACCAGTCCTCCGGTGGTGCGGTTCGCGTACGAGGGCCGCTCCTACCCCGGCGCCCCGGGGCCATTCATGCGAATCTGGAGGGTGGGAATGTCCGCGACAGGCAGGGAGCTGCCATGAGCGACTTGAGTGACAAGCGTGAGCAACTGGTCGTCGAACGCGTGCCCAAGGGGCTGCTGATCGGCGGAAAGTGGCGCCCGGCGAGCGGTGGCCGCGAGTACGAGGTCGAGGATCCCTCAACCGCCCAGCCGCTGTGCGCCGTGCCGGACGCCGGGGCCGAGGACGCCCACGCCGCGATGGACGCGGCCGCCGGCGCCCAGGCCGCGTGGGCCGCCACCGCCCCGCGCGAGCGCGGCGAGATCCTGCGCAACGCCTTCGAACTGATCGTCGAGCGGCAGGACGACCTCGCCGTGCTGATGACCCTGGAAATGGGCAAGCCGGTCGCCGAATCGCGCTCGGAGATCCTTTACGCCGCCGAGTTCTTCCGCTGGTTCGCGGAGGAGGCCGTCCGTATCGACGGCGGCTGGAAGACCGCCCCCGACGGCAACGGCCGCATCTGGGTCATGCGGCAGCCGGTCGGGCCCGCGCTGCTGATCACTCCGTGGAACTTCCCCACGGCCATGGGCACGCGCAAGATCGGCCCGGCGGTGGCCGCCGGCTGCACGATGATCGTCAAGCCCGCCCACCAGACCCCGCTGTCCATGCTGGCCCTCGCCGAGATCCTCGGCCAGGCCGGGCTCCCGGACGGCGTCCTCAGCGTCCTCACCACCACCCGGCCGGGGGATGTGTGCGGGCCGCTGCTGTCGGACGAGCGGCTGCGCAAGCTCTCCTTCACCGGGTCCACGCAGGTCGGGCGCAAGCTCATCGAGCAGAGCGCGGGCAACGTTCTGCGTACGTCCATGGAGCTCGGCGGCAATGCCCCGCTCATCGTCTGCGAGGACGCGGACCTGGAACGGGCCGTCGAGGGCGCCGCCATCGCGAAGATGCGCAACATCGGGGAAGCCTGCACCGCGGCCAACCGCATGTACGTCCACGCCTCGGTCGCCGAGGCCTTCACCGGGCGCCTCGCCGAAAAGCTCGGCTCCATGGTCGTGGGCCGCGGCTCCGAGGACGGCGTCCAGGTCGGCCCCCTCATCGACGAGGCCGGTCGCTCCAAGGTCGACGAACTCGTGCGCGACGCCGTCGCCGCGGGCGCCCGGGTCGTCATCGGCGGCGCGCCGCTCCACGACCGGCCCGGGTACTTCTACCCGCCGACCGTCCTCGCCGACGTCCCGCTCAGCGCGCGGCTCCTCAAGGAGGAGATCTTCGGGCCAGTCGCCCCCGTCGTCACCTTCGACAACGACGACCAGGCGATCGCCCTCGCCAACGACACCGTCTTCGGCCTCGTCGCCTACGTCTTCACGGAGAGCCTCCGGCGTGGCGTCCGCTACGCGGAGTCCCTCGAGGCCGGCATGGTCGGCCTCAACAAAGGCGTCGTCTCCACCCCCGCCGCCCCCTTCGGCGGCGTCAAACAATCCGGCCTCGGCCGGGAGGGCGGCACCGTCGGCATCGACGAATACCTCGAGCTCAAATACGTCGCCCTCGACGTCTGACGGGCGCGATTCTTCGACGCCGCCCTCGAACTGCTCGGCCCGGGCCTCCCAGGCTTCGGGACGGCTGCGGCGGACTCCGCCCGCCGTGCCGGGGCTGCCGGCCCGGGGGCTGGGTTTGTTTCCCCACCCCGCCCCTTCCCGAAACCGGGCTCCGGACCCGCTGGGGGCTCCGGCCCCCAGACCCTCCCCCAGCTTGGCGGCTGGGTGGGGGAGGCCGGCACAACCCGGCCACGGCCCCGCAGCCAACGGCGCACCCGCCCGGCGCCCCGGACCGACGGGCGGAGCCCGTGAGGCCCCCGGGGGCCGATCGGCGCGAGCGCGGCGTCAAAAAGGGGAATAAGCGGAGAATGGCTCCGGTTCGCTTTGGGTGCAGGAGAACGAACCTGAGGAGGAACCCCGAGTGGGCAACGACACCACGCCGCCGACGCTGTCCGTGCTGGACCTGGCGCAGGTGGGAAGCGGGCTGACGGCGAGCGACGCGCTACGCGCGAGCGTAGAGCTGGCGAGGTTGGCGGAGAGGCGGGGGTTTCGCCGGTATTGGGTGGCGGAGCATCATTCGATGCCGGGGGTGGCGAGCTCGTCACCGGCGGTGATCCTGGGGCATATCGCGGCGCATACGGAGCGGATCCGGCTCGGCTCGGGCGGGGTGATGCTGCCGAATCACGCGCCGCTGGTGATCGCGGAGCAGTTCGGCACGCTGGAGGCACTGGCGCCGGGGCGGATCGACCTGGGTCTGGGGCGGGCGCCGGGGACGGACGGGGCGACGGCGGCGGCGCTGCGGCGCAGTGACCGGGCGGAGGGGGCGGAGGACTTCCCGCAGCAGCTGGCGGAGCTGACACGGTTCCTGGACGACGACTTCCCGCAGGGGCACCCGTACAGCCGTATTCACGCGGTGCCGGGCCCGATCCAGGGCAGCGTGCCCGGCGGGGTGCAGAGCTCGGCGCGGCCGGCGATCTGGCTTCTGGGGTCGAGTGGCTTCAGCGCGCGCCTCGCGGGGGTGCTGGGCCTGCCGTTCGCCTTCGCGCATCACTTCAGCGCGGTGAACACGATCCCCGCGCTGGACCTCTACCGCGAGTCGTTCCGCCCCTCCGACGTGCTGGCGGAGCCGTACGCGCTGATCGGCGTATCGGCGCTGGCCGCCGACGAGGAGAAGGACGCCCGCCGCCAGGTGCTGAGCGGGGCGGTGGCGATGCTGCGGCTGCGCACCGGGCGGCCGGGGCTGATCCCTTCGCCGGAGGAGGCGGAGGCGTACGAATTCAGCCCCGCGGAGCAGGAGTTCGTGGAGTCGTGGATGGCGAATGTCGTCCATGGGACGCCCGACGCCGTACGGGAGGGTCTGGACGCTCTCGCGGCCCGCACCGGCGCCGATGAGCTGATGCTGACGGCCAACGGGCATACGCCGCAGGCCCGGCTGCGCTCCTATGAGTTGATTGCGGACGCGTACGGCCTCGGCTCCGCCGGTTAAAGCCTCGTTCCCCGGCCGGGAGTGGTTCGTTCGCCCCTGGACCGAGGCAAAGCCGCTCGTCACACCCGTGGCGAGCGGCTTTGTGCTGCCGGGCGGAGCCTGGCGCGGCAAATTGGTCTAGTCCTGATTTTGGTACAGACCATTGACCTGCCCATGATCGCGGCGCTATTCATGCAACGACCCCCTGCTTCTCCCGCTTCCCCCCACCGGAGGGCCGTGTGCAGTTCATCAGGTTCAGCCATAGACCCATAGTCGCGGCATTCGCCAGCGCCGCCCTGGCCATCGGCGCGTTCACCGGGCTGGCGAGCGTTGGCCCGGACACGGCCGAGGCCGCCACCTCCACCGGCGGTGTCAACATCGCGTACTACGACCAGTGGAGCACCTACGGCAACGCCTTCTACCCCAAGCAGCTGGACACCCGGGGCATCGCGGGTAAGCTCGACGTCCTCAACTACTCGTTCGCGAACATCGACCCGACGAACCTCACCTGCCTCGAGGGCGTCGACAAGGCCGCCTCGCAGGACGAGACCAACGCGAGCGCGGGCGACGGAGCCGGTGACGCCTACGCGGACTACGGGAAGAGCTACGCGGCCGCTGACAGCGTCGACGGGGTCGCCGACACCTGGAACCAGCCGCTGGTCGGCAACTTCAACCAGCTGAAGAAGCTCAAGGCGAAGTACCCGAACCTGAAGATCAACATCTCCATCGGCGGCTGGACGTACTCCAAGTACTTCTCGGACGTCGCCGCCAGCGCCACATCGCGCACGAAGTTCGTCACCTCCTGCATCGACACCTTCATCAAGGGCAACCTGCCGGTCGCCAACGGCTTCGGCGGCACCGGCTCCGCCGCCGGCCTCTTCGACGGCATCGACATCGACTGGGAGTACCCCGGCTCCGCCGGCGGCCACACCGGCAACCACTACAGCACCGCCGACAAGGCCAACTTCACGCTCCTGCTTGCCGAGTTCAGGAAGCAGCTCGACGCGTACGGCTCCGCCAACGGCCGCAAGATGCTCCTCACCGCCGCCCTCCCGGCCGGTGGGGACAAGATCGCGAACCTCGAGACCAGCAAGATCGGCTCCTACCTCGACTACGCGAACCTCATGACGTACGACATGAACGGCGCCTGGGCCACCACCGGCCCGACCTACCACCAGTCGCCGCTCTACGCCTCGGCGGGCGACCCGACGACCACGAAGTACAACATCGACGCCGCCGTCACCGCCTACACGAACGGCGGCCTGTCGCCATCCAAGATGACGCTGGGCTATGAGCTCTACTACCGCGGCTGGACCGGCGTCTCGGCGGGCAGCAACCACGGCCTCGCCCAGTCCGCGACCGGCGCCGCCCCGGCAAGAAGCCTCAGCGCGACCGCCGGCATCGCCTACTACAAGGAACTCACCGGCCTTGTCGACAACCCGAGTTACACCTACTGGGACGACACGGCCAAGGCCTCGTACTTCTACAACGGCACCGAGTTCTGGACCGGCCTGAACGCCAAGTCCATCCAGGCGCGGGCTGATTACGCCCACTGCCACGGGCTCGGCGGCGCGATGATGTACTCCCTGCTGGACCTGGACACCGGCACGACCCTGCTCAACGCGATCACTACGGCCGTCCACGGCTCCGCGTCCAGCTGCTCCGGCTCGACGCCCACGCCGACGGCGACCCCCACCCCCACGCCGACGGCGACCCCCACTCCCACTCCGACGCCCACCCCGACGCCGACGCCCACCGGCGGCACCTGCGCCACCGCCTGGAGCAGCTCGGCCATCTACGTCGCGGGCAACCACGTCTCCTACGCCGGCCACAACTGGAACGCCAAGTGGTGGACTCAGAACGAGGTTCCCGGCACCACCGGTGAATGGGGCGTCTGGCAGGACCTGGGGGCCTGCGGCTAGCGATCCCGCCGCAGCGCCGCGATGCGTTCGGCTGCGACCGGGCGGGAGTACAACCATCCCTGGCCCGTGTCGCAGCCGATGCGGCGTAGTCGCTCGGCCTGTTCCGCGTTCTCGACGCACTCCGCCGTCACGGTCAGGCCGAGCCGGTGCGCGAGCTGGACCAGGGCTTCCACGATCGTCTCGTCGGCCGGATTCGGGTGCTGGTCGGCCCGGAAGCCGTGGACGAAGGAGCCGTCGAGCTTGAGCGTGGAGACCGGGAGGCGGCTGAGGTAGGCCAGGTTGGAGTAGCCGGTGCCGAAATCGTCGATCGCGATCCGTACGCCCATCTCGTGCAGGGCGTGCAGTGCCTGCAGGGGGCGCCCGGCGGAGCCCATCACGGCGGACTCGGTGAGTTCGAGCTGGAGCAGTTCGGGCGGGAGGCCGGTGTCGTCGAGGATCTCGGCGACATCGGCGACCAGGTCGGAGTCCCAGACCTGGCGGACGGCCACGTTGACGCTCACGAACAGCGGGTCGTCGGGGTAGTCCTTCTGCCACTGCCGGGCCTGGCGGCACGATTCGGCAAGGACCCAGCGCCCGAGCTGGACGATGGAACCGTTCTCCTCCGCAAGGGAGATGAACCGATTCGGCCCGAGCAGTCCGAAGTGCGGATGGTGCCACCGTACGAGTGCTTCGACGCCCCGTACGCTCCCGCTGCCCATGGCCACGAGCGGCTGGTACTCCAGCACGAACTCCCCGCGTTCCACGGCCTGTCGCAGGGTGCTGGACAGGGCTTGCCGGGTCATCCGGTGGGCGTTGCGCTCGGGGTCGAAGAGCGTCCAGCGGGCCTTGCCGTCGGCCTTGGCCCAGTAGAGGGTCGTGTCGGCGGCCTGCATGACGCCGGTGGCCGTGGTCCCGGAGGCCTCGCGCTCGACGACGCCGATGCTGGCGGAGACAGTGAGCCGCTGCCCGGAGAGGTCGAACGGGCGCTGCAGGGCGGCGAGTACGGATTCGGCCAGTGCGGTGGCCTGGCCGGTGCCGGTGGAACCCTCGACCAGGATGGCGAACTCGTCGCCGCCGAGCCGGGCCACGAGGTGCCGGCCGCGTCCGAGCCGGGCCGCGCAGTCGTCCAGCCGGCCGGCGACGGCGGCCAGCAGCCGGTCGCCGGTGCGGTGGCCGAGGGTGTCGTTGATGGCCTTGAAGCCGTCCAGGTCCAGGTAGCACAGACCGACCCGGCCGGTCCCCTCGCCGGCCCGTTCCAGGGCGGCGGCCAGCCGTTCGAAGAACAGCGCGCGGTTGGGGAGCTTGGTCACGGGGTCGTGCATCCGCAGGTGCCGTAGTTGCTCGCGCAGTTCGTGCCGCTCGCCGAGGTCCTCGACGGACAGCAGCACATTCCCGCCGGCCGCCCCCGACACCCGCGTGACAATCACCTCGGCCCGCACCATGCGCCCGTCCCGGGTGCGTACGGGACGCGTGCAGCGCAGCTGCTCGCTCCGGCCGTCCAGGACGTCGGCGTACTCGGCCCTGAGCCGTTCGTCGCCGGAGATCCCGGTCAGCTCGGCAGCGGCCAGGGCGGTGAGCCGCACCGGGTCGGCGCCGAGGAGCGCGCCGAGCGCCGGGTTGGCCTCCAGGACACGGCCGTCGCGGCCGACCAGGGCCATCGGCAGCCGGGCGATGGCGAAGGCAGCGCGGTAGTCGCGGGCCTCGGTCCCGCCGGTCCTTTCCGGGGCCGTAGCGTTACGGTGAGTGACGGTCGGCGTCGGCATTTCGGGGCCCACTCCAGGGCTGCCCATAGGTCCGCCCATAGCTGCTCCCGTATCACAAGTCGTCTCGTACGCCTGGCCGTCGAGGGAACGAATGACCGCCCAAGAGGCGGTATTCATACCGGAAATGCGCCGATCATAGAGGCTCGAGGATTGCCGGGACCACCGCCGTAGTGGTGATTCTCGGCACGTGAGATTTCGTACGATCGGATTCGCGCCCAATTCTGAATCCAATGGGCATTCTTCGGTGCTCATTACGTACCGTAGTGATCGGAGGGTGATCAGAGAGTAACCCGGCCGGAGCAACACAGCAGGGCAAACCGCCGCGAACCATAGCAACGTGATGTGGGTGTCCCGACTCCGTCCGGGAGGTCCACGTGCGACGACCAGGCGTACCCATACGTGCGCATCGGCTTCCTCGGCGTGTCGTGCGCGCGGCGGCAGCGGCGGCGAGCGTCTTCGCCGCCGTCGTGGCATGGACCCTGGTCATGGGCCCGGCCACCGCCTCATCCGGCAGCCCCTGCGCGCTCACCCACACCGCGGTGCACCACTCCGAGGGTGTCAACAGCTGGGACTCCGTCTATCCGCGCCCCCGCAAGGATCTCGACGCGGTGATGGTCTTCCTCTCCTTCCCGGACTCCACGCCCCGGATGAGCACCGGCCAGGTGATGGCCGACCACTTCCCCGCGACCACCCGCTTCTTCGAGCGCGCCTCCTACGGCCGGTTCCGGCTGCGGGTGCACCCCGTAGAGCGCTGGCTGGCCATGCCGCAGGTCTCGACCTCGTACGGGATAAGCCGGGACTGGAACGACGCCGACCGCAGCCGCTATCTGCATGACGCCGTCGCGGCGGCGGACGGCGCCGTGGACTTCACGAAGTACGCGCTCGTCTACCTGGTCGCCGACCCGGACGCGCCCGGCGTCGACGCCGACGCCACCAAGGTCGTCAACCTCGCCTCGCCCATCCACGCCGACGGAGTGGCCCTGCGGCGGCTGGTCACGGTCTTCGAACACCACCCGGCCGACCGCAATGTGCTGGCCCACGAGACCGGCCACGCCTTCGACCTGCCCGACCTCTACTACCGGCCGCCCGCCGGCAGCACCGCCGACTGGGACACCCACGTCGGCGACTGGGACCTCATGGGCAACCAGTTCGGCCTCGCCCCCGACCCCTTCGCCTGGCACAAATGGCGCCTCGGCTGGCTCGGCGCGGACCAGGTGCACTGCGTGTCCCGGTCCGGCACCAGCTGGCACGAACTGAGCCCCTCGGAGGTGCCGGGCGGCGGCACCAAGCTGCTCGTCGTCCCGACCGGCGCAGACTCCGTCCTCGCCATCGAGGCGCGCGGCAGCCAGGGCAACGACGGGCTCGCCTGCACGCACGGGGTGCTGCTCTACCGCGTGCGGTCCGACGTCGGCTCCGGCGAAGGCCCGATCGATGTCCTCGACGCCCACCCGCGCACCGAGGCCTGCCTCAACACCTCCGTCTTCCCGCCACTGGCGGACGCGCCGCTCGGCCTCGGCGAGACCTTCTCGTACGACGGCTACGCCGGCCCCGGCAGCACGATCCGGGTCACCGTCACCGACCATGCGCCCGACGGCGCGTGGACCGTCAAGGTCACGGTCGGCGGCTAGCCGTGCCCCGGCGCAAAGTGGCCGCCCTGGCGGCCGTCACCCTCGTGGCGACCGGCGGCCTGAACGGCGTCGGGGCCGGCAAACCCGCTGCCGCCCCGCCACCGGTCACCCGGCCGTGCGCGCTGCGGGCCACGCCGGGCACCTCGATGTCGGAGGGGTTCACCGACGGGCGGGACCGGGAGTACGCCCGGTCCACCGGGGTCGTACGCGCGCTGACGCTGATGGTGGACTTCCCCGACGCCCCGGCCCCGTACAGCGCCCGCGAGCGGTACGGGGAGTTCTTCCCGGCCGTCCGCGACTGGTTCGCGAGGGCCGGCTACGGCCGGCTGCGGTACGAGTCCACGCCCGTGCTGCACTACATACGCATGCCGCGCCCCTTCTCCTCGTACGGAATAGGACGGCGCGGCTACGGATGGGGCGCGCACACCGCGATGATGCGGGACCTGCTGCGCTCCGCCGACCGGGACGTCGACTTCCGGGGCTACGACCTCGTCAACATCCTGGTCACCCCCAACGCGGGCCCGCCCGCCGACGAAGCGGTCCTCTCCGTCACCTGGACCGGGGCGTCGGCCGCCACCACCGACGAGGGCGCCCGGCTCTCCCGGGTGTCGGTCATATACGGCCACGACCAGTCCGGCGCCCGCGTCCTCAGCCACGAGAACGGCCACGTCTTCGGACTGCCCGACCTCTACGCCGCCGACGACTTCCCCCGCACCGACACCCTCGCCGGCCAGTGGGACAGCATGTCCCTCGACTGGGGCCTGCAGGGCGACCTCTTCGCCTGGCACAAATGGCGCCTCGGCTGGCTGCTCGACTCCCAGGTCGCCTGCCTGCGGCCCGGTCCGCGCGAGCAGACCTACGCGCTCAGCCCGATAGAGACCCGCGGTGGACGCAAGGCCGTCGTCGTGCCCTTCGGCCGCACCCGCGCCTACGTGCTCGAGGCCCGGACCGCCCGCGGCAACGACGGCCGGGCCTGCCGCGAGGGCGTCCTCGTCTACGAGGTGCGTACGGACGTCAGCACCGGACAGGGCCCGATCACCGTCCGGGACGCCCACCCGGGCACCGGCGCCTGCGACTTCAGCAGCGGCTCCTTCAACTCTCTCAACGACGCGCCCTTCCGCACCGGGGAGCGCTTCCGGGCCCCGGACGCCGGACTCACGGTGGAGGTGCTGGGCCGGGACGCGGCGGGCGGCTGGAGGGTGCGGGTGCGCCGCGACTCCTGAAACGCCCGGGGCCTGTGAATTGCCTTTCAATAGACGGATGTTGACTCGTCCGGCGCCAAGTGGGTATGCCAGGTAGATACGCGCAGCGCCGTGAGTGGGGGCCGCCATGTCCGATGTCCAACCGGGATTCGTCGTTGCCGAGAGACTGGTCGGCGCCATCACGGTGGTCGAGCTGCACGGTGAGCTGGACATCGTCGCTAAGACCCGGATCACGGACCGCCTCGAATCCCTCGCCCGTGCCCCGCGTCCCGACCTGGTCCTCGACCTGCGCCAGGTCACCTTCATCGACTGCTGCGGCCTGTCCATCCTCTGCCGGGTCCGCTCCCGCGCCGCACGGAGCGGCGGCCGGCTGCGCCTCGTCAGCTGCGCCCCCGCCTTCCGGCGGCTGCTGCGGCTGACCTCGCTGACCGGCGACTTCGAGCTCTTCGACGACCTCACGTCGGCGATCGCCCAGCAGCCGAACGACGCGATCGTCTGACCCGCTGAGCTCGGCTGATCCGCAAACGACTCAGGGCGTTCTTCCCGAAAGAAGAACGCCCTGGTCAACGGCTTTGTCCACCGTGAGTGCGCCGCGAGGGACTTGAACCCCCAACCCGCTGATTAAGAGTCAGCTGCTCTGCCAGTTGAGCTAGCGGCGCTCGCTGACGTCGTACACCTTAGCATCCGGCCCCGGCTGGCGAAAAATCTGTTTCCGCCTCGGCCCGGACGGCCCGGACGCACGCCCACAGCAGCACGTCGGGCCCCGGCAGCCAGGGGCGGCGGGTGTCGGGGGCGACGATCCAGCGGGAGCGTTCGGCGCCCTGGAGCGGGGGTATGGTCACCGCGTCCCCGGCGCCGTGGCACATCAGCGGCGGCACACGGGGGCCCCATTCCTCCCAGGTCAGCAGAGAGGGCAGCCGCTGGGCCGAGCCCGGGGCGACAAGCAGCAGCACCCGGCCGCGGTGGAGGGCGGCGGGGCCGGAGCCGGGGCCCGACGCCCAGAGCTGTTCGAGGACGCGGCGTCCGAAGAGCGCGGGCAGGTTCACGACGTCGAAGGCCGTCCCGCAGGGCAGCACGCTCGGCGCCGTGGGGCGTGCCGACCAGAGCGCCTGGACGCTGCGGGGGAAGGCGCTGGCGGAGGCCAGCCAGGCGGCGCCTTCGGGGGTGACGTACTCGGTGTGGTGCGGATCGGAGTCGGTTCTGTCACCGGGCCATGTGTGCCACTGCCAATCACTCATGACATATACGACTACCGGGTGTGAGGGAGTCGTCACTGTGAATCGGACGAATACGGTACACGGCGGTCGAGAGGCGGGTATCTTGACCCGAACGCATATGCCAGAGGTGGGTTTCCGGTGGCTTGCACGCCGGGGAGCAGCTTTACGCCTTGGCTTTCAGGCCCGGACCCCTACGACTGGGACGGGCCGCCGTCGCGCAGCAGGCTCTGGCCGAACTCCACCATCTTTCGGGCGTAGTCCTCGGTCCACCCGGCCCGCTCGCCGATCATCGCCGGGGTCAGCCGGTCGAACCGCTTGGGGTCCGCGAGCTGCGCCGCCGCTATGGCCTGGTACTCGCTCGCCCGGTCCGCCGCCGCGCGGAAGGCCAGCGCCAGCTCCGTCGACCGGGCCAGCAGCTGCCGGGGGTCGTCCATCGACTCCAGGTTGAAGAAGTGCTCCTCGTCCTCGACGGTCGCGGCAGGCTCGAAGAGCAGCTGCGCCGGTTTCATCCTGCGGTCGGCACGGTCGGCACGGTCGGCACGGTCGGCACGGTCGGCACGGTCGGCACGGTCGGCACGGTCGGCACGGTCGGCACGGTCGGCACGGTCGGCACGGTCGGCGCGGTCGGCGCGGTCGGCGCGGTCGCCGGTGGCGCCTTGAGCCGTGTGCGGCTCGGACATGTACGTACCTCCAGGTTCGTCAGCGCCTTCCATTGTCCAGCCCCGCGCAAGTAGGCGGAAAGCACTGCTCGGACAGGCAATGTCACCGCGGGATGCAAGACTCTCCCGGGTGAGCAATACGCGGGATCTTCGGGAGCGGCTGGCCGGGCTACGGGGCCCGGCGGTGCCGCCGCGCGCGATGGACGCGCGGGCCCTGGCAGCCCTGGCGGCGAACCCCGGCTGCCGGCGGCGCGCGCTGCTGGACGCGGCGGGCGTCGACAAGGGCGCGGTGGCACAGGCGCTGGGCAATCCGGCGCCGTTCGGGCAGTCGCAGTTCGCCTTCGCGCGCGGGCACGCCTTCGAGGCACGGGTGAAGGCGGACGGCTACGCCGAGCTGCTGCGCCTGCTGCATGCCGAAGGCGGCGACGTGGCGCTGCCCGAGCTGACGGCGCCCGGCCCTGAGGGCCGCGTGGCCCGCACCACGATGGCGCTGGAGGAAGCGACCGCGACAGACCGTTGGGCGCTGCTGGACCACCCCCTCCTGAAGCTGGAGGTGGCGGGCTCGCCGGCGTACCTGGAGCCGGACGCGGTCGCCGTGCGGCCGGACGGCACATGGACGGTCGTCGAGATCAAGTCCTTCCCGATACTGGACGGTTCGGCCGACTCGGTGAAGGTCGGCGCGGCCGCGCGGCAGGCCGCCGTGTACGTGCTGGCGCTGGAAGGGCTCGGGGTCGGCGGTGCGCGGCCCTCCCACGACGTGCTGCTCGTCTGTCCGAAGGACTTCTCTAACCTGCCGACCGCCCAGCTCGTCGACGTACGCAAGCAACTGTCCGTGACCCGGCGGCAGTTGTCCCGGCTGACCCGGATCGAGGAGATCGCCGCCGCGCTTCCCGAGGGCACGACCTTCGACCCGGGGGCCGGCCAGGACACGCTGTACGAGGCCGTGAACGCAGTTCCGGCGGCGTACGCCCCGGAGTGCCTGGCCGCGTGCGAACTGGCCTTCCACTGCCGGGACCGGGCTCGCGCCTGCGGCTCCGTGGAGATGCTGGGCCGAGGCGTGCGGGGCGAACTGGGCTCCCTCACCACGGTCGAGCAGGTGCTGGCGGCCGCCCTCGGCACGGACGGTGACCCGGCCGACCCGGCGGTGGAGGCGCTGCGCCGGGCAGCGGCGCTCCGTGCCGAGGCCATCGAGGGGGCCCTGGAATGTCGCTGATCACCACACTGGCCCGGGCCGAGGCCGTGGCGACGGGACGGGCCACGCCGCTGGCCACGGTCCGGCACCGCTACCTCTCCGAACGGCCGCTCGTCCTCGTCCCGCTGACCACGGCCGGCGAGGTCGGCGCACCGCTGGGGGCCCTGGTCGGCACCGTACGGGAGGAGCCCCGGCTGCTGGTGGTGCCGCAGCCACGCGACCGCGACCTGCGCTTCGCCTTCCTGTCGGAGCTGGCGCAGGTGGTGCTCCCGTACGTCGAGGGATACGCCGACGAGGTCGAGGTCGAGCCGGCGACCCGCAACCGTGTGGGGGCACCTCCCAGCCGCCAGGCTGGGGGAGAGTCCGAGGTCTGTGCCGACGCCCCGCAGCTGATCGTGCCGAATTCGGCGGCCGCCGATTACGTCCGGCTGCTCGGCCGCTCCACCCGCTTCCGCCGCACCGCCGAGGAGGACCCCGAGACGCCCTTCCCGGTGCCGGCCCGGGTGCCCCTGCTCGGGCGGTGGCTGACGCATTACGGCGAGCGGGCCCGTACTCCCGGCTCGTCGCTGCTGCTGGCGATGACCGAGCTGCTCACCCGGCACTGGGCGACCGGCCAGAGCGATCTGGAGGACCAGCACCTGGGCGCCCTGCTGGCCTGGATCGACCTCCCCCTGTCTTCGCCGGTGGGGGTCCCCCCGGCGAAGCCAGGGGGAGGACCCCCACCTCCGGGCCTGAGCGGGGCGGCCGCCGCCCGCCGCGCCGAGTCCGGGCGCGGTGCGGACGGCCTGCTGTTCTTCCCGCCCGCCGGGCCCGCCACGGACCCGGTGTTCGACAACACGGTGCTGGCCCCGGCGATGAAGCGTTACGACGCCGGGCTGACCGGCGCCGAGCAGCGGATACGGGATCTGGTCGCTTCCCAGCTGCGCCCGACCTGGGACGCCGTATGGCACGGCCTCGACCTGCTGCGGGCGCTCGGCGAGGGGGGCCGGGTCGAGGAGCGCTGGAAGCGGGACCGCTGGTCGTACACCGGCCACCGGGACCGGGTCCGGGCCGGGGAGCCGCCGCAGCCGCGCCGGGACAACGCCGTGGCGGCGGCGCAGAAGCTGGCCGGGCGCGAGACGGCGCAGGCGCGCCTCGCCGCGGCGGAGGCGCTGGACGACCCGCTGGTGATGGCGGGGCGGCGGCTGGCCGGCGAGGCCTTCGCGGGCGAGGTCGCGGAGGTGGAGATGGCGTACAGCGAGGGGAAGATCCCCAAGCCGCGCCCGCTGGTGACCGTCCTGACCGGAGACCGCCCGCATCTCGACCCCGACGGCAAGGTGTTCCGCGCGCTGCCGGAAGGCAAGACGCAGCAGGGGCAGTTCGTGGAGTGGGCCGGGCCCGGCGCGGCTGTCGTACGGCTGGTCAACGGCATGGGGCGCGGCAGGGAGCCCGAGCCCGCGTCGGTCCCGGAGAAGGGCGACCGGGTCTGCTGGACTCTCTTCGAGCACTCCCCGCGTGGCGGGGCGGAGCTGCCGGACCCGGAGGACACGCCGTGGACGCACGGCGGCCCGCCGCAGGCTCCCGGCGAGGCAAGTCTGGACACCGTGAACGCCATGAACAGCCTGGACAGCCCCGATCCCGTGACCGCGGAGGATTACCTGTGACGACCGCCGCCGGCGAGGCCGCCGCCGCAGCCACCGAGCGCATCCTCCACGACACGCTGTACGGCACGGCGCGCGGCGTCGTCGTGGACTCGCCGCCCGGCGCCGGCAAGTCGACCCTCGTGGTGCGCGCGGCCCGCGAACTGGTCGCGGCCGGCGAGTCGCTGATGGTGGTCGCCCAGACCAACGCCCAGGTCGACGACCTCGCCGACCGGCTCGCCACCGCCGACCCCGAGCTGCCGATCGGGCGGCTGCACGGCAGCGACTCGCTCCCGGACCCGGTGCTGGACGGCCATCCGTCGGTCATGAAGTCCACCAAGGCCGGGGACCTGGCCCAGCAGAAGGTGGTGGTCGCGACCGCCGCGAAGTGGGCCTTCGTGAAGGACGTCGAGCCGTGGCGGCACGCCATCGTCGACGAGGCGTACCAGATGCGCTCGGACGCGTTGCTGCAGGTCGCCGGGCTGTTCGAGCGCGCGCTGTTCGTCGGCGACCCCGGCCAGCTCGACCCGTTCAGCGTCGTGGGTGCCGACCAGTGGGCGGGGCTCAGCTACGACCCGTCTGCCAGCGCGGTCGTGACCCTGCTCGCCCACAACCCCGGCCTTCCGCAGCACCGGCTGCCCGTCTCCTGGCGGCTCCCCGCCTCGGCGGCTCCGCTGGTCTCCGACGCCTTCTATCCGTACACGCCCTTTCGCAGCGGCACCGGGCCCGAGGACCGCCGCCTGTATTTCGGCGTCCCGTCGGACGGTTCTGGCCCCGACCGGGTCCTGGACGAGGCCGCCGCCTCCGGCTGGGGGCTGCTGGAGCTTCCGGCCCGCCACACCCCGCGTACGGACCCGGAGGCGGTACGGGCCGTCGCCCTCGTCGTACGCCGCCTCCTCGACCGGGGCGGCGTCGCTGTCTCCGAGCGCGGTACGTCGCCGCTCACCGCCGACCGCGTTGCCGTCGGCACCGCCCACCGCGACCAGGCGGCGGCGGTGCGGGCGGCTCTGGCCGAGGTGGGGGTGAGCGGGGTCGCGGTGGACACCGCGAACCGGCTCCAGGGGCGGGAGTTCGACGTCACCGTCGTCCTGCACCCGCTGTCCGGGCGGCCCGATGCGACGGCCTTCCACCTGGAGACCGGCCGCCTGTGCGTCCTGGCCTCGCGGCACCGGCATGCCTGCATCGTGGTGTGCCGGGCGGGGGTGGCCGAGCTGCTGGACGAGCATCCGTCGACCGAGCCTGTGCAGCTCGGGGTGACGGTGAAGTTCCCGGACGGCTGGGAGGCGAACCACGCGGTGCTGGCGCATCTGGCCGAGCACGCGGTGCGCTGGCGACCCTAGGCCAAGGCTTTACGCCTTTCGGTCGGACGTTTCAGGCCCTGTGCCTCAGGATCTGCACGTCGGCCGGGTCCGCAGGGGCGATGTCGCGCGAGCTGGCGACCACCACGGACGGGGAGCCGGAGCGTGCGGAACGGCGGCTCCGCAGCGCGTCGTGGGCGAGGTCGACGCGCCGGAGCGCCGGCCGGGTGAGGGTGTAACCGATGCCCATGACGAGGGCGCCGGCCACTGCGTCCAGCAGGTAGTGGTTGGCGGTGCCCATGACGACGAGGGTGGTGCCCACGGGGTATAGGACGCCGAGCGCCCGCACCAGCGGCGTACGCCCGTAACGCCAGAGAATGATGCCGCACCACAGGGACCAGCCCACATGGAGGCTGGGCATGGCCGCGTACTGGTTGGTGAGACCGCCGAGCCCGCGCGGGGCGCTCCCGTCGTCGCCCCACCAGCCGTACGAGCCGTACTGGGCCATGGTGTCGATGAAGCCGTCCGCGGAGGAGAGCAGCCGCGGCGGGGCGGTGGGCATGAGGGTGAAGCCGATGAGCCCGATGAGGGTGGCGATCACGAGCCAGGTGCGGGCGAACCGGTAGGCCGTCGGGCGGCGCCGCCAGAGCCAGATCAGCACGATCGGGGTGACCAGATAGTGCAGGGAGGCGTACCAGAAGTCGGCCGGGAGGCCGAGCGCCCGGTACTGGGTGAAGAGGGTGTTGAGCCACCGCTCGGGGTCGACGTCGAGGGCCTCCTCGAGATGCAGGATGTCGATGCCGTGGGCGAGGGCGTCGTCCACGTCGCCGCGTACGAGCAGGCGGCCCGTGCTGTAGAGACCGTAGACCACCGCGATGAGCGGTAGCTCGGTCCACCAGCGGAGCTGGCCCCGGTACGCCGAGGCGCGAGGCGCGGTGGCGGTGATCGTCATGCGACCGTTTTCCCCGTTCTTCCTGAGTGGAAGGTGATCGACGGTGTCATAGGCTCTACCGTACGCCGTACGGTAGAGGACCGCTCAACCGCCCCGGTTATTCCTGGCAACCCACCGTTGGTGCCAAGTTCAACAAGCTGTGGGCTTGGGCATGTGAGCAGGAGGACGCCCGGGGCATTGCCCGGGTTGCTCCCGGAAGCGAGAGAATCGAGGGAGGAACGCCCCGCCAGAACAGCGTCCCCGGCCCCACTGTCCAACCGCCACACGTCCCCGTATCGACCGGACACCCCCCATGACTGTCACCGAACCGGCCCGCTCGCCGCGGCGACGCCGCGTCCCCCGCAACACGCTCAACCCCGACCGCATCCTCGACGCAGCCGTCGCCCTGCTGGACCGCGACGGCCCCGAGGCCTTCACCATGCGCGCCCTCGCCAACGAGCTGGGCGTCGGCACCATGGCGGTCTACTCGCACTTCCGCAACAAGGACGAGATCAACGACGCGGTGAACGAACGCCTGCTCAGCGAGATCGAATTGCCGGCCCCCGCCGGCAGCACCCCCCGCGAGCAGATCACCGAGCTGTGCCGAAGCGTCTACCGACTTTTCAGCGAGCACCCCGCCGCTCTGCCGCTGCTCACCAGCCGCCCCATGCGGGTCGACGAAGCCATAGCCGTGATCGACCGCCAACTCGGGCTGCTGCTGGCCGCTGGCCTCAGCCCGGCGGACGCCGCCCGCGCGCAGACCGCGATCATGCACTACACGGTCGGTGCGGCGCTGTGGGCGGTCCGCCGCCGGCAGGCGGAAAGCGGTGAGTGCGAGGGACATGGCGTGCGCGAGAAGTTCCGCGAGCGGCTCTCCGACCTGCCGCCGGACCGCTATCCGTCGCTCAGGGGCCTCGTGCCGGAGCTGCTCGCGGCTCAGGACACCGGCATCGCGCAGTTCGAGCACGGGCTCAACGGCCTCTTGAGCGGCCTGCTGCCCCCGTAAGGGATGATGGAGGGCCCCCGTCCCGGAATCCCGGAAGGCCCCCCCGCATGGCTCCCCGCATCCTGCTCGTCCGTCACGGCCAGACGGAGTGGTCGGTCACCGCCCGCCACACCGGCCGTACGGACATTCCGCTCACCGACGCAGGACGGGCCACCGTGCGACGGCTCGGCGAGCGGCTGCAACGAGCGCCCTGGGAGGACCTGCTGTCGTACGCCGAAGTCCGGACCAGCCCCCTGGTGCGCGCGAGCGAGACCTGCGAGCTGGCCGGCTTCGGCGACCGGGCCAAGGAGTGGGACACGCTGATGGAGTGGGACTACGGCGCGTACGAGGGCCTCAAGCCTGACGAGATCCGCGCCGAGCGCCCCGACTGGAACATCTGGCGCGACGGCGTCCCGGACGGCGAGACCCCCGACGACCTCGCCGCCCGCGCCGACGAGGCCGTCTACTGGGCCCGTTCCACCGCCGACCGCGACGTCCTCGTCTTCGCCCACGGCCATTTCCTGCGGATGCTCGCCGCCCGCTGGCTCGGCCTCCCGGCCGCCTCCGGCGCCCTGTTCAGGCTCGAGCCGGCGTCGCTGTCGGTGCTGGGGTGGGCGTACGGTGCCCCGGCCGTGGAGCGCTGGAACGACACGGGGCACCTGGACTGAGCGCTACGACCGGAGTCCGACGTGATGACGGTCTTCACGCGCAGATTTCACGCAGGTAGAGCACGGAACGGGAGGGCCCCCGAGTGTGAGGTGCCCGTTGATTGCGTACCAGCTCAGCAGCGGGTCGGACAGGTCAGCCGGTGTAGGCGGCAAAGGCCTTCGAGAATGCG
This sequence comes from Streptomyces soli, assembly GCF_003999195.1. GTDB lineage: Bacteria > Actinomycetota > Actinomycetes > Streptomycetales > Streptomycetaceae > Actinacidiphila > Actinacidiphila soli. The sequence goes on from NZ_RJVR01000274.1 coordinate 44,534, forward strand.
TTCGCGTCCTGGACGATCGAGCTGCAGGTCGCGTCGGCGTAGTTCTTCGCGCCGCCGGAGCACTGCTTGTCGCGGGTCGCGGACCACATCGAAAGCCAGCCCAGGCCCTTCGACTTGGCGAAGTCCACCAGCTGCGTCGCGTCGCTCACCGTGAAGATCTCGCTGCTCACGTCATTGACGCCGAGCATCGGCGTCACCGCCACGGCCCTCCACGCCGCCGAGTCCGACAGTCCGAGCACGCTCTTCACCTGTGCCTGCGTCGCGGTGGCGGCGTCGATCGCGTAGCCGCCCATGTCCCCGCTGAACGAGGCCCCGTAGTCCATCGCCATGATGTTGACGGCCGAGATGGCGACGCCGTTCGACTTGGCGTTGGAGAGGATGTTGATGCCGTCCTGCGTCAGGCCGGTCGGCATCGCCGGGAGCGTGTACGACACATCGAGCCCGCTGTGGCTCGCCTGGAGCTGCGCGATGGCCTTGGCGCGGAGCGTGTTGGCGGCGGTGTTCGCGATCGCGCCGCCCTCGACGTCGAAGTCCACCTTCTTCAGGCCGTACGTGTCGATCACCTTGCCGTACGCCGTGGCCAGCGCCGAGGCCGACGAGCACGTCGTCGCCAGCTCCGAGCCCGACGCCCCGCCGAACGACACCCGCACATCACCGCCGGCCGCTCGCAGCGTCCCGATCTGCGCCGCCACCGCGTCGCTGCCCAGGTCGGTGACCCCGCCCCACTTCGGCGTACAGCTGCCGCCGTCCACGATGAAGGCCAGGTTGTACTGCTTCACGCCGGTGGCCTTGGAGTTGGCGACCAGGTCGAAGGCGGGGTACAGGGACGTGTCCACGTACGGGGCGAACCCGGCGTTGGAGGCGGAGCCCGAGCCCGGGGTGGAGGTCGCGGTGGCGGTGGGGGTCGCCGACGCGGTGGGGGTGGCTGAAGCGGTGGGGGTGGCGCTGGCGGTCGGCGTCGTGGACGCGGTCGGCGTCGCGCTGGCGGTCGGGCGGCTGCTCGGCGTCGCGGTCGGGCCGCTGTCCACCGAGCACTTCACGTCGTTGATCAGGCAGTTGACCGGATCGGCCGCCTTCGTGGACGCGGACGTCACAAACCCGACGTTCACCGACTTCCCGGCGGCGATGTCCTTGTTCCAGCTCTCCGCCTTCACGGTGACCTGCTGACCGGAGGTCGTGTACGTCCCGTTCCACAGCGAGCTCAGTGTCGTACCCGCCGGCAGCTCGAACTTCAACGTCCAGCCGGACAGGGCCGAACCCGTGGAGTTCGTGATCTCGTACTGGCCCGTGTAACCGCTCGTCCAGTCACTCGTCTTGCTGTACGCGGCTCCGACCGACGCGGCCTGCGCGGTGCCCGCGAGCGCGAACCCGCCACCGACAACGGCCGCGCCGGCGGTGAGGCCGGCGATGAGCTTTGTCTTACGGCTGGCCGTGCGGTGACGGTGTGAATTCCTCATGGAGCGGGACGCTAGCGCCCCCGATTCGGACAAACGTCCTGTTCAGGGCGGGCCCCGAACTCCTTATGCCGCGCTTAAGGAACCCATCGGAACCGTTTAAAGGTTCAGACCACTCCCGGGGTTCCCGGCCTGTTCTCCCCCACCCCGCCCCTTCCCGAAACCAGGGGCGTTGCCCCTGGACCCCGGGCGGGTGCGTTGTCGGGTGCGGGGCCGTGGCCGGGTTGTGCCGGCCTCCCCCACCCAGCCGCCAGGCTGGGGGAGGACCCCCACCCAAACGAAGGTTTGGGTGGGAGCCCCCGGGTTTCGGGAAGGGGCGGGGTGGGGGAAGCCCACCCCGCCCACGGGCCCGCAGCCGCCAATGGCCCACAAGACGACCACTCACCCAGCAGGAGCGCGACGGCGGAAGTTGCGTCAGGCCCGGACGAGGCGGGCTCGGCGGCCGCGGACGAGTTTGTGGCCGCGGCGGCCGGCGCCGGAGGGGGCGCGGAGGGCTAGCCAGACGCGGATTTCGGCGCCGCCGAGGACGGAGGGGCCGACGCGGACGTCGCCGCCGGTGGATTCGGCGACGCGGCGGACGATGTCGAGGCCGAGGCCGGTGGAGCCGATGCCGCCGTCGCCCTGGCCGCGGCGGAGAGCGGTGGCAGGGTCGCGGATGCCGGGGCCGGCGTCGGAGACGAGGACGATGACGGCGTCGTCGCTGCTGTGGACGTCGACCGCGAAGGCGGAGCCTTCCGGGGTGTGGCGGAAGACGTTGCCGAGCATGGCGTCCAGCGCGGCGACCAGCTCCGCGCGAGCGACCGGTACGCGGACCGGACGCTCGACGCCCGCCGTCCGAGCCGTGCGGCCCTGGTCCTCCGCGAGGGCGGACCAGAAGGCCATGCGCTCGCGGATGACCTCGGCGGCGTCGCAGCCAACGGCCAGGGGCCCGCCGGTCGCGGACTGCTGGGCGCGCGCGGTGCGGATGATCTGGTCGACCTCGCGCTCGAGTTGGGCGACCGCTTGCCGGGTCTGCTCGCCCGCAGGGCCGTCGCCGAGCGAGGCCGCGTTGAGCCGGAGCACGGTCAGGGGCGTACGCAGCCGGTGGGAGAGGTCGGCAGCCAGCTCCCTCTCGTTCGCGAGGAGTTGGTTGACCTGGGCGGCCATGGCGTTGAAGGCGACGGCGGCGGACCGCAGTTCGGTGGGCCCTTCCTCGGGTACGCGGACCGCGAGGTCGCCGCGCCCCAGGTCGTGGGCCGCGCCCGCGAGCCGCTTCGCCGGGCGGACCATCCGCGTACCGAGCCGGTCGGCGACGGCCACCGAGCCGACGATGAGCCCGATGCCGACCGCGCCCAGGACGAGCCAGGAGGCGGTGACGCCGCGGGTGACGTCCGCGTCGGGCACGAAGACCTCGACCACGGCCACCGACCCCGAGCTGACGGCGGTCGGCTGCAGCAGCGCGTATCCGCCGGGTACGGAGACGGTCGAGGCCCGGCCGAGAGCGGACGCGGTGTCCATCGCGGCGTCCGTGGCGTGCGGTTTGCCGATCTCGACCCCGGCGGAGCCCTCGGTGGCGGGGATGCGGACGGCGAGCTGCCCGTCGGCCCCCGCCTGGGTGGACGCGACGGCCCTCTCCAACTCCGTACGGTCCGTGGTGATCGCCAGCGCCGGGCCGACCGCGGCCGCCTGACGCTCGGCGTTGGTGAGGGCGCGGTCACGGGCCATCTCCTTCACGACCAGGGCCAGCGGCACCGCGAAGGCCACCACGACCATCGCGGTCACGGCCACACACACCTTGACCAGTGCCCATCTCATGCTTGCGGCTCCGGTGGCTCCAGCTTCACGCCCACGCCCCGCAGAGTGTGCAGATAGCGGGGTCTTGCGGCCGTCTCGCCCAGCTTCCGGCGCAGCCAGGACAGGTGGACGTCTATCGTCTGGTCGTCCCCGTACGACTGCTGCCAGACCTCTGACAGCAGTTCGCGCCGCGCCACCACCACACCGGGGCGGGCCGCGAGGAAGGACAGCAGGTCGAACTCCCGCCGGGTCAGGTCCAGCCGGGCCCCGTCCAGCGCGGCCTGTCGCCGCAGTACGTCGATCTGCAGCCCCCCGACCCGCATCACCTGGGTCTCCTCTCGGGCCCGCGACCGGCGCAGTACGGCCGACATGCGCGCGGAAAGGTGCTCCACGGAGAAGGGTTTGATCAGGTAGTCGTCGGCGCCCGCGTTCAGGAGCCGTACGACTTCGGTCTCGTCGTCCCGCGCGGTGGCGATGATCACCGGCACGTCCGTGATGCCCCGCAGCATCTTCAGGGCCTCGGCCCCGTCGAGGTCGGGCAGCCCCAGGTCCAGGATCACGACGTCGAAGCCGACTTGGGCCACCTCGCGCAGTGCCTCCAGCGCCGTTCCCACACTGCGTACGGAGTGTGCGGCCTCTGAGAGATGACGAATCAGCGCAGACCGCACGAACTGGTCGTCCTCGACGACGAGCACACTTGCCATGGCCCGCACGGTAGCCCATTCGGCCGACACGCACGGGGGCGCGTAAGGCACCATAGGCCAAGTGTTGAAGGGACTGGCGCACGCCGGCGCGTGGACCATGGCGACGAGCGCCGCCGTGGCGATGTCGTGGTTCGGCGTGCACCACGTGCTGGCCGGCACCGCGTACGACCCGCCCCGAGCCCTGCCCATAACCGAGCAGGCGGCGGCCTCGGCATCCCCCTCGGCGTCGTCCACGAGCCGCCCGGCGCAACGGAAGAAGGCCTCGCCGTCCGCCTCGGCCACCGTGTCGAGCACGCCGGAGCCGCCGAAGGGCAGCAGCTCACCGGCGACGGCGTCGACCGGCACCACGGGCAACGTTCACAGCTACCCGGTACAGGGCGGCCGGGTCACCCTGGACCTCGGCGAGACCTCGGCCGCGCTGGTGTCGGCGACCCCGGAGGCCGGCTGGCAGATGAAGGTCTGGACCCAGACCGAGTGGATCCGGGTCGACTTCACCTCGCCCACGGGCACCACTGTGTCCTCGGTCTTCTGCACCTGGAACGGCCACTCGCCGGCGGTCCAGACGTACGTCGCCGGGGGCTAACGGAACACCGACTCCGGCGGCGCCGGGGACGCCGCCGCCGTCGCGTCCGTGACCGGCGCCGCGCCGCCCGCGAAGTCGTCCAGCGCCCGCCCGTGCTCGACCCTCCCCGGGTGCGGGTCGGAGGCCACCCGCCGGGTCAGCTCGGCCACCGGGAGCTCGGTGTCCCCGGCCAGCAGGATCGCGTTGCCGAAGCGGCGACCACGCAGCATGGCCGGGTCGGCGGCGACGCAGGCGTACGGGAAGGCCGACCGCACCGTGGCTATTTGCGACCGCAGGAACGCCAGCGGTGCGCCGTCTGCCGCGTTCGCCGCGTAGAGCCCGCCGGGGCGCAGCGCCCGCCGTACCTCGGCCAGGAATTCGGTGCTGGTCAGGTGGGCCGGCGTCCGGGCGCCACTGAAGACGTCCGCGATCACCAGGTCCGCCCAGCCGTCCGGCACCTTCGCCAGCCCCGCCCGGGCGTCACCGTCGCGCACCTTGATCCGCCACGTACGGTCCCACGGCAGCTCCCGCCGGACCAGCTCCACCAGCGCCGTGTCCAGCTCCACGACCTGCTGCGTCGACCGCGGCCGGGTCGCCGCCACGTACCGCGCGAGCGTCAGCGCGCCTCCGCCGAGGTGCAGCACTTGCAGTGGGCGGCCCGGGGGCGCGGCCAGGTCGATGATGTGGCCGAGCCTGCGCTGGTACGCGAAGTCCAGATACTCCGGGTCCTCCAGGTCCACATGCGACTGCGGTGCCCCGTCGATCAACAGCGACCACGCCCGCGCCCGCTCCCGGTCCGGCACGAGTTCGGCAACGCCGCCACCGATCGTGTGCCGCACTGGTTCCGGCGCTTTGCTTTGTCGCTTGCCCATGCGACAAGTATCGCCGGGTTGGGGGTAGGCCGTCCTCCCCCAGCCTTCGGCCGGGGGACCCCCACCCAAAGGAAGTTTTGGGGGAGAAAGCTGGCCCAACCCGGCCACAGACGTGAGGCCGCCAACGCACCGCCGGCCACGCGCCGTGGGGGTGCGTGCCCGTTGCCGGGTGCGGGTGGGTTGGGCCCACCCGCACCCACAGCTTCGCGTGGGGGCACCCCCACCTCGCTTCGCTCGCCCCAGCGGGACGACTGCCCCCAACCCACCGGCGGGGACAGCGGCCCAACCCACCAGCGGGGTTCGGGGCCGCAGGCCCCGGCTAGAGCCCGTCGACCAGCTCGATGGTGCGCGCGGCCTCGCCCAGCGCAGCGCGCAGCACCGCGGGGTCGGTGACCGGGGTGTCCGTGTGCGGGGGGACGAGCCAGCCGGTGCCGTCGACGGGGGGCTCGCCGGCCAGGGAGAGGCCGCGGGCGTTGGTCTGCGTACAGGCGCTGCCGGGCATGTCCCAGGCGTCGGCGGTGCCGGGGGGGACGAGGAAGCCGAGGCTGTCGGCGGAGGAGTCGTGAAGGACGGGGCCGACGCCGGTGCGGAGGCGGAGGATGTCGACGGCCTCGAGGCCCTGGCGGGAGGGGACGGTGACGAGGTCGCAGGGCTCGGGTTCGCCCGGCGGGAGCGCGCTTCGATCCTCGCCGGGGCTGTGCCGGCCGGTGGAAGCCGACCTCTGCGTCCCACTGGTGTCCAACACGGCACGTCCTCCTCGGAGCCGGACCACGGATACGTTGTTCAACGCGCCGCCGCGTCAACGGCTACGCCCTCCTAACGCCGCAATGGGTGGCGTTTCATGGCGAATGCAGGGTGATATATCCCTTTTGTAGCCAAACTCCCGGTGATGGCCCGATGACAGCGAGTACGGTCTCCGAACCAACCGCACCACCGCACCGTGCACCGGGAGTTCGGCCATGGCGTCGCCACCCTCCATTCCCAACGCGGCCTTCCGGCAGCTGCGCGACGGCCTCTCGCCCGGAGAGTTCGCCGCCGCGGTGCGCCGGGCGGCCCGCGAGATCGGCGAACAGGTCAGCTGCGACGCCCGTTACATCGGGCGCGTGGAGTCCGGGGAGATCAGGTGTCCCAACTACGCCTACGAGCGGGTGTTCCGGCACATGTTCCCCGGGTACTCGCTCGGCGACCTGGGCTTCGAGCCCCGCGAGACGGTCCGGGGGCGGCGCGGCGCAAGCAGTGCAAGCAGTGCAAGCAGTGCAAGCAGTGCAAGCAGTGCAAGCAGTGCGCCGCTGACGTACCAGACTTACCAGACCGATGACACGACCGACGAGGAGAGCGACGTGCTGCGTCGCGCGTTCATGACCGGCGGCCCGGCCGCCGCCGTGGCAACGACCCTGGCCCTGGGGGCGCCCACGCTCGCTCAGGCCGCGCCCGCGCACCGGGTGGGCAGGACCGAGGTGCGGGCCGTCGAGGAGGCGGTCCGCACGATCCGGCTGCACGACGACCGGCACGGCGCCGACGGCCTCTACCAGCAGGCCGGCCAGTCCCTGCGCACCGCCTACCGGCTGCTGGACGAGGGCTCCTACAGCCAGTCCGTCGCCGACGACCTACAGGGAGGGGCGGGCGAACTGGCCATCTCCGTCGGCTGGCTGGCGCACGACTCGGGCCGCTTCGCCGACGCCCGTTCGTACTACGCCGAGGCGTTGGCCACCGCCCGCATGGCGGGCGACCCGGCGCTGGAGGCCCACGCCTTCTGCAACGCCGCCTTCCTCGCCCGCGACGCCGGCCGCCCCCGCGAGGCGGTGCGCGCGGCGCAGGCCGCCCAGCAGGCCGCCCGGCGGCTGGGATCGCCCCGGTTGCTGTCGCTGCTCGCGTTGCGC
>NZ_RJVR01000368.1 GCF_003999195.1 Streptomyces soli
CGCTTCTGGAACTTCACCGCATCGGCACCGGCCTCGACGGCCGCGTCGATCAGGGCGAAGGCGTCCTCCAGGCTGCCGTTGTGGTTGATGCCGATCTCACCCGTGACGTAGACGGGGTGGCCGGTGCCGACCAGGCGGTCGCCGATCCGGCGCACCTTGATAGGAGAGGAGGTCATCGCTTGTACAGTTCCTTTCCGAGAAGCCAGGCGGCTATCTCCCGGACAGCTCCGTGTCCGCCGTTTTTGGTCGTGGTAGTCCTGGCGGCGGCACGGGCTTCTGGTTGGGCGTCGGCGACCGCTACCGGCCAGCCGACGATGTTGAAACAGGGCAGGTCGTTTACGTCGTTTCCGGCGTAGAGCACCCTTTGGGGATCGACCCCCTGCTCGTCGCACCACTTTTTGAGTGCGAGGTCTTTACGATCGATGCCGTGCAGCACGGGAATGGAGAGCTTCCGTGCGCGGGCGGCGACGACCGGGTTGGTCTCGGTGGACAGGATCAGGATCTTCAGGCCCGCGCGGCGCAGCGCCGCGATGCCAAGGCCGTCGCCGCGGTGCACGGCCACGGTCTCCCGGCCGGCCTGGTCGATCCAGACGCGGTCGTCGGTCTGCGTACCGTCGAAGTCCAGGACGACGGCGTCGACGTCGTCGCGGGTGGGCAGCGCCCCCGGAGCGTCGGCGTCCAGCAGCGGGGCGAGGGCGCGGGCCCGGTCGAGGTCGCCGGGCTCGTCGATCTCCAGCACGCGGTCCGGGTCGGTGCGTACGAGGGTGGTGCGGCCGAAGAAGCGGTGCCCGGCGGTGCGGAAGCCGTCGGCACGCATGGCGTAGGCGGTGCCGGTCTCCAGGAATTCCTGCGGGCGGTCCTGGCGGCGCGGGCGGGAGGACTTGTCGTGGTTGACGCCGAAGGCACCTTCCTCATCCGTGCGCCAAATGAAGCCGTGGGTGGGCGCGGCGGTCAGGGCCGAGTCGGCGCCCTCCTCCACGACGGCGGCGGCGACGCCCTGGACTTCCTCGTGGGTGATGAAGGGGCTGGTGCACTGCACGAGCAGGACCACGTCCACCACGGCCTCGTGCCGGGCCTCGTAGTCGTCCATCGCGTGCAGCACGGCCGCCTCGCTGGTGGCGGTGTCGCCGGCGATCGCGGCGGGCCGCAGCACGACCTCGGCGCCGGCGCCACGGGCGGCCTCGGCGATCGACGGGTCGTCCGTGGACACCACGACGTCGGTGACCAGGCGCGCCTCGCGGCAGGCCCGTACGGCCCGCGTGACCAGCGGGACGCCACCGACCGGGGCGAGGTTCTTGCCGGGTACGCCCTTGGAGCCACCCCGGGCGGGGATGACCGCGAGGACGCGAGGCTGCTGACCGGTGCTCATATCTGTCCCCAGCGGCGGATCATGGGGGCCACCCGCTGGTGGCCGACCCGGTAGAGGCCCTTGGCGCTGCTGCGTACCGCCTTGCGCAGCGGGCGGCTGATGACCCCGGCGAAGCCGCTGCCGTCCCCGAGCGGGACGGGGAGCGGGCGGCCCTTCTCGTCCAGGCCGTGCCGGGCGAGGAGCTCGGGCAGGTAGAAGCTGCTGCGCTGCGGGGTGTGGAAGGTGCGCAGCACCGGCAGCGGGCCGTTCTCGCGCAGCACGGAGATGCGGGCACGGGCGGCGGCGTACGGGTTGCTCTTGCCGACGCCCTGGGAAGCCACCCACTGCGCGTCGGGGACGGGCACGACCCCGTTGTCGAGGTCGTCCCAGGAGGCGAGGCAGCCGGAGTTGACGAAGTAGTGGTTGCCGTGGGCCTCGCGGACACCGAAGTCGGTGAGGATCGCGGTCGGGATGCCGCGGTGCAGGGACTCCAGGGCGGCCGTGGAGCTGACCGTGACCAGCAGGTCGGTGTGGTCCAGGACCTCGCCCATGTTGCCGTACACCAGCTGGAGGTTCGGCGGCGCCGCCTCATCGAGCTCCTCGATGAGGACCTGGTACGGGTGCGCCTCGACGTGCGTGGTGTGCTCGCCCGGCAGGCTGCGCAGCTTGAACAGCACCAGGCGCTCGGGGTGGCGGCGGGCGTGCGCGGCGGCACGCTCCAGCAGGCGTATTCGGGCATTTCGGCCCTTGGGCACGGACGGCTGGACCGCGAAGCAGAGCGTGAACGGCCGGTCGGCGCTGTACACCGCGGGAGGGTCGTACGGGTCGCCGCCGAGGAAGGGCAGGGCGGCCTCGACAACGGTGTCCGGGTCGATGTTGACTCCCCGGAACGCGGTGCGGAAGCGGTCGGCGTCGAAGGCGCTGTTGGCGATCACGATGTCGATGCCGGCCCGGGTGAGCAGGCCGTCGATCAACTTCTCGTAGACAACTCCGACATATCCGGTTACAGTGATCGGCCGGTGCGGACGACCGTCCCAGTTCTGCCCGAGGCTGTGGGCCAGGGCCAGCGTCGTGCCGCCCGCGGTGGCGAAGACCAGGATGTCGGCGGCGGCCAGCTCCTCGTCGTCCACCAGCTCGGCGGCGATCACCTCCCGCTGGGTGTCCGGCTGGATACCGACCTCGGCCAGCTGACGCTCGGTGGGCGTCGAACGGGCACGCAGGAAGTACGCGTCGAGCCTGTGCTCGGGGGCGATCTGGCGAGCGACCGAGGCACCCCACTTCCAGCGGGTGTCCGAGTCGGCCAGCACGACGACGCGCTTCGGGGTTGTTGTCACGTGTGGGCCCTTCCGGGCGGGCGGTGCGACGCCCGGTGATGATGTGGTTGTGGGGGTACTCCCGATACGGGAGTGAGCTGAAGCTATGGACTGGGCATGAGGCAGGCCTGAGGACCGCCTTAGCCCCGGATGAGGAGAATCTGAGTGTTCGCCTCATGAGCGAACAGACCTCCTCGGTGTTGACGCATGCTCGACCAACAAAGTGACGTTTAGGGAAACCAGGTCTGGACGGCTCGTGTCATGGGTCTGTGACCTGCGACGTCGCGATTGTTGAGTTGGTCACTCCCAGGTCGGTGGCCATCCCAACTACCCTTGCCAGGCGGGCATATGGGGAACCAGGAGGCCCGCCCCGACGGGAGCCGCCCGCCGTTCGCGTCTACGCTCGCTACCTATGGCGACGCTCACCTATGTACTCGACCCCGAGCCCACCCCCGTACTCCTGGACCAGCTCACCGACCTCTGGGCCGACGTCTCCAACGCCGGCGGCGCCGTCGGCTTCGCCGACCTCCCGGTGCCCCGTGAGCTCGTACGGCCCGAGGTGGAGCGCTACGCCACGACCCTCGCCGAGGGCCGCACCCGGCTGCTCGGTGGCTTCGACGAGGACGGGCGGCTGGTCGCCACCGCCTTCTTCGGCTTCAACACCCACCGCCTCCAGGGCCACTGGTGCTGGCTCTACACCGTCATGGTCCACCCCTCCCTCCAGGGCGGCGGCCACGGTAGCGCCCTGCTCGTCGAGGCCGAGCGACACGCCCGCGACCTGGGCCTCGAAGCGCTCCGGCTCACCTGCCGGGGCGGTATGGGCCTGGAGGACTTCTACGGGCGCTGCGGCTACAAGGAGGTCGGCCGCGTGCCGGGCGGTCTGCGGGTCTCCGCCGACGACTACCGCGACGACATCATGATGTGGCTCCCGCTGACCTGACCGTCCGGGCCGCATGCTTCACTGGGTGGGCACAAACCACGAAACCGAAATGGGGAATCCGTCGTGAGCTGGAAGCCGAGTCCGATGCTCCGCTACACGCTGCTCCGCCTCGGCCTCTTCGTCGGCTGCTTCGCCGTCCTCTGGGGCCTGGTCTACGTACGGGTCCTCCCCGCGGGCCTCGGCAACTCCAACCTGCTCTGGGTCATGCTGCTCGCCCTCGTCATCAGCGCCCCGCTCAGCTTCGTCCTGCTGCGCGGCCCCCGCGAGGCCGCCTCGGTGCACGTCTCCCAGCGCGTCGAGCGCGCCCGGCGCAACTTCGACGCCACCGCCTCCCACGAGGACGCGGCGGACGACGCCGCTCGGGCCGCGCAGAGCTGACCCGGCCATCGCACCTGCTCAGCCGGGGCTGACGGCCCCCTGACGTGCAGCCGGTCCTGGCCGCGCACGGCAAGGCGCTCGCCACCGGCCACAGCCCCTCCCTCAGGCTCAAGGCCGCGCACAAGCTGTACGACCCGCTGGTCTACCGCCGCATCCGAGCCGCCCTCGGCGGCCGCGTCCGGTACGTCATCTGCGGCGGCTCACCGCTCGGCCGCCGCCTCACCGCCTTCTACGCAGGCGCCGGCATCCAGGTCTTCGAGGGCTACGGCCTGACGGAGACCGCCGCCGCCGCCGCCACCGTCACCCCGCCCCTGGCACCCCGCCTCGGCACCGTCGGCTGGCCGCTGCCCGGCTCGGCCGTCTGGATCGCCGAGGACTGCGAGGTGCTGCTCAGCGGCGGCCAGGTCTTCGGCGGCTACTGGAACACCTCCGTCGGCGCCGAACGCGCCTTCCAGCACGGCTGGTTCGCGACCGGTGACATCGGTGAGCTGGACGCCGACGGCTACCTCACCATCAACGGCCGCAACAAGGAGATCATCATCACCGCGGGCGGCAAGAACGTCGCCCCATCCAGCGCGCGGTCGACAACCGCCAATGCGACGGTCTCCCGCGCCGAGTCCATCCGCCGCTTCGTGGTCCTCCCGGTGGAGTTCACCGAGGACTCGGGGCACCTCACCCCGTCCATGAAGCTGAAGCGACAGGCCGTCCTCACCGACTTCGCCCAGGAGATCGAGGCGCTCTACGCCCCGCGACGCCGAGCGTAAAAAAGCAGGAGCCCCGCACCGAACTGCGGGGCTCCTTGGGTACTACTAGCAGGCCGCGATCAGACCGGCGTGACGTTCTCCGCCTGAGGACCCTTCGGGCCCTGGGTGACATCGAAGTTCACCTGCTGGTTCTCCTCCAGGGAGCGGAAGCCAGAGGCATTGATCGCGGAGTAGTGAACGAAGACATCCGGGCCGCCGCCGTCCTGGGCGATGAAGCCGAAGCCCTTTTCAGCGTTGAACCACTTGACGGTTCCGGTAGCCATAAGCCCTCCTTGGGCCAAAGGGTTGCCCTGCTCCAGAACCTGCTACTGCGAAGTCTGAAAACTACAAAAGCCTGCGGGTTACATGCTCCGCAGGCTCTGTACTGCAAGGGAAACCAAACTGCAACTTGCGATGACAGTAGCACGCAGGATCAGCGCCGGGGAAGACCAACAAGATCGGATTTCTGAACGGGTGTCGCGGCGGTAACGATCACTTCGCGCGGGGGTTGCGAAGCGGTGTCGCCAGGCCCCGCCGCAAGATCCACGAGCGCCGGGACTAGCCTCCTGATGTGGAAAAATCTGCGCCTGATGCCGCCGGCCGACCCACCCGCCCCCGAGTCGGGCACATCCAGTTCCTGAACTGCGTCCCCCTCTATTGGGGCCTCGCCCGGACGGGTGCCCTGCTCGACCTGGAGTTGACCAAGGACACCCCGGAGAAGCTCAGCGCCCAGCTGGTCCGGGGCGACCTGGACATCGGACCGATCACCCTCATGGAATACCTCAAGCACGCCGACGAGTTGATCGCCCTCCCCGACATCGCCGTCGGCTGCGACGGCCCCGTCATGTCGTGCGTGATCGTCAGCCAGGTCCCCCTCGACCGGCTCGACGGCGCCCGGGTCGCCCTTGGTTCCACCAGTCGTACGTCTGTACGCCTCGCCGAGCTGCTGCTCGCCGACCGCTACGGCGTCGCCCCGGAGTACTACACCTGCCCGCCCGACCTCGGCCTGATGATGCGCGAGGCCCAGGCGGCCGTCCTGATCGGCGACGCGGCGCTGCGCGCCTATCTGCACGACGGGCCGCAGCTCGGCCTGGAGGTTCACGACCTCGGCCTGATGTGGAAGGAGTGGACAGGGCTGCCCTTCGTCTTCGCCGTCTGGGCCGCCCGCCGCGACTTCCTGGCCCGCGAGCCCGAGACCGTGCACCAGGTCCACCAGGCCTTCCTGGCCTCCCGCGACCTCTCGCTGGAGGAAGTCCCCAAGGTCGCCGAGCAGGCCGCCCGCTGGGAGACCTTCGACTCCGACACCCTCCAGCGCTACTTCACCACCCTTGACTTCTCCCTCGGCGCCGAGCAGCTCACCGGCATCGCCGAATTCGCCCGACGCGTCGGCTTCCCGCCGGAGGCGAGGGTAGAACTGCTGTAATGCAGCCACTGGAAGCGAACGACCCGACCGTCATCGGCACCTATCGGTTACTGGGGCGGCTCGGCGCGGGCGGCATGGGCCGGGTGTACCTGGGCCGCAGCCCCGGCGGGCGGACCGTCGCGGTCAAGGTCGTACGCTCCGAACTCGCCGACGACGCCGAGTTCCGTACGAGATTCCGGCGTGAGGTCGACGCGGCCCGAAGAGTCGGCGGTGCCTGGAGCGCCCCCGTGCTCGACGCCGACACCGAGTCTCCGGTGCCCTGGATCGCCACCGGGTACGTGGCCGGGCCCGCGCTGTCCGACGCGGTCGCCGAGATCGGACCGCTGCCGGAAACAGGGGCGCTGGCTCTGGGCGCCGGGCTGGCCGAGACGCTGGCCCATGTGCACGGCCTCGGGCTCGTCCACCGCGACCTCAAGCCCGCCAACGTACTCCTCGCCCTCGACGGGCCCCGCCTGATCGACTTCGGCATCGCCCGCGCCATGGACGCCACGGCCGCCGGCGCCACCGGTACCGGGGTCGTCGTCGGTTCCCCCGGCTACATGTCCCCCGAGCAGGTGCTCGCCCGGCCGATCGGCCCGCCGTCCGACGTCTTTGCGCTGGGCGCGGTGCTGGCATACGCGACCACCGGACGCGGGCCCTTCCGGGGGGACAGCGCAGCCGTCCTCCTCTACAAGGTCGCCCACGAGGAACCCGAGCTGGACGGCATGCCCGCCGGCCTGCGCGAGGTCGCCGAAGCCTGCCTCGCCAAGGACCCGGCGGCGCGGCCGAGTCCCGTCGAGGTCGCGCGGCGCCTCGTGCCGGGCGGCGCCTCCGCTCTCGTACGGCAGGGTTGGCTGCCGGCCGCCCTCACCGGGCAACTGGCTGCCCGGGCGGTCGAACTGCTCAACCTGGAGGCCGCTGCGCCGCAGGAAGCGGCACCGGCCGGCTTCGGGCCGGCGCCCAGCGACTACGTGCCGCTGGCGCGGGAGCGGGAGCCATGGCCGGAGCCGGAGCCGGGCCCGGAGAAGCCTCGGCGGAGGCGTATCGCGGTTGCGGCGGCCGTGGTGGTGACACTGGCGGTGGCCGCCGGGCTCGCGGTGTGGCTGCTGCCCCGCGACGGCAAGAGCAGTGGCCCGGTAGCGGCGACGGAGTCGGCCACGGGCACGCCCGCATCCGTACCAGCCGCCTTCATCGGCCGCTGGAAGGGCGACACGACAACCTCGAACCTCGGGGCGCCTGGAACCATGGACATCACCATCAAGGACGGCCGGGTCGGGGCGGTCGTCGGCCGTGACCACAGCGTTCTGGACTTCCTGGGCACGACCTACGACTGCAGCGGGGACTGGAAGCTCAGCAAGGTCACGGCCAAGGAGATCGTCCTCGACACCAGTGGCGGCACCAACCCGCACCCCGGAATCTGCTCCGACGGCTCCAACAACGAACGCTTCACACTCAATTCCGACGGCACCCTGTACTACAAATCCGGCGACAGCCTGGCCGGCAAGCCCGAAGGCGACCTCACCAAGTCGGGCGGCTGACCCCCTGGCGTACGCTGAGCAGGTCCGTCAAACCCTCCGGAAGGGATGCCCGGTGCCCGAGACCGCCGATCTTCAGTCCGTTCTCGACCGTGCTGCGGCGGGCGGCCGCATCACCCCGGAGGAGGCCCTCGGCCTCTACCGGTCCGCGCCCCTCCACGCGCTCGGCTCGGCCGCCGACGCCGTTCGCCGACGCCGCTACGCCGGCACCGAGCACATCGCGACGTACATCATCGAGCGGAACATCAACTACACGAACGTGTGCGTCACGGCGTGCAAGTTCTGCGCCTTCTACGCCGCCCCCAAGGACACCGACAAGGGCTGGACCCGCGACCTCGACGACATCCTGCGCCGCTGCGCCGAGACCGTCGAACTCGGCGGCACCCAGATCATGTTCCAGGGCGGCCACCACCCGGACTACGGCGTCGAGTACTACGAGAAGCACTTCTCCGCCATCAAGCAGGCCTTCCCGCAGCTGGTCATCCACTCCCTCGGCGCGTCCGAGGTCGAGCACATGGCCCGTATCTCGGCTGTCACCGTCGAGGAGGCCATCAGCCGCATCCACGCGGCCGGGCTGGACTCCTTCGCGGGCGCCGGCGCGGAGTTGCTGCCGGAACGGCCGCGCAAGGCGATCGCCCCGCTGAAGGAGAGCGGCGAACGCTGGCTGGAAATCATGGAGACCGCGCACGGGCTGGGTGTGGAGTCCACCTCCACCATGCTCATGGGCACCGGCGAGACCAACGCCGAGCGCATCGAGCACCTGCGCATGATCCGGGACGTCCAGGACCGTACGGGCGGCTTCCGCGCCTTCATCCCGTACACCTACCAGCCCGAGAACAACCACCTGAAGGGCCAGACGCAGGCCACGATCTTCGAGTACCTGCGCCTGATCGCGGTCGCCCGGCTCTTCCTCGACAACGTCGCCCACATCCAGGGCTCCTGGCTCACCGTCGGCAAGGAGGCCGGCCAGCTCTCGCTGCACTACGGCGCCGACGACCTCGGCTCGGTGATGCTGGAGGAGAACGTCGTCTCCTCCGCCGGCGCCAAGCACCGCTCGAACCGCATGGAGCTCATCCACCTCATCCGGACCGCCGGCCGCGTCCCGGCGCAGCGCGCGACCACCTACGAGCACCTCGTCGTCCACGACGACCCGGCGAACGACCCGGTCAACGACCACGTTGTCTCCCACCTCTCCTCCACGGCTATTGAGGGCGGCACCGCGCACCCCGAGCTGAAGCTCATCGACGCGTCCTGACGGCTGTCGGATTCCTGATGCTCACGCTGCACGCCGGTTCCGACGGGCAGGCCGTCGTGGTGTCCGGCGACCGCTTCGCGGCCGTCGGACCGTACGAGGAGCTGCTCGCGGAGTACGGCGAGCGGGCCCGGGTCCGGAAGTGGGACGGGGTGCTCACCCCGGGGCGCCACGAGCCGGACGCCGTCGCGCTGCTGGAGGCCGCCTACTGGCCGGACCCCCGGGAGGCGGAGGAACTCGGCACCGATCCGCTGACCGGCGCCGCGCTCACCGCGCTGGGGATGACCGACACCCGCTGGGCTGCCAGTGCCCGGCGCGGGGTGCAGCGGCTGCTGGCGGCCGGGACCACCACCGTCGCCGGCCCTTTCACCAGGCCCGCTGTGCGGTCCGCGGTCGAGCGGTCGGCCATCCGGGTCGGCGCCGCGCGGCCCGGGGCGCTGGTCCCGGCCGACGTCGCCGACTTCGCGGTGTTCGCCGGGGACGGCCGCTGCCTGGCCACCGTGCTGGGCGGCCGGCTGGTGCACCGGCGGGCGTAGAACCGCTCGCGCGTCAGGGCCCGATCACGATGCAGGAGTAAGAGGCCGCGCAGATAGGTGGGGTGGAGGAAGGAGCGGGTCGAGGGCCGAGTCTGGCAAGGCGGAGGAGGGAGACGCAGCGGAGCTGCGGCGACCGACGACAACGCCGCCAGGCGAGAGCCATCGGCACGCGACGCCGCACCACCTATCTGCGCGGCCTCTAAGCGACGATGCCGTTCTCGTCGGGCGTGGGGAGCGGGGAGGGCGTCGGGCACTGCCCCCACGTGGCGCCCCCCGGCTCGTCCGCCGCCTCCGACGAGGCGTTGAGCCACTGCGTAAGCCCCGCCCCCAGCACGACGAGCAGCAGCCAGCCGCCGACCAGATACCGCTTCGCTCGTAAGGACACGCGCTGATGGTATTGGCCGCCGACACGACCCCTGCGGCGGGGGCGTGGTCGGGCGGGGTCCAGAATGGGGGCGTGACCCGAGCATCCCTGGACAAGCAGCCGCACGAAGTCGCCGCGATGTTCGACGACGTCGCGGCCAACTACGACCTGACCAACGACGTGCTGTCGCTCGGCCAGGACCGCCGTTGGCGCAAGGCGGTGGCCCAGGCCCTGGACGTACGCCCGGGAGAGCGCGTCCTGGACCTCGGGGCGGGCACCGGGACGTCGTCCCTGCCGTTCGCCGCCGCAGGGGCGAAGGTCGTGCCGTGCGACTTCTCCCTCGGGATGCTGCGGGAGGGCAAGAAGCGCAACCCCTTCCTCCCGCTGACCGCCGGTGACGCGACCCGGCTGCCGTTCGCGGACGGGGTCTTCGACGCCGTCACCATCTCCTTCGCGCTGCGCAACGTCCACGACACCGACGCCGCGCTCCGCGAGATGTTCCGGGTCGCCAAGCCGGGCGGCCGGGTCGTCATCTGCGAGTTCAGCCACCCCACCTGGGCACCCTTCCGCACCGTCTACACGGAATACCTCATGCGCGCCCTGCCGCCGGTCGCGACCGCGGTCAGCAGCAGCCCGGACGCGTACGTCTATCTCGCCGAGTCCATCCGCGCCTGGCCCGACCAGCCCGCGCTCGCGGCGAAGCTGCAGAAGGCCGGCTGGGCGAAGGTCGCCTGGCGCAATCTGACCGGCGGCATCGTCGCCCTGCACCGCGCCACCAAGCCGTAGTCCGCGTCCGACTCTCCGCAGTTCTCCGCAGTCCGACTCTTACGAAACGGGAGATCCCGACCGTGACAGAAGCCGTCGCTTCCGAACGCAGCGCCGATGTGATCGTCGTAGGGGCCGGTCCCGCCGGTTCGACCACGGCGTACTACCTGGCCAAGGCCGGGCTTGACGTCCTGCTCCTGGAGAAGACCACCTTCCCGCGCGAGAAGGTCTGCGGCGACGGGCTGACCCCGCGCGCGACCAAGCAACTGGTCGGCATGGGCATCGACATCTCCGAAGAGGCCGGCTGGCTGCGCAACAAGGGCCTGCGCATCATCGCCGGCGGTGTCCGCCTCCAGCTCGACTGGCCGGAACTCGCCTCCTTCCCGGACTACGGACTCGTACGCAAGCGCGAGGACTTCGACGAACTCCTCGCCCGTCAGGCCGAGAAGGCCGGCGCCCGCCTCTATGAGCGCTGCAATGTCGGCGCCCCGATCCGCGACGAGCGGACCGGCCGGATCACCGGCGTCGAGGCGAAGCTCGGCGAGGAGAAGACCCCCGTCACCTTCCACGCGCCGCTGGTGGTGGCCGCCGACGGCAACTCCACCCGGCTGTCGCTCGCGATGGGCCTGCACCGGCGTGAGGACCGCCCGATGGGCGTCGCCGTACGGACGTACTTCACCTCGCCGCGCCACGAAGACGACTATCTGGAGTCCTGGCTGGAGCTGTGGGACAAGCGCGGTCCCGAGGACCGGCTGCTGCCCGGCTACGGCTGGATCTTCGGCATGGGCGACGGCACGTCGAACGTCGGGCTCGGCATCCTCAACTCGTCCTCCGCCTTCAAGGAACTGGACTGGCGCGAGGTCCTCAAGTCCTGGTGCGCCTCCATGCCCGAGGACTGGGGCTACACCGACGACAACCAGATCGGTCCCATCCGGGGCGCGGCGCTGCCCATGGCCTTCAACCGGCAGCCGCACTACACCAGAGGCCTGCTGCTGGTAGGTGACGCGGGCGGTCTCGTCAACCCGTTCAACGGCGAGGGCATCGCCTACGCGATGGAATCCGGGCAGATCGCCGCGGATGTCATCGTGCAGGCGCACGCCCGCCAGACGTCCGGGCAGCGCGAACTCGCCCTGCAGGCCTACCCGCGCATCCTCAAGGACACCTACGGCGGCTACTACACGCTCGGCCGCGCCTTCGTGAAGATGATCGGCAACCCCAAGGTCATGAAGGTCGCGACCCAGCGCGGCCTGACCCACCCCATGCTGATGAAGTTCACGCTCAAGCTGCTTGCCAACCTCACCGACCCGGTCGGTGGCGACGCGATGGACCGCGTGATCAACGGACTGACAAAGGTCGCTCCGCGTTCGTGAGATGAGACATGGCTCGGTCGCAGAGCTTTGCGCTGCGGCCGTCGTCCGTCGAGGTGACGGTGAAGAAGAGCCGTCCGGCGTGCCCGACGGCGAACACCAGGGGCGTGCCGGACAGGCTCGTGTGGGCGGCCGGGTATAGGGCGTCGAGGCGCAGCGGTCCGTAGTCGACCGGGACCGACGACAGACGCATGTTGCTGATGGAGACGTCGAAGAGGCTCTGCCGGCGCTCGCTGCGCAGCAGCAGTGAACTGATGGCCGCGCGGGGGAGGAACGGGAGCAGGCGGAGGACCCGGACCAGCGGAACGAGCTCGTCGGGGCGCAGGCGGCGGTGGATGTCGGCTCTGACACTTCGGGCCACGTCCCAGAAGTCGTCGGGGCTGCTTCCGTCGACCTCCGTCAGGAGGGTGGCCGCGTAGAGGCCGACCGCCTCGCCCGGGGACGGGTCCAGCACCCGCCGCAGATCCGCCGGTACGGCGATGGCGGCCGGGGCCGGGTGGCCGAAGTCGGCGAGGTCGGCGAGGGCGCGGGCGAAGGCGGTGCTGAGTGCGGCCTGGAGGGTGGCGCCCTCGGCGCGGCAGCGGGTGAGGAGAGCCGAGGTCGCGGAGGCGTCGAGAGACCAGGTGGCGTGGCAGAGCGGGCCGCCGCCCGGGTGTGGCGGGCGGCCCTTGCCGCGCAGTTCGCGGGCCATCCTGCGCAGGTCGGCGGGATCGACGCGGCGGCCGGGGAGCAGGTCGTCGGCGGGAGCGGCGAGGACGGGGGACATGTCGGCCGCCGGGTCGGCGAGGCGGCGCAGCAGATCCCGCAGGACGACGCACAGCGACAGGCCGTCGGCGACGAGGTGGTGGTAGATCCCCACCAGGTCGAAGGAGTCGCCGGCGTCGACCATGACGAAGCGGGCCAGCGGCCCGGTGCCGGTGTCGAAGGGGCGCTGCAGCTCCTCCTCGACGATCTCGACGGTACGGCCGAAGTGGTCCGGGCCGGTCACCCTGACCACCCGCAGGTCCGGGTCCGGCACCCCCTCCGTGGTGAGCCGGGCCTGCCAGGGACCGGCGTCGGCGATGCGTGCGGCGAGCAGCGGGTGCCGCTCGCGGGCGGCGGTCAGCGCCGCGCGCAGCAGGTTGGGCGTGGTCCGGCCGTGAATGCGGCCGGTGAGCGCGATGTTGACGGGGAGCACCTCGCCGGCCGCCCACACGAAGCGCTCGGTCGGTGACAGTCGGCGGCGCATGCTGTTGCTCCTCTACGAAGTCCGCTACGCGGTAAGGGCTGCCCGCAGTCCTTCGGGCAGTGTGATCTCCGGGGTGAACGGCAGCCGGCCCGGCGCGCTGGTCCAGGCGGGGTGCAGCGCCTCGGCGACCTTGTCCGGGTTGAGGACGGACCCGCGGCCGAACACCCGGGCCGCAGCCACCGCCACGCCCCCCGGGATGTGCACCACCCGGGGCGCCCGCCGCCCCAGCACCGCGGCGACCGCCGCACCGATGTCGGCCCAGAGATGCTCAGTGCCGTCGCTGACGTGGTAAATCGCGCCGGGAGCACCGGAGTCGGCGGCAGTGAGCAGGGCCTGGCACAGGTCGTCCACGTGGATCAGCGAGTAGTGGCGCGGCCCGCGGCGGCCGATGGCGGGCAGCAGCCCGGTGCGCACCGCCGTCACCAGGCGGGGCAGGAACTCGCGGTCACCGGGGCCGTAGACGATCGGCGGCCGCACGATCACGCCGGGCACGCGGTGGGCGACCTCGCGCAGCGCGTGTTCGCCGCCGAGCTTGCTGCGGCCGTACGCGGAGACCGGCGCCGGCTCCTCCTCCTCGCGGCGCTGCCGTCCGGGGCCGGCGGCGGCGAGCGAGGAGCAGTGGACCAGACGCGGTGGCTCCGGCAGCGCGGCGAGGGCGGCGCAGAGCCGTCGGGTGCCTTCGGCGTTGACCCGGTCGTAGAGGTGGTGGCTCGGCGCCTTGGTGACCCCGGCGAGGTGGATGACGCGGTCGACGCCCTGGACCGCGGCGAGCAGCCCGGCGCCGGTGGCCAGGTCGCCGTACGCCGTCCGCACGCCTGGGAGGGCCGGGATCGCGCGTACCAGAGCGGTGACGTCGTGGCCGCCGTCGGTGAGGTGGCGCAGCATTCTCCGGCCGATGAAGCCGGTCGCGCCGGTGACGAGATACCTCATACGGAGCACCTCATACGGAAGCCCGCTCGTAGAGGCGGTGGGTGCGGAAGACGATGCCGCCGACGGCCTTGGCGTAGCGGTTGGCGTCGCGGTTGTCCTCCAGGATCCAGGAGAACTCGCTCTCGGTGTAGCCGAGGCGGAAGGCCGCTCGCTGGGTCTGGAGGTACATGGCGGCAGCCAGGCCGCGGTTGCGGTGCTCCTTCCTGATGCCTGAGGTGATGGCGCGGGTGCGGTTGATGCGGCGGGCGGCCCGGCTGATGCGGATCAGCCCGATGGGCAGGCCGCAGGTGGTGAGCCGGCCGCGGGCGGCGCGCAGGGCCTGGTTGGTGTCGGGGAGCCAGAGGGTGAAGGCGACGGGCTCGTCGTGGACCTCGGCGATCTGGAGCAGCTCGGGCTTCAGGATGGGCTTCAACTGCCGGACCGAATAGTCGAATTCGGCATCGGTCATGGGGACGGCGGCGTAGTTCTCGGCCCAGGCGTCGTTGTAGATGCCCTTGACGGCCGCCAGGTCGGCGTCGAAGCGCGCCATGTCGAGCGGCCGGACGCGGACGCCGGGGTCGGCCAGGGCGCGGTCGGCGACGCGGCGGATGACGGCCGGCGGCTCGCCGTCGGGGGACATCGGGATCCGCCAGGAGAGCAGATCCTTGGCCTTGGTGAAGCCGCAGCCTTCCAGCAGCGCCGGATAGTACGGCGGGTTGTACGGCATCATCATGGTCGGCGGGCCGTCGAAGCCGTCCACCAGCACTCCGCACTCGTCGTTCGTGGAGAAGCTGAGCGGGCCGAGCATCCGGCTCAGGCCGCGCTGGGCCAGCCAGCCGGCCGCCGTGTCGAGGAGCGCGCCGGCGACCCCGGCGTCGTCGGCGCACTCGAAGAGCCCGAAGTGGCCGCACTTGGGGTCGTGGCGCTCGTTGAAGCGCGGGTCGACGATGGCGGCGATCCGGCCGACGACCGCAGCACCGCGCCGGGCCAGGAAGAGCTGCACCGTACCCACGTCGTGGAAGGGGTTGCGGCGCGGATCGAGGAAGGCGCGCCGCTCCCGCTCCAACGGGGCGACCCAGTGCGGGTCGTCACGGTGGAGTGCGTACGGGCGGCGGATGAAGGCGGTGGTGTCGGCGCGACCCCGGACGGGCGTGACGGTGACAGGCGCGATGGCGACGGGCGTGCCGGTGATCGCGGTCATCGGACACCCACCGCTTCCCGGTCCCGCAGGCCGAGGCGGTGGCCGGCGGCGGCGAAGGCGTCGAGGATCCGGGCGATGTGGTCGTCGGTGTGAGTGGCCTGCAGGGACAGCCGGATCAGCGCCCGGCCCATCGGCACGGCGGGGGCGACCACGGCATGGGTGAACACGCCCTCGTCCAGGACCTCCTTCCACATCCGCCCGCACAACTCGGCGTCGCCGATGTGCACGGGGACGATCGGGGTGACGGACTCGCCCGCGTCCCCGGTGTCGAAGCCGAGCGCCCGCAGCCCGCCCTCCAGCCGCCTCGCCAGCTCGAACACCCGTGTACGGCGCTCGGGTTCCGTCTCGATGATGTCCAGCGCGGCGAGCGCGGCGGCGACCGTGGCCGGCGGCATCGAGGCGGTGAAGATGACCGGCCGTGCGCTGTAGCGCAGGTAGCCGACGATGTCGGCCGGACCGGCGAGCACGCCGCCGACCGAGCCGAAGCACTTCGACAGGGTGCCGGTGTACAGGTCCACGGCGTCCGGCAGTCCGAAGTGCTCGGCCACGCCCCGGCCGTGGGCGCCGAGCAGCCCGATGTCGTGAGCGCCGTCGACCACCAGCCGGGCGCCGTGGCGCCGGGCGAGCGCGGTGAGTTCGGGCAGCCGGCACAGGTCGCCCTCCATGGAGAACAGTCCGTCCGTGACGATGACCTTGGCGGCGCCGGTATCGGCCGTGAGCTGCCGCTCCAGATCGGCCATGTCGGAGTGCCGGTACAGGCGCTTTTCGGCGGCTCCGAGCCGGATGGCGTCCACCATCGAGGCGTGGTTGGCCATGTCGCTGAAGACGAGGTCGCCCCTGCCGAACAGCGGTGTGAGCGCCAGGTTCGCCTGAAAGCCGGTCGTGGTCACGATCGCCGCCTCGCGGCCGAGGAACGCGGCGAGCCGGGCCTCCAGCTCCTCGTGCAGCGGCAGCGTCCCGCACACCAGGCGGCTCCCGGAGCACGAGGTGCCGTAACGGTCCAGCGCCCGGGCGGCGGCCGCCCGCACTCTCGGGTCGCCCGACAGCCCGAGGTAGTCATTGCAGGCGGTCATGACCACCCGTACGCCGTCGACCAGGACCTCCCCGTCCCCGGCCGTTGCCATGGGGCGGTAGAAGGGTCGTGGACCGGCCTCCGTCATGGCCCGGGCGAGCGGCGGCAGATGTTTGGCGAAGATGTCCGCCATGGTTTCTCTCCTCAGATCCTCAGAGCGCGATGGGGAGGCGGGTGATATCGGCCATGCTCGGCCCGGGCTGCCGTACCGGTGGCGCGGCGAGTCGGGCGCCCGGCAGTTCGCGGGCGAAGCCCCGCATGAAAGCGGTGGCCTGGGCACGGGCGAGCAGGGCGCCCAGGCAGTAGTGCAGTCCTGAGCCGTAGGCCAGCAGTCGTTGCGGCGGACGGTCTGGATCGAAGGTGTGCGGGTCCGCGAAGAGCTCCGGGTCGCGGTGCGCGGCGCCGATGAGGGCGTGGACGATCTGGCCCCCGGGCAGCGGCCGCCCGCCGAGTTCCGTGTCGGCGCCGGCGACCCGGGTCACCACCCGGCCCGGTGGATCCCAGCGCAGCATCTCGTCGACGAGCCGGTCGGCGAAGTCCGGCTCCCGGCCGATCCTCGCCGCGAGCCCCGGGAGGGTCGCCAGTGCCTGGGCCAGGCCGGCCAGCAGCGCGGCGGTGGTGGGCACCCCGGCCGAGAACAGCGTCAGCAGCAGATAGCGCGCCCCCTCCGGATCGTCGGCCGCCCAGCGGGACAGCAGATCGCCGGTCGGCCGCCGCCGGCGGTCGGCCAGGATCCGCTCGTAGCAGGCCAGTTGGGCCTCGGCGGCCTGGTCGGCCCGGCGTACGACACTCGGCGGGCTGGCCAGCTCCTCGACCCGAACCATGGCCAGGCTCTCAGCGGTCAGCCATGCCTGGTCGACCGCCGCGGGCAGCCCGAGCAGCCCGGCGAGCACGGCGGTCGGCAGCGGACGGCAGACCGCCCCCACGATGTCGGCGGAGCCCTCCCGGCGGACCCGGGCCGCGAAGTCGCTCACGTACTCGTCGGCCAGCGGCTCCACGACGGACGCCGCCAGGTCCGCCACCACCCGGGGAGTGAGCGCCGCCGCCAGCGGGCGGCGCCGTGCCGTGTGCTCAGGCGGATCCTGCTGCAGCGGCGTCTCGCAGAGGCCTGCCGTGCTCGGGCTGTCGCGCCAGCCGGGCCGGTGCCGGTCCCGCCAGGACGCGCTGAGGGTGCGCCAGTTCCGTTCGGCGAGCACTTGTCGGCAGTCGTCGTAGCCGGTGACGAGCAGCGCGCGCCAGGGGGTGGGCACCAGCGGTCCCGCGGCGCGCAGCTCGTCGTAGACGACGGCCAGATTCCGCGGGTCCGAGACATGGCGCCACCGTCGTACGAGACCGGCGGTGGCGCGGGCGTCCAGAGTCGGGGCACTCGGGATACTCAGCAAAAGCTTCTGACTCATCTGTCGTCGGAACGGGCTTCGGCCTGAAGTCGGATATGGAAGCCTGCTCCGCCGACCGCACTCCGGGCCAGCCGAAAGCGCCCTTTTCACCTGTACGTGGACTAAGTTCGCTTTTCACCGCGCAAGTCAGTACGGCATCCGACCGCGTGCACCTACCCGGCCCCTGGTGACCCGCCGCCGGTCAGACCCCCTCGCCGGCCACCACCGCACTCGCCCCAACAGCCCCAGGAAGCCCAGCAGTCCGAGCAGTCCGAGCAGCCTCAGAAGCGGAGCACCGCGGCGATGTGATCGTGCGCCGAGAGCGTGCCGTCGGGGAGGAAGACCACCTCGCCGCCGGTGTCGAGCGTGGCCTCGATGATCTCGTCGACGATGTCCTCGCGGACGGCGAGGTCGACGGCGGCCTCGGAGTCGGAGGGCAGCAGGTGGCTGTCGGTGACGACCACGGTCCGCTGGAAGCCGTCCTCGACCGCGAGCAGGTCGATGCGGCCCTCGCGCACGGTCTGCCAGACCTCGTCCAGACCGGCGGCGAAGACCTTGCGGCCCTGGGCGTTCTCGATCCGCTGGGTCACCCGGTCGATCTCGTGCACGGCCTCGGCCGCCAGCACCGGCCGCAGCTCCTGTGCCAGAGCGGGGGCGGGGCCGTTGGCCAGGCCGCCGCTGTGGACGCGCCCGGTGGCCGACTTGGCTGTCGTGCCGACGTCGTCGAGGAGGCTCAGCTCCTGCGGCAGGCCGACCAGGTGGAAGGGCCGGGGGTTCTCGGCGAGCAGTGCGTGCAGGGCCACGTCGACCTGACGGAAGTAGCGCCGGGCCTCTTCACCCCGCAGCGGGTCGAAACGGTCACCGACGCGCTCCTGGTGCTCGGGGTCGGGCTGGGGGACGTCGGGTTCCATCGGGAAGTCGCCGGTCTCGGCCTTGCGAATCTCGTCGAAGCTGCCGCTCCACAGCGTCGTGAGGTTCAGCGACACCGCCAGCACCCAGTACGGGTGCGCCTGCTCGCGGGCCGCGACGAGATTGCGGGTCTCGAAGGTGTCGCTGAGGACGACCCGTTCGGGCACGGTGCGCGGCAGGTCCCAGACGTGGTTCTCGCCGTGCGCCGCGAAGAGCACCAGCCCGTCCAGGCTGTGCCGAAAATCGACCTCGGCGACGGCCCGGTCCAGTTGGCCCGCGACCTCGAAGCGCGCCTCCCGGGACACCGCGGGATCGGCTTCGAGGCGGCGCTTGGCCTCGGCGACGAGGTTGCGCAGCCGGACCGGATCCTCCGAGTTCAGCCGCTGGCGGCGATGGACCGGCAGCGCCACAGTGACAGCGGGATAAGGCCGCCGTGCGCGCAGCTCCACGAGTGTGCCCGATGTCAGGTCAGTGATGTGCATCAGCGCCTCCCGACGGTGGCTCTTCCCCCAAGCATCACGCACCTGCCGCGGGCCCGCGCGGTGAAGGGGGAGGGGCCGCCGACTTTTTCCAAAACCGGCGGCCCCGCACAAAAACGTCAGGCGACGCGTACCGCCGAGGTGGGCATGTAGTAGGCCATCTTCTGGATGACGACGCCCTTGCTGGGGTTCGCGGCGTCCAGGTACTCGCCATTACCGACATATACGGCGACGTGGTAGGCCGAGCCGCGTCCGCCCCAGAAGAGCAGGTCGCCGACCTGGACGTTGGAGACGGAGACCGCGGTGCCGACGGTCGACTGCTCGGCGGCCGTGCGCGGCAGGTCGACGCCGATGGCCGCGAAGGCGGCCTTGGTGAGGCCGGAGCAGTCGTAGGAGGAGGGGCCCGAGGCGCCGTAGACGTACGACTTGCCGACCTGGGCCTGGAGGAAGCCGATCACCGCGGCGATGCTTCCGGTCGCCGACGAGGAGGTGGAGGTGAGCGTGGTGCGCGCGGAGGAGCGGGAGGCGGCGGCGGTGTCACGAGCCTTGGCGGCGGCCTTTGCGGCGGCGGCCTTGCGGTCGGCGGTGCGCTTGGCCTTCTCGGCCTGCTTGAGGGCCGCTTGGTACGCGTCGTCCTTCTCAGCCTGGACCTGGAGGTCGAGCGCGGTCTGGTCCAGCGCGTCGACGGCCTGCGCGGCCGTGGTGGCCGTCGACAGGGGGACCACCGGGATGCTGCCGGTGGTGGCCGGGTCGTTCGTCGTGGCGGTGTCAGCGTTCGCCGGAGCCGACATTCCGGTCAGAGCAAGCGTGCCGATGACGCCGCCGGCGATTCCTGCGCGGCGCACCCAGTTGGGGTTGGGCACGGTCTGCGAGGCACGTCGCCGACGGCGTATATGCGAGGTCGTATCGGTCTGAGAAGGAGACATGGACTCTTGGGTATCAGGCGTCAGCGGTTCCGCTCAACAAAAGTGCGATCCGCCACAGTTGAGGGCGCTGTACCGCTATCATCCGTTTTTTGATCTTCCTTATAACCGGCATACACGACATCAAGTCCATTTGCTCGTGCGCGCGTTCACGTGCCTCCCGGGCCCGTCAGTACGGGGGTTGCCGTCTCACCCGCACGGGCGGCGGAGTGCTACCACGTCGCGCCGTCCATCTCCAATTTGCCTGCGTTGCAAGATTCTTGATAATGCAACAACCGCTGCGACCAGCGGTAACGCGCCGAAATGTGACTTCTGGTGATCATTTGAGTGTGACGAGTGAGAAGATCACCGCTCATCCGACTTCATGATCATTCACCGGGTGGCGTAGATCACAAAGGCGAGAGTGAACCCCGTGTCGCAGATCACAGACCGGGAGACGTAGGATGCAGGCGGTTCGGGCTTGTGAACTGCCTCACATAGGCACGATCTTCGTGACGTGGCTCACACACCCGGGCACGGTCCGTCATCAGTCATCGTCGACTGGAAGGAGCGGGGACGGTGAACGCCTACGCGCCCATCCTCGTGCTGGGCGGCCTCGCGGCCGGCTTCGCGATCTTCTCCGTGCTCATGGCCTCGTTGATCGGCCCAAAGCGGTACAACCGGGCCAAACTTGAGGCGTATGAGTGCGGTATCGAGCCCACTCCGCATCCGGCCGGTGGTGGCCGCTTCCCGATCAAGTACTACCTCACGGCGATGCTCTTCATCGTCTTCGACATCGAGATCGTCTTCCTCTATCCCTGGGCCGTCACCTTCGACTCCCTGGGGATCTTCGGGCTCGTGGAGATGCTCCTCTTCGTGCTCACCGTCTTCGTCGCCTACGCCTATGTCTGGCGTCGCGGCGGCCTGGAATGGGACTGAAGGGGCGGGAGTAACACAGCATGGGTATTGAAGAGAAACTGCCGAGCGGATTCCTGCTGACGTCTGTCGAGACGGCCGCCGGCTGGGTGCGGAAGGCGTCGGTCTTCCCGGCCACCTTCGGCCTGGCCTGCTGCGCCATCGAGATGATGACCACCGGCGCCGGGCGCTACGACCTGGCCCGCTTCGGCATGGAGGTCTTCCGCGGCTCACCGCGGCAGGCGGATCTGATGATCGTCGCCGGCCGGGTCAGCCAGAAGATGGCCCCTGTCCTGCGCCAGGTCTACGACCAGATGCCGAACCCCAAGTGGGTCATCTCCATGGGCGTCTGCGCATCGAGCGGCGGCATGTTCAACAACTACGCCATTGTGCAGGGAGTTGACCATGTTGTCCCGGTTGACATCTATCTGCCCGGATGTCCACCACGGCCCGAGATGCTGATGGACGCGATCCTCAAGCTCCACGAGAAGATCCGCCACGAGAAGCTCGGCGTGAACCGCGAGCAGGCGGCCCGCGAGGCGGAGGAAGCGGCCCTCAAGGCACTCCCCACGATCGAGATGAAGGGGCTGCTGCGGTGACCGACTCCCCGAACACCCCCAACCCGGACCGCGACGTCCAGGCCGAGAACCTCCCCGGCCAGCGCGCCGACCACGGCGAGGCCATCCGCGTCCAGCGCGGCATGTTCGGCGCCCGCAACGGCGGCGACACCTCCGGCTACGGCGGCCTCGTACGGACCGTAAGGCTGCCCGGGGCCACCAGCCGCCCGTACGGAGGCTGGTTCGACGAGGTCGCGGACGAACTGGAAGGCGCGCTGGAGGAGCAGGACCTCCTCCCGGAGAACGCGATCGAGAAGACCGTCGTCGACCGCGACGAGCTGACCTTCCACATCGCCCGCGAGCACCTGCCACTCGTGGCCGCCACCCTGCGCGACGACCCCGCCCTGCGCTTCGAGCTCTGTACGGGCGTGAGCGCCGTCCACTACCCGGAGGACAAGGGCCGCGAGCTGCACGCCGTCTACCACCTGCGGTCGATCACCCACAACCGGCTGATCCGCCTGGAGGTGTCGGCGCCCGACGCCGATCCGCGCATCCCGTCGATCGTCGGGACCTACCCGACCAACGACTGGCACGAGCGCGAGGTCTACGACTTCTTCGGCCTGATCTTCGACGGTCACCCGGCGCTCACGCGGATCATGATGCCGGACGACTGGCAGGGCCACCCGCAGCGCAAGGACTATCCCCTCGGCGGCATCCCCGTCGAGTACAAGGGCGCCCAGATCCCGGCTCCGGACCAGCGGAGGTCGTACTCGTGACCACCCACCACGCACCCCAGCAAGCCGAAGAGCGCGAGACCACCGAAGGCCGGGTCTTCACCGTCACCGGCGGCGACTGGGACGAGCTCTCGGAGACCGTCGGCAAGGCCGACGACGAGCGCATCGTCGTCAACATGGGTCCCCAGCACCCCTCCACCCACGGCGTGCTCCGGCTCATCCTCGAAATCGACGGCGAGACGGTGACCGAGGCCCGCTGCGGCATCGGCTATCTCCACACCGGTATCGAGAAGAACATGGAGTTCCGGACCTGGACCCAGGGGTCCACCTTCGTGACCCGCATGGACTACCTGACGCCGTTCTTCAACGAGACGGCGTACTGCCTCGCGGTGGAGAAGCTGCTCGGCATCACCACCGAGATCCCGGACCGGGCAACCGTCATCCGCGTGATGCTGATGGAGCTGAATCGCATCTCCTCCCATCTGGTGGCCATCGCCACCGGTGGCATGGAGCTCGGCGCCACCACGATCATGATCTACGGATTCCGGGACCGCGAGCTGATCCTGGACGCCTTCGAGCTGATCACCGGCCTGCGCATGAACCACGCGTACGTCCGGCCCGGCGGCCTCGCCCAGGACCTCCCGCCGGGCGCCGTCGACCAGATCCGCGAGCTGGTGAAGAAGTTCCGCAAGAACCTCCCCGAGTACGACAAGCTCGCCACCGGCAACCCGATCTTCAAGGCCCGTATGCAGGACGTCGGCTACCTGGACCTGGCCGGCTGCATGTCGCTCGGCGCCACCGGGCCCATCCTCCGGGCCGCAGGCCTCCCGCACGACCTGCGCAAGTCGCAGCCGTACTGCGGTTACGAGAACTACGACTTCGACGTCCCGACCGCCGACACCTGCGACTCCTACGGCCGCTTCCTCGTCCGCCTGGAGGAGATGCGGCAGAGCCTGCGGATCGTCGAGCAGTGCCTGGACCGGCTCCAGCCCGGCCCGGTCATGGTCGCCGACAAGAAGATCGCCTGGCCCGCGCAGCTCGCGCTCGGCCCGGACGGACTCGGCAACTCGCTGGACCACATCAAGAACATCATGGGCACCTCCATGGAGGCCCTGATCCACCACTTCAAGCTGGTGACCGAGGGCTTCCGGGTCCCGGCCGGACAGGCGTACGTCGCCGTGGAGTCGCCCAAGGGCGAACTCGGCGTCCACGCGGTCAGCGACGGCGGGACCAGGCCCTTCCGGGTGCACTTCCGGGATCCGTCGTTCAGCAATCTGCAGAGCATGGCGGCGATGTGCGAGGGCGGCCAGGTCGCTGACGTCATCGTCGCCGTCGCGTCCATCGACCCCGTGATGGGAGGCGTCGACCGGTGACAGACGTGAGCCTGGGCATCCCGCAGATGCCCGCGCCGGATTATCCGGCCGACGTAAGGCAGCGGCTCGAAGCCGACGCCCGCGAGATCATCGCGCGCTATCCGAGCAGCCGAAGCGCCCTGCTGCCCCTGCTGCACCTCGTGCAGGCCGAGGAGGGCTATGTCACCCGCACCGGCGTCCGCTTCTGCGCCGAGCTGCTGGAGCTGACGACGGCCGAGGTCACGGCGGTCTCGACCTTCTACACCATGTACCGCCGCAAGCCGAGCGGCGACTACCAGGTCGGGGTCTGCACCAACACGCTGTGCGCCGTCATGGGCGGCGACCAGATCTTCGACGAGCTCAAGCAGCACCTCTCCGTCGGCAACGGCGAGACCACGGAGGACGGCAAGGTCACGCTGGAGCACATCGAGTGCAACGCGGCCTGCGACTTCGCGCCCGTGGTGATGGTCAACTGGGAGTTCTTCGACAACCAGACCCCGGAGTCCGCCAAGCGGCTCGTCGACGACCTCCTGGCAGGCCGAACCGTCGAACCGACCCGGGGCGCTCCACTGTGCACATACAAGGAGACGTCCAGGATCCTCGCCGGGTTCCCCGACGAGCGCCCCGGCGCCGTCGAAGCCACCGGCGGGGCGGGCCACGCCTCCCTCGCCGGACTGCGGCTGGCCCGCGGCGAATCGCTGCCGGGTGCCGGGGCGGGCGTACCGCGCCAGCCCTCGTCGCCGCCGCAGGACGAGACGCCGCCGGCCCACCCCAGCTCGCACGATGCCCCGCTACGGTCCGCGGTCTCCGACCCGGACCACCAGGCTGGGCCGGTCACGGAAGAGGACGGGGAGGACAAGTGACCATGGTGGACTCGGAAGAGAAGCTGCTCTCGCCGGTTCTGTCGGCGTTCTGGGACGACCCGCAGTCCTGGACCCTGAAGACCTACCGCCGTCACGAGGGTTACGAAGGGCTGAAGAAGGCCCTCGCGATGCCGCCCGACGACGTTATCGCCTTCGTGAAGGACGCCGGGCTGCGCGGCCGTGGCGGCGCAGGCTTCCCGACCGGCATGAAGTGGCAGTTCATCCCGCAGGGTGACGGCAAGCCGCACTACCTCGTGGTCAACGCGGACGAATCCGAGCCGGGCACCTGCAAGGACATCCCGCTCCTGTTCGCCAACCCGCACGCGCTGATCGAGGGCATCGTCATCGCCTGCCACGCGATCCGCTCCAACCACGCCTTCATCTATCTGCGCGGCGAGACCGTCCCGGTGCTGCGCCGTCTGCACCACGCCGTCGCCGAGGCCTACCAGGCCGGCTACCTCGGCCCGAACATCCAGGGCTCCGGCTTCGACCTGGAGCTGACCGTCCACGCCGGCGCGGGCGCGTACATCTGCGGCGAGGAGACCGCGCTGCTCGACTCCCTCGAAGGCAGGCGCGGCCAGCCCCGCCTGCGGCCGCCCTTCCCGGCGGTCGAGGGCCTGTACGCGTGCCCGACGGTGGTGAACAACGTCGAGTCCATCGCGTCCGTCCCGGCCATCATGGTCAAGGGGAAGGAGTGGTTCCGCTCGATGGGCAGCGAGAAGTCCCCGGGCTTCACGCTCTACTCGCTCAGCGGCCACGTCACCAACCCCGGCCAGTACGAGGCCCCGCTCGGCATCACCCTGCGCCAGCTGCTCGACATCAGCGGCGGCATCCGGGCGGGCCACCGGCTCAAGTTCTGGACGCCGGGCGGCTCCTCGACCCCGATGTTCACCGACGAGCACCTGGACGTCCCGCTGGATTACGAGGGCGTCGGCGCCGCCGGGTCCATGCTCGGCACCAAGGCGCTGCAGTGCTTCGACGAGACGACCTGCGTCGTGCGGGCCGTGACCCGATGGACCGAGTTCTACGCCCACGAGTCCTGCGGCAAGTGCACGCCCTGCCGCGAGGGCACGTACTGGCTCGTCCAGCTGCTGCGCGACATCGAGGCCGGTAAGGGCGCGCTCTCCGATCTCGACAAGCTCTACGACATCGCCGACAACATCAACGGCAAGTCCTTCTGCGCCCTCGGCGACGGCGCCGCCAGCCCGATCTTCTCCTCCCTCAAGTACTTCCGCGCGGAGTACGAGGACCACATCGAGCTCGGCGCGTGCCCCTTCGACCCGGCCAAGTCCACCGTGTGGGCCGACAAGTCTCACCTGGAGGTGACCGCGTGACCGTCACGACCAACGCCCCCTCCGGAGAGGCGGCGGTACCGTCCGAAGACCTGGTGTCCGTCACCATCGACGGCATCCCGCTTTCCGTACCCAAGGGCACCCTGGTGATCCGGGCCGCCGAGCTGCTCGGCATCGAGATCCCGCGCTTCTGCGACCACCCGCTGCTCGACCCGGTCGGCGCCTGCCGGCAGTGCATCGTCGAGGTCGAGGGCCAGCGCAAGCCCATGGCGTCCTGCACCATCACCTGTACGGACGGGATGGTCGTCAAGACGCAGCTCACGTCCGGCGTCGCCGAGAAGGCGCAGCGCGGGGTGATGGAGCTGCTGCTCATCAATCACCCGCTGGACTGCCCGGTCTGCGACAAGGGCGGCGAATGCCCGCTCCAGAACCAGGCGATGAGCGCCGGCCAGTCCGACACCCGCTTCGAGGGAAAGAAGCGGACGTACGAGAAGCCGGTGCCCATCTCCACGCAGGTGCTGCTCGACCGTGAGCGGTGCGTGCTGTGCGCGCGCTGCACCCGCTTCTCGCAGCAGATCGCCGGTGACCCCTTCATCGAGCTGCTGGAGCGCGGCGCGCTGGAGCAGGTCGGTACCGGCGAGGGCGACCCTTTCCAGTCGTACTTCTCCGGCAACACCATCCAGATCTGCCCGGTCGGGGCGCTGACGTCGGCGGCCTACCGCTTCCGCTCGCGGCCCTTTGACCTCGTCTCGTCGCCCAGCGTCTGCGAGCACTGCGCCGGCGGCTGCGCCACGCGTACGGACCACCGGCGCGGCAAGGTCATGCGGCGGCTGGCCGCCGACGACCCGGAGGTCAACGAGGAGTGGATCTGCGACAAGGGCCGCTTCGGCTTCCGCTACGCGCAGCGGCCGGAGCGCCTTTCGCATCCGCTGGTACGGAACGCCGAGAGCGGGGAGCTGGAGCCCGCCAGCTGGCCCGAGGCCCTGGAGGCGGCGGCACGCGGCCTCCAGCGGGGGCGGACCGGCGTCCTGCCCGGCGGGCGGCTGACGGTGGAGGACGCGTACGCGTACGCCAAGTTCGCCCGGGTCGTGCTCGACACGAACGACGTGGACTTCCGGGCCCGTACGCACTCCGCCGAGGAGGCCGACTTCCTGGCTGCCGCTGTGGCCGGCCGCGGGCGTGATCTGGACGGGAGCGGGGTCACGTACCGCCTGCTGGAGGCCGCACCGGCCGTGCTGCTGGCCGGGCTCGAGGCCGAGGAGGAGGCGCCCGGGGTCTTCCTCCGGCTGCGCAAGGCCCACCGCAAGCGCCGCCAGCAGGCCTACGCGCTGGCGCCGTTCACTACCCGGGGCCTGCAGAAGGCGGGCGGCGTGCTGCTGCCGGCCGCGCCGGGCACCGAATCGGAGTGGCTGGACGCGCTTGCCGGTGGCGTCGGACTGGACGAGCTGGGCCAGCAGGCCGCCGACGCGCTGCGGGCCGAGGGCGCGGTGATCCTGGTCGGCGAACGGCTGGCCGCCATCCCCGGCGCGCTGACCGCCGCCATCCGCTTCGCCCAGGCCAGCGGCGCCACCCTCGCGTGGATCCCCCGCCGTGCCGGTGAGCGCGGCGCCGTGGAGGCGGGCGCCCTGCCCGGGCTGCTGCCCGGCGGCCGCCCGGTCACCGACCCCCGGGCCCGGGACGAGGTCGCCCAGGTCTGGGGCGTCGACCTGCTGCCGCACCGCTTCGGCCGGGACACCGGCGCGATCCTGGCGGCGGCGGCCAAGGGCGACCTGGCGGCGCTGCTCGTGGGCGGCGTCGAACTCGCGGACCTGCCCGACCCGGTGCTCGCCCGCAAGGCCCTGGACGAGGTCGGCTTCGTCGTCAGCCTCGAACAGCGGCCGAGCGAGGTGACCGACCGGGCCGACGTCGTCCTCCCGGTCGCCGCCGTCCCCGAGAAGGCCGGCACCTTCCTCAACTGGGAAGGCCGCGCCCGGCTCTTCGAGGCCGCGCTCAAGCCCGACCAGGCGGTCGGCCGGCTCCAGATGCCGGACGCGCGAGTGCTGACCATGCTGGCCGACGCGCTCGACGTATCCCTGGGCCTGACGGACGTGGCGTCCACCCGGGCCGAGCTCTCGCGGCTCGCGCCCTACGACGGGCCGCACGCCTCGCCGCCGCTGGAGACGCCCGCCACCCTGCCCCAGCCGGGGCCCGGAGAGGCGGTGCTCGCCGGCCACCGGCTGCTCCTGGACCAGGGGCGGCTGCAGGACGGCGACGACGCGCTGGCCGGCACCCGGCATCCGGCGGTGGCCAGGCTCTCCGCCGCCACGGCCGAGGAGGTCGGCGTGGCCGACGGCCAGGTGCTGGAGGTGTCCGGACCGGCCGGGTCCGTACGGCTGCCGCTCCAGGTCACGGCGATGCCCGATCGCGTCGTCTGGCTCCCGCTCAACTCCGTGGGCGGGGGAGTGGCGTCCGACACCGGCGCCGTCCCCGGCCAGGTCGTCAAGCTGGAGGTGCAGCGGTGACCACGCACACACTCGCCGCAGAGAACCTGACGATGTTCGGCACCGACCCGTGGTGGCTGGTGGTCGTCAAGGCGGTCTTCTGCTTCGCGTTCCTGATGGTGACCGTGCTGTTCTCGATCGTCTGGGAGCGCAAGGTCGTCGCCTGGATGCAGCTGCGCATCGGCCCCAACCGTCACGGCCCCTGGGGCATGCTCCAGTCGCTCGCCGACGGTGTGAAGCTGATGCTCAAGGAAGACATCATCGTCAAGCGCGCCGACAAGGTCGTCTACATCCTGGCGCCGATCGTCGCCGCGATCCCGGCCTTCATGGCGATCGCGGTGATCCCCTTCGGCCCCGCGGACAACGAGGTGTCGATCTTCGGGCACCGCACGGCGCTCCAGCTCACCGACCTGCCGATCGGCATCCTCTACATCCTGGCCACGGCCTCGATCGGGATCTATGGCATCGTGCTCGCCGGCTGGTCGTCGGGCTCGACGTATCCGCTGCTGGGTGGCCTGCGCTCGTGCGCGCAGATGATCTCGTACGAGATCGCGATGGGCGTCGCCTTCGCCTCGGTCTTCCTCTACTCCGGATCGATGTCGACCTCGACGATCGTCGAGTCGCAGCAGAACCGCTGGTACATCGTGCTGCTCCCGGTGTCGTTCATCATCTACATCGGCACCATGGTCGGCGAGACCAACCGCGCTCCCTTCGACATGCCGGAGTCCGAGGGCGACCTGGTCGGCGGCTTCAACACCGAGTACTCGTCGATCAAGTTCGCGCTCTTCATGCTCGCCGAGTACGTGAACATGGTGACGGTCTCGGCCGTCGCGACCACGCTCTTCCTGGGCGGCTGGCGGGCCCCGTGGCCCATCAGCACCTTCTGGGAGGGGGCCAACCACGGCTGGTGGCCGATGCTGTGGTTCGTGGTGAAGGTGCAGCTGCTGCTGTTCTTCTTCATCTGGCTGCGCGGCACCCTGCCGCGCGTGCGCTACGACCAGCTGATGAAGCTCGGCTGGAAGGTCCTGATCCCGGTCTCGATGGTCTGGCTGATGCTGGTCGCCACCGTGCGGGCGCTGCGCAACGAGAACTACGACTTCCAGCAGATCGTGCTCTACGTCGGCGGGGCGGTGGTCCTCGTACTCCTGGCCTCGCTCGTGTTCGACGTGTTCCACGATCGCGAGGGCAAGGAACGGGCGGCGGCCGAGAAGGACGCGCCACCACAGGAGTTCGACCCGCTGGCGGGCGGTTTCCCCGTGCCGCCACTGCCGGGGCAGACCCTGCCGCCGGTGCCGCGTCGCCGTTCGCGTGCGGAACGCCAACTCGTCGGCGCCGCCGACAACGAGAAGGAGGCCGACGATGCCTGAGTTCCTCGGCCCGGTCGCAGGCTTCGGCGTGACCTTCAAGGCCATGTTCAAGAAGCGGCTGACCGAGCAGTACCCGGAGGAGAAGAAGCCCACGGCGCCGCGCTTCCACGGGCGGCACCAGCTCAACCGCCACCCGGACGGGCTGGAGAAGTGCATCGGCTGCGAGCTGTGCGCGTGGGCCTGCCCGGCGGACGCCATCTACGTCGAGGGCGCGGACAACACCGAGGAGGAGCGTTACTCCCCGGGCGAGCGCTACGGCCGCGTCTACCAGATCAACTACGCCCGCTGCATCCTGTGCGGCCTGTGCATCGAGGCCTGCCCGACGCGGGCGCTGACGATGACGAACGAGTACGAACTCGCCGACTCCAGCCGCGAATCCCTGATCTTCACCAAGGAGCAGCTGCTCGCGGGCCTCGAAGAGGGCATGGTCGACAGCCCCCACTCGATCTTTCCAGGGACGGACGAGCAGGACTACTACCGGGGCCTGGTCACCGAGGCCGCGCCCGGCACCGAGCGCCAGGTGGCGCGGAGCAAGGGCGAGAAGCCCGACGA
The DNA here is from genome assembly GCF_003999195.1 of Streptomyces soli. GTDB lineage: Bacteria > Actinomycetota > Actinomycetes > Streptomycetales > Streptomycetaceae > Actinacidiphila > Actinacidiphila soli. The sequence goes on from NZ_RJVR01000368.1 coordinate 30,132, forward strand.
GGTGTCGGTGCCCGCCACGGGGGACACCACACCCGCCGGAACGGGAGGCGAAGCATGATCACCCCACTCGCCGCCGCGTACACCACCTCCACCGGGGAGGCGTTCCAGTTCTGGGTGCTCGGCACCGTCGCGGTGCTGGGCGCGCTCGGGACCGTACTGATGAAGAAGGCGGTGCACAGCGCATTGTCGCTGGCGGGGACGATGATCGTCCTGGCCGTCTTCTACCTGGCACAAGGCGCGTACTTCCTCGGGGTCGTGCAGATCGTGGTCTACACGGGCGCGATTATGATGCTCTTCCTCTTCGTCGTGATGCTGGTCGGTATCACCGCCGCCGACTCGCTCAAGGAGACGCTGAAGGGCCAGCGCTGGCTCGCGGCCCTCACCGGCATCGGCTTCGGCATCCTGCTGATGGTCGGCATCGGCAATGCCTCGCTCGGCAACTTCACCGGGCTCGGCCAGGCCAACGCCAAGGGCAATGTCGAGGGCCTGGCGGCGCTGATCTTCACCAAGTACGTATGGGCCTTCGAGATCACCGGCGCGCTGCTGATCACCGCGGCCGTCGGCGCGATGGTCCTCACCCACCGCGAGCGGACCGAGCGCCGGTCGACCCAGCGCGAGCTGTCCGAGCAGCGGGTGCGCGAGGGCCGGCAGGTCCCGCCACTGCCCGCCCCGGGTGTGTACGCCCGGCACAACGCGGTGGACATCCCCGGGCTGCTTCCGGACGGCACGCCGTCCGCGCTGACGGTCAGCGACACGCTGCGGGCACGCGGGCAGGTCCGCGATGTGTCGGGCGAGGCGCTGAGCGATCTGGCCGAGCTGGAGCAGCGTACGGCGGAGCGACTGGGCCGCAAGCCCTCGCGTAAGGAGGTCGGGAAGTGAATCCGGTCAATTACCTGTATCTGTCGGCGCTGCTGTTCACCATCGGCGCGGCCGGGGTGCTCATCCGGCGCAACGCGATCGTGGTCTTCATGTGCGTCGAGCTGATGCTGAACGCCGCCAACCTGGCGTTCGTCACCTTCTCCCGGCTGCACGGAAATCTGGACGGCCAGATCATCGCCTTCTTCACGATGGTCGTCGCCGCCGCCGAAGTGGTCGTGGGACTGGCGATCATCGTGACGATCTTCCGCTCCCGCCACTCGGCCTCGGTCGACGACGCCAGCCTGATGAAGCTCTGAGGGGTAGCGCAAAGTGGAGAACTTGATCGGACTGCTCGTCCTGGCCCCGCTGCTGGGCGCCGGTGTGCTGCTGACCGGCGGCCGGCGGCTGGACCGCACGGGCCACTGGATCGGCACCGCGCTGGCGGCCGCGTCCTTCGTGATCGGCGTCGTCCTCTTCGCCGGAATGCTCGGACGCTCCGGCGAAGGCCGGACACTGCAGTCGCACCTCTTCAGCTGGGTGCCGGTCGGCGGCTTCCAGGCGGATGTCGCCTTCCGGCTCGACCAGTTGTCGATGACCTTCGTCCTGCTGATCACGGGTGTGGGCACGCTGATCCACATCTACTCGATCGGCTACATGGAGCACGACGAGCGGCGCCGCCGCTTCTTCGGCTACCTCAACCTCTTCCTCGCGGCGATGCTGCTGCTCGTCCTCGCCGACAACTACCTGCTGCTGTACGTCGGCTGGGAGGGCGTCGGCCTCGCCTCCTACCTGCTGATCGGCTTCTGGCAGCACAAGCCGAGCGCGGCGACGGCGGCGAAGAAGGCCTTCATCGTCAACCGCGTCGGCGACGTGGGCCTGTCGATCGCGATCATGCTGATGTTCACGACCTTCGGGACCTTTTCCTTCGGGCCGGTCTTCGACGCCGTGAGCAAGGCGCACACGGGGATCCTCACCGGCATCGGCTTCATGCTTCTGCTCGCCGCGTGCGGCAAGTCGGCCCAGGTGCCGCTGCAGTCCTGGCTCGGCGACGCGATGGAGGGCCCGACCCCCGTCTCGGCGCTGATCCACGCGGCGACGATGGTGACGGCGGGCGTGTATCTGATCACCCGCTCGGGTGCCATCTTCAACGCCGCCCCGGACGCGCAGACGGCGGTCGTCACGGTCGGCGCGGTCACGCTGCTCTTCGGTGCGATCGTCGGTTGTGCCAAGGACGACATCAAGAAGGCGCTGGCCGGCTCCACGATGTCGCAGATCGGCTACATGATCATGGCGGCCGGGCTGGGCCCCATCGGCTACGTCTTCGCGATCATGCACCTGGTCACGCACGGCTTCTTCAAGGCCGGGCTCTTCCTCGGCGCTGGTTCGGTCATGCACGGCATGAACGACGAGGTCGACATGCGCAAGTACGGCGGCCTGCGGAAGTTCATGCCGGTCACCTTCGTGACCTTCGGGCTCGGCTATCTGGCGATCATCGGCTTCCCGGGTCTTTCCGGCTTCTTCTCCAAGGACAAGATCATCGAGGCCGCCTTCGCCAAGGGCGGTACGGAGGGCTGGATCCTGGGTGGTGCGGCCCTGCTGGGCGCGGCCATCACGGCCTTCTACATGACCCGCGTGATGCTGATGACGTTCTTCGGCGAGAAGCGCTGGGAGCCCGACGCCGAGGGCCACGAGCCGCACCCGCACGAGTCGCCGAAGTCCATGACGATCCCGATGATCGTGCTGGCCTTCGGGTCGGTCTTCGCGGGCGGGCTGTTCAGCCTCAACTCGTCCTTCCTGAAGTGGCTGGAGCCCGTCACCGGGCACGCGGAGGGCCACTCGCCGGTCAGTGCCGCTACGGTCACAGCCGGCACCATGGTCGTCCTCGTCCTCGGTGTGGGCCTGGCCTGGCTGATGTACGGGCGCCGGCCCGTCCCGCGTACGGCTCCGCGCGGCTCGCTCCTGACCCGGGCCGCACGCCGCGACCTGCTCCAGGACGACTTCAACCACGTGGTGCTGGTGCGCGGCGGCGAGCACCTCACCCGCAGCCTCGTCTATCTGGACCACAGCGTCGTCGACGGCGTGGTGAACGGCACCGCCGCCTCCGTCGGCGGCCTGTCGGGGCGCATGCGCCGCCTGCAGAACGGTTACGTACGGTCCTACGCCGTGTCGATGCTCGGCGGGACCGCCGTGCTGATCGCCGCGACGCTGCTGATGAGGGGGGTGGCGTGATGAGGGCCGAACTGTCCGCCGCGGGGGCCACCCGCCCCCCGGCATCGCGGTGGCCGATCCGCTTTAACAACGCCCGCAACAGGACGGTGGCGTGATGTCTTTCCCCCTTCTGACGGCTACCGCCGCCTTGCCGGCGGTAGGCGCGATCGCCACGGCCGCCGTACCAGCCGCTCGCCGCGTAGCGGCCAAGTGGCTGGCGCTGGGCTTCTCGCTGGCGACGCTCGTGCTGGCCGCGATCGTCGTCGTACGGTTCGACCCGGGCGGGGCGCGCTACCAGCTGACCGAATCGCGCGCCTGGATCAAGGACTTCGGAGTCCGCTACGAGCTGGGCGTCGACGGCATCGCGGTCGCGCTGATCGGTCTCACCGCACTGCTGATCCCCTTCGTCATCGCCGCCGGCTGGCATGACGCGGACCCGCTCGAAGACGCCAACCCCAACCGCCGCTGGCGGCCGACGCAGGGCTTCTTCGCGCTGATCCTGCTGGTCGAGGCGATGGTGCTGATCTCCTTCGAGGCCACCGACGTCTTCGTCTTCTACATCTTCTTCGAGGCCATGCTCATCCCGATGTACTTCCTCATCGGCGGCTTCGGGGACCGTGCCCATGAGCACGGGGAAGAGGAGGCGGCCCGCCAGCGCTCGTACGCGGCCGTGAAATTCCTGCTCTACAACCTGGCCGGCGGCCTGATCATGCTGGCCGCCGTCATCGGGCTGTACGCCGTCACCGCCAACCAGCTCGGCACCGGAACCTTCTCCCTCCAGGAGATCCTGCAGGCGCGGGCCGCCGGCAAGCTGAACATGTCGTCGACGGCCGAACGGGCGCTGTTCCTCGGCTTCTTCTTCGCCTTCGCCGTCAAGGCGCCGCTGTGGCCGCTGCACACCTGGCTTCCGAACGCGATGCAGGAGTCCACCGCCCCCGTCGCCGTCCTGATCACCGCGGTCGTCGACAAGGTCGGCACCTTCGCGATGCTCCGTTTCTGCCTCCAGCTCTTCCCGGAGGCCAGCAAGTGGGCGACGCCGGTGATCCTGGTGCTGGCGGTGATCAGCATCATCTACGGTGCGCTGCTCGCCGTCGGCCAGCGGGACATCAAGCGACTGGTCGCGTACGCCTCCATCTCGCACTTCGGCTTCATCATCCTGGGCATCTTCGCCATGACCTCCCAGGGCCAGAGCGGCGCGACCCTCTACATGGTCAACCACGGGATCTCCACGGCCGCCCTGATGCTGGTGGCGGGCTTCCTGATCACCCGGCGCGGCTCCCGCCTCATCGCGGACTACGGCGGCGTGCAGAAGGTCGCCCCGGTGCTGGCCGGGACCTTCCTGATCGGCGGTCTGGCCACCCTGTCGCTGCCGGGGCTCGCGCCCTTCGTCAGCGAGTTCCTGGTCCTGGTCGGCACCTTCAGCCGCTATCCGGCCCTGGGGATCATCGCGACCGTCGGCATCGTCCTCGCCGCGCTGTACGTCCTCGTCCTCTACCAGCGGACGATGACGGGCCCGGTGAAGGCCGGGGTCGCGGGGATGCCCGATCTGAAGGTCCGTGAACTCGCCGTCGTGGCACCGCTGATCGCGCTGCTGCTCCTGCTCGGCGTGTACCCGAAGCCGGTGACCGACATCGTGAACCCGGCGGTCCGGCAGACGCTCTCCGATGTGCACAAGACCGACCCCAAGCCGCCGCTGGAGGCCTCCAAGTGAGCAGCACCATGGCTGTCCACAGCCTGTGGACAACGGCGGCCACCACCGCCGACAAGATCCCGGCCCCCAAGATCGAGTACGCCCAACTGGCCCCCGTGCTGATCGTCTTCGGCGCGGCGGTCGTCGGGATCATGGTCGAGGCCTTCCTGCCGCGCCGCTCCCGCTACCTCGCCCAGATCGGCGTCAGCGTCCTCGGCATGGCGGCCGCCTTCGCCGCCGTCGTGGCGCTCGCGGCCGACGGTTACGCGAGCAAGAAGGCGCACATCGCGGCCATGGGCGCGGTCGCGGTCGACGGCCCGGCGCTCTTCCTGCAGGGCACGATCCTGCTGGTCGGCATCGTCGGCGTCTTCACCTTCGCCGAACGGCGGCTCGACCCCAAGGCCCACGGCCGGCACGTCGACTCCTTCGCCGCGCAGGGCTCGGCGATCCCCGGCAGCGAGCAGGAGAAGGAAGCGGTCAGGGCCGGGTTCACCACCACCGAGGTCTTCCCGCTGCTGCTCTTCGCGGTGGGCGGCATGCTGGTCTTCCCGGCCGCCAACGACCTGCTGACCCTGTTCGTCGCCCTGGAGGTCTTCTCCCTCCCGCTCTACCTGCTGTGCGCTCTGGCCCGCCGCCGGCGCGTCATGTCGCAGGAGGCGGCGGTCAAGTACTTCCTGCTCGGCGCCTTCTCCTCGGCCTTCCTGCTCTTCGGGATCGCCCTGCTCTACGGCTACGCGGGCACGGTCACGTACTCCGGGATCGCCTCCGTCATCGACGGCACCGCCAAGCTCACCCCGGCCCTGGCCAGTTCCTCGGCCAACGACGCCCTGCTGCTCATCGGCACGGCGCTGGTCGGCATGGGCCTGCTCTTCAAGGTCGGCGCCGTCCCCTTCCACATGTGGACCCCCGACGTCTACGAGGGTGCCCCGACGCCGGTCACCGGCTTCATGGCGGCGGCCACCAAGGTCGCGGCCTTCGGCGCGCTGCTGCGACTGCTGTACGTGGTCCTGCCGGACCTGCGCTGGGACTGGCGGCCGGTGCTGTGGGGCGTCGCCATCCTGACGATGCTGGTCGGCGCCATCATCGCCGTCACCCAGACCGATGTGAAGCGCATGCTCGCGTACTCCTCCATCGCGCACGCCGGGTTCATCCTGGCCGGCGTCATCGCAGCCTCGCCGGACGGTGTCTCCTCGGTGCTGTTCTACCTGGCCGCGTACTCCTTCGTGACGATCGGTGCCTTCGCCGTCGTCACGCTGGTCCGCGACGCGGGCGGCGAGGCCACACACCTGTCCAAGTGGGCGGGGCTGGGCCGGCGCTCGCCGCTGGTGGCGGCGGTCTTCGCGGTGTTCCTGCTGGCCTTCGCGGGCATTCCGCTGACCTCCGGCTTCGCGGGTAAGTTCGCCGTCTTCAAGGCGGCGGCGCAGGGCGGGGCGGTGCCGCTGGTGATCGTCGGTGTGATCTCCTCGGCGATCGCGGCCTTCTTCTATATCCGGGTGATCGTGTTGATGTTCTTCAGCGAGCCGAAGGCCGACGGCCCGACCGTCGCCGTGCCCTCGGCTCTTACCTCCACGGCCATCGCGGTCGGCGTCGCGGTGACGCTGGCGCTCGGGCTCGCGCCGCAGTACTTCCTGGACCTGGCGGGCCAGGCGGGCGTGTTCGTGAGGTAGTGAAGTAACCGCCTTGTGGCACAGGCGTGTTGGCGCCCCGGGATCCGTGGATCCCGGGGCGCCGTGCGTGTCTAAAGAGCTCGCAATGTCCGAAAAAGTCTTGCCGGAATGCTCAATTCGGGCTTAACTTCCTTAGTGGTCATGGTCGGGGTGGGGCCGTGGATACCATGACCATTGGGGGGAAGAGTGCGGAGTTCCGCGTTTGCGATCAATGCTTCCGTTCCTGGGCTGATCGTAAAAATCGGTAACTATCCGCTGCACCATGGCGGCGTGGGGGCGATCCGCAGCCTGGGGCGGCTGGGCGTGCCGATGTACGCCGTCACCGAGGACCGACATACGCCCGCCGCCGCCTCCCGCTATCTGCGCGGCCGCTTCGTGTGGCCGACGACAGGGCTCGAGCCGGCGGAGAAGCTGGTCGAGGGGCTACGGCGGATCGGGCGGGCCATCGGACGGACTGCGGTGCTGATACCGACCGACGAAGAGGCCGCGGTCCTCATCGCCGAGCACGCCGACGAGCTGTCGCCGCACTTTCTCTTCCCCCGGATGGACGACCCGGGCCTGTCGCGTCGGCTGGCGAGCAAGCGCGGGCTGCACGAGCTGTGCGCGCAGTACGGGGTGCCGTCGCCGAGGGCCGCCTTTCCCGACTCGTACGCCGAGATCGAGACGTACGCCGCCACCGCCCGCTTCCCGGTGGTGGCCAAGAACCGCGAGGCCTTCGAACGCCGCCGTGCGCCGGCCGTGCGGGGGACCACCAGGATCGCCGGGGCACGCGAGCTGCTGGAACTCGCCCGGGGGTGGGGCCGGCGGCCCGGGGTGATCCTGCAGGAGTATCTGCCGCGCGAGCATGCCGAGGACTGGATCGTGCACGCCTACTTCGGCTCCCGGGAGCCCGTGCTCTTCACCGGCGTGAAGGTCCGCTCCTGGCCGCCGCACGCCGGGATGACCGCCTGCGCGTATGTCGTGGCCAACCCCGAACTGGCCGAGCTGGCCGCCCAGTTCTGCAAGTCGATCGGCTTCCAGGGCATCGCCGACCTCGACTGGCGCTACGACCGCCGCGACGGCCGCTACAAGCTGCTCGACTTCAACCCCCGTATGGGCGCACAGTTCCGGCTCTTCGAATCGGCAGCCGGGATCGATGTCGTACGCGCCCAGCACCTGGATCTGACCGGGCGGGACATCCCGCGCGCCCCGCAGCGCGAGGGCCGCCGCTTCGTCGTCGAGAACATCGACCTGCCCGCGCTGCTCGCGTACCGCCGCAGCGGCTACACGACCCCGCACGCCCCCGCCCGGGCCTCCGGCACGGAGCTGGCGTGGCTGGCCCGGGACGACCTCAAGCCCTTCGCCGTGATGCTCGCCCGGTTCGTGCGGCCGGGCGCCGCGCACCTGTTGCACATGTACCGCTCACGCCGCTCTCACCGCTCTCACCGCTCTCGAAAGGACGGCACATGAACCCCGTAGCTGTGATCGGGGCCGGACCCTACGGCCTCTCGACCGCCGCTCACCTGCGGGCGCTCGGCGTCTCCGTACGGGTCTTCGGCAGCCCCATGGTGAGCTGGGCGGAGCAGATGCCGACCGGGATGCTGCTGAAGTCCACTCCGGCCGCCTCGAACATCTCCGCGGCCGAGCCGGGCCACACCCTGGGGGACTTCGGGCGCGCGATGGGGGAGCAGCCGCTGGTGTCGGACTGGGACATCATCCCGGTCGACACCTTCATCCGTTACGGACAGTGGTTCCAGGAGCGCCTGGTGCCGGACCTGGAGCAGGTGCGGGTCGTCTCCGTCGACCAGCGCGGCCCCGGCTTCGACCTGAAGCTCGACTCGGGCGAGCAGTTCCAGGCGCGGGCGGTGGTCGTCGCCACCGGGCTGCACGGCTTCGCATACGTCCCCGAGCCGCTGCGGAGCCTCGCCCCCGACGGGCCGTCGGCGGTCGGCCCCGTCTCGCACAGCTCCCACCACCCCGACCTGCGGCGCTTCGCCGGGCGCGAGGTCATCGTGGTCGGCGCCGGCCAGTCCGCGCTCGAGTCCGCCGCGCTGCTCGCGGAATCCGGCGCCCAGGTCCGGTTGCTCGCCCGCCGCCGGGGCGCCGTCGGCTTCGGCGACGCCCCCGACCATCAGCCCCGCTTCCGCCCCGGCTCCCCCTTCGGGCGGGCCTTTTCGCTGTACGCCTTCAGCTACTACGCGCAGGCCTTCCGCTACCTGCCGGCGCCGACCCGGCTCTACCTGGTGCGGCGCGTACTCGGTCCCCTGGGCGCGTGGTGGCTCCGTGAGCGCTTCGAGGGGCGCGTCCGGGTGTCCTCCGGCCACGCGCTGCGGGGTGCCCGCGTGGACTCCGCCTCCGGCAAGGTCGTCCTCTCCACCGCCGCCCCGGGCGGCCGCGCCGCCGAGTTCGCCGCCGACCACGTCCTGGCCGCCACCGGCTACCGCGTCGACCTCGAAGCCCTCGGCTTCCTCGCCCCCTCCCTCCGCACCGCCCTCACCCGCACCGGCGCCTCCCCCCGGCTCCGCCCCGACCTCGCCTCCTCCGTCCCCGGCCTCTACTTCACGGGGCTCCCGGCCGCCGCCACGTTCGGGCCCGTGCTGCGGTTTGTCTGCGGCACGGAGTGGGCGTCCCCGCGGCTCGCGAAGGCGGTGGCCGCGGGCTGATTCCCGCCTCCGCGCCCCTGCCGGGTGGGTGGTTGCGGTCCGTGGGCGGCTGCGGGCCCGTGGCAGGGTTCGTTTCCCCCACCCCGCCCCTTCCCGAAACCGGGGGCGCTGCCCCTGGACCCTCCCCCAGAGGGGGTACCCCCAGGCGCGTGCGCTGTCGGGTGCGGGTCCGTGGCCGGGTTGTGCCAGCCGTTCCTCCTCAGGCGGACGGCCTACCCACAACCCGGACGGGCAAATTCAGCCTGTCCGGCGTTTGAGGACCCTGGGGGTACCCCCTCTGGGGGAGGGTCCAGGGGGTGGGGGCACTCCCCCACCCAAACGAAGGTTTGGGGGAGAGCCCCCCCGGTTTCGGGAAGGGGTGGGGTGGGGGACGGAACCCCTGAGGACGAGCCGGGGGCATGCGCGGTGGAGGGCGGGGCAGGCTTAGGAGCGGCGGGCGTTGGGGCAAATGCGGACGTAGCGAGGCGAGGGGGCCATGCCCCCGCAGCGATCGAGAAGCGACGGGTTACGCTGCCGGTGTAGACAGCGCCACGCCAGAAGCCGCGGAAGCGATCTCAGCGACAGGAGAATCCCTCGTGACGACCGTCGTCGGGCCCTTCGGGCTGAGCGTGCGGGACCAGGCCCTAGAGGCCCACGTCCAGGCCGGGCTGTCGGCCGTCGAGGAAGGCCTGCTGGAAGCCACCAAGAGCGACGTCCCGTTCATCACGGAAGCGGCCCGGCACCTGGTGCAGGCTGGCGGCAAGCGGTTCCGGCCGTTGCTGGTGATGCTGAGCGCGCAGTTCGGCGACCCGCACGCACCGCGGATCGTGCCGTCGGCTGTGGTCGTGGAGCTGACCCACCTCGCGACGCTGTACCACGACGACGTGATGGACGAGGCCGAGGTGCGCCGTGGCGTCCCGAGCGCCAACGCCCGGTGGGACAACTCGGTGGCGGTTCTGACCGGCGACTTCCTGTTCTCGAGGGCCTCGCACATACTGGCCGACCTCGGGCCGGAGGCCGTCCGTATTCAGGCGGAGGCCTTCGAGCGGCTGGTCACGGGCCAGATCCTGGAGACCGTCGGGCCGCGGGACGGGCGGGACCCGATCGCGCACTACCTCGACGTCCTGGCCGGCAAGACGAGCTCGCTGGTCGCTGTGTCCTGCCGGTTCGGCGCGATGATGTCCGGTGCGGACGAGACGGTTGTCGACATCCTCACCCAGTACGGAGAGCGGCTCGGTATCGCCTTCCAGCTGGCCGACGACGTCCTCGACATCGCCAGCGACTCGCACGAGTCCGGCAAGACCCCCGGCACGGATCTGCGCGAGGGTGTGCCGACGCTGCCTGTGCTGCACCTGCGTGCGCAGGTCGCGAAGGCCAACGGTTCCGCCTCCGCCGACGACAGCCGGCTCTGCGAGCTGCTCGACGGCGACCTCAGCGACGACGCCCGGCACGCGGAGGTGCTCGCGCTGCTGCGCGCCCACCCCGCGCTGGAGCAGGCCCGCCGGGACACGATCCGGTACGCGGACGAGGCCCGGGCGAGCCTGGCGCCGCTGCCCGCCTGTGCGGCCAAGCTCGCCCTCGAAGGCCTGTGCGACGCGGTGGTCCATCGCGCAGGCTGAAGCCGCCCGCCCGGCTCGCCCCCGACGACGCGGCAACAGCCCAACCCCCATACGTTCCTGGGGGTCTGTCATCCCAGGGGCGTACGCGTGGTTGATCCCGTCGGCTGATGCGCGGGTCCGGCCGGTTTGGTGTGATGGAACCACCATCACACGGCGGATCGGGTGACAATGGGCCCTAGAGGTGGACGAGTGCGACGCAAGCAGGCCCGCCGGCGACGACGAAGGTAGGGACGGACAGCAATGGCACGAATCCCAGCGACAGACGACAGCCCCGAGAGGCGAAGGAAGGCGATACGTTACGCCGTACCCGTCCTCGCGGCGGGTGTGGCGGCGGCGACGATCGGACTCGTACCGGCACTTGCCAGCGCGGGCAGCCCGAATCTGCCGGACATCACCGCGAAGAAGCTGATCGAGAAGATCGCGGTTTCCGATACGCAGACGATCTCCGGCTCGGTGAAGTTCAGTACGGACTTCGGACTCCCGGCCATCGCAAGTGCGTTCGGGAGCAGTCTGGGCGGCAGCGGCACGGGCGGCAGCGCGAGCGCCAACCCGAACGACCAGCTCACCAAGCTGCTCACCGGCACGCACACGCTCCAGGTGGCGGCCGACGGCCCGGACCGGCAGAAGGTCTCGATCGTCGAGTCCGCCGCCGAGTACAGCGTCATCCACAACGGCAACGATGTGTGGGCGTACGACAGCGGCAGTAACCAGGCGTACCACTCGACCGCCCCGCAGGGGGCCAAGAGCGGCGCCGGGACGGACCACACGTCTTCCACGCTCACCCCGCAGCAGGCCGCGGACCAGGCGCTCAAGGCGGTGGACAGCACCACCTCCGTCACCGTCGACGGCACGGCGAAGGTCGCCGGACGGGACGCGTACCAACTGCTCATCAAGCCGACGCAGGCCGACACGACGGTCGGCTCGATCCGTATCGCCGTCGACTCGGCGACGGGTGTCCCGCTGAAGTTCACGCTCACGCCCAAGGGCAGCGCGAAGCCGGCCGTCGACATCGGCTTCACGAAGGTGGACTTCGGCAAGCCCGCGGCGAGTACGTTCACCTTCACCCCGCCCAAGGGCGCCAAGGTGACCACGGAGAAGTCCGGCGCGGACGCGGCGAAGAAGGACGGCACGAAGGCGCAGGACAACGCCAAGTCCGCCCTCGACGGTCTGAACGTCATCGGCACCGGCTGGGACTCGATCGCCGAACTGAAGACCCCCAAGGGCAGCCTGACCGGGCAACAGAGCAACACCAAGGGCAGCACCTTCGACACCCAGTCCCTGATCAGCAGCTTCGGCAAGACGGTCAAGGGCAGCTTCGGCTCGGGCACGTTCGTCAGCACCCGCGTGGTCAACGCCCTGATCACCGACAGCGGCAAGGTCTACGTCGGCGCGGTGAGCCAGGACGCGCTGGTCAAGGCCGCGAGCAAGTAGGCCCAATGGCCTAGCAGGCACGGACGAAGGAGCGCGATGGAGGAGTTGCCCGCCGTGATCTCAACCCATGGGCTCACGAAGCGTTACCGGGGCGGGCAGCTCGCCGTCGACGGGCTCGACCTGACCGTGCCACGCGGCAGCGTCTTCGGCTTCCTCGGCCCCAACGGCTCGGGCAAGACCACGACCATCCGCATGCTGATGGGCCTGATCGAGCCGACCTCCGGCACCGCGCGCGTCCTCGGCGAACCCATGCCGCGCGCGGTGCGCACCGTACTGCCCAGAGTCGGGGCCCTCATCGAGGGCCCCGCCCTGTACGGCTTCCTCTCCGGCCGCGACAATCTGCTGCGTTACGACTCCGCCGACCCCACCGCCGACCCCCGCACCCGCCGGGACCGGGTCGGCGAGGCGCTGGACCGGGTCGGACTCGCGGCGGCCGCGAGCAAGAAGGCCCGCGCCTACTCGCTCGGCATGAAGCAGCGTCTCGGGCTGGCCGCCGCCCTGCTGCGGCCGCGCGACCTGCTGGTCCTGGACGAGCCCACCAACGGCCTGGACCCGCAGGGCATGCGGGAGATCCGCTCCCTGGTCAGAAGCCTGGCCGCCGACGGCACGACCGTCTTCCTCTCCTCGCATCTCCTCGACGAGATCGAGCAGGTCTGCACCCACGCCGCCGTCATGACACGCGGCCGCCTCATCACCCAAGGCCCCGTCGACGCCCTCGCGGCGCGCAGCCGCCTCGCCGTCACCACGCCGGACACCGCCGACACTGTACGGGTCCTCAAGGAGCTCGGCGTGACGGACCTGGAGACCACCGCCGACGGCAAGGTAACCGGCGACCTCCCGCCCGACCCCGTACCCGACCTGGCCGACCTCAACGCCGCCCTGGTCGCCGCCGGCGTCCGCGTGCGTGGCTTCGGCCTTGAACGGGCCTCGCTGGAGGACGCGTTCCTCGCCCTGACCGGGGAGGGCTTCGATGTCGCAGGCTGAAACGCTGCCCACGCCGGCGCCAAGGCCCGGCGTTCTCTGGCAGCTCGGTCTCTTCCGCAGTGAATTCATCACCGTCATGCGCCGCTGGCGCACCCTCGCGCTGTTGGCCGTCCTCACCGGTGTGCCCGTCCTCATCGGCATCGCGGTCAAGATCGACACCAACGGCGGCGGGGGCAGAGCCGGCGGAGGTGGAAGCGGCGGTGACGGCGGCGGCCCCGCCTTCATCGCCCAGATCACCAACAACGGCCTCTTCCTGGTCTTCACCGGTCTGGCCGCTACCCTCCCCTTCTTCCTCCCCATGGCCATCGGCGTCATCGCGGGCGACTCCATCGCGGGTGAAGCCAACTCCGGCACCCTGCGCTACCTACTCGTCGCCCCGGCCGGCCGGACCCGCCTGCTCCTCGCCAAATACGCCTCCGTACTGGCCTTCTGCGTCGTCGCCACCCTCGTCGTAGCCGCCTCCGGGCTGATCGTCGGCGCCATCCTCTTCCCGCTCGGCGACGTCACCCTCCTGTCCGGGACCACCATCTCCTTCACCGAAGGCCTCTGGCGCGCCCTCCTCATCGCCGCCACCGTCGCCCTCTCGCTCACTGGCATAGCCGCCCTCGGCCTGTTCATCTCCACCCTCACCAACAGCGGCATCGCCGCCATGGCCACCACCGTCGGCCTCCTCATCACCGTCCAGATCGTCGACCAGATCCCCCAGCTGCACGCCATCCAGCCCTACCTCTTCCCCCACTACTGGCTCAGCTTCGCCGACCTGCTCCGCGACCCCGTCTACTGGGACGAACTGCGGCGCAACTTCGGACTCCAGGGCCTGTACGTGGCCGTCTTCGGGTCGGCCGCCTGGGCGCGCTTCACCACCCGCGACATCACGGCCTGACGGCCCACACCGCGGGCGTACGGATGCCGGGCCGGACCTCGCCGCTGACGATGACGAGGTCGTCGCCCCACCGCACGGCGGGGGTGGTGACCTGGGAGGGGCCGGGGAAGTCGCCCACGACGCGCCAGCGGTCGCGGTGGGTGTCGTAGAGCAGCAGCTCGCGGTTGAAGCCGGTGTGATGGTCGTAGATCCAGGTCACCACGTCCTTGTGGCCTGCCGCCGTCTGCCGCTGGATCAGATTCCAGCGGGCCAGGTCCTTGTCGCCGCCCGCGAGGAGGAGGTGGCGGCCGTCGCCCACCGGCCACGCAAGGCCCGCGGTGACACACCAGGGCAGCTCGGTGAGGGTGCGCCAGGTGGCGGTGTGGGGGTCGTAGGCGTAGGCGTCACGGTAGAAGTGCCACGTGCCGTCGGCGTCGGCGGCACGGCCGCTCAGCAGGTAGAACCTGCCGCCGACCGCCGCTCCGACGGCCACGCTCCTGGCCGGCCCCGGCCAGGTGGGGAGGGTGCGCCAGCCGTCGCCCGGGCGGGCCAGGTCGAGGGAGTAGAAGTCGGCGCCCTCCGCGACGTAGAGCTTCCTTCCGATCAGCGCGGCCACGGCGTACGACATCGGGCGGGGGAGGTCCGGCAGGTTCTCCCGTACGAGCCGGTGCGCGGCCGGGTCGTAGCGGAGCCGGAACACGTCCGCGAACTTCGTCACCGTCGCGAGCGACGCGCCGTTCGGGCCGCCACGGAAGCCCTCGCCTCCGACCACCAGGACCCCGTCGGCCGTACTGACGCACGCGGAGTATGCCAGCGCGTCCGGCAGGCTCAGGCTCCGGTCCAGCCACGTCCGGTCCGGGCCCATCACGAAGGCGTCGGCCCAATAGATCTTGCCCAACGTATTCGCCCTGCTCGCCGTGAGCGCCGGCTCCGGGAAGTTGGCCCCTCCGGCCGCGATCAGGTAGCCGCCGTGGGCGCCCACCACCATTCCGGCGAGGCCGATTTGCCGCCAGTAGTCCTCCCGGACCGGGATCGCCGCGTTACATGCCGTCCTGTTCGGCGGCAGGTCCGGCAACCGGCGGAACGCGGGCCTGCCGGTGCCCTCGGCGGCGGCCGCCGCCGGGCTAGCGGCCCCGGCCCCCACCAAGGGCGCGGCCGCGGCCCCGGCCGCAAAGGCC
>NZ_RJVR01000394.1 GCF_003999195.1 Streptomyces soli
TCCCCGCCACGATCACCGTGATGAGCTGTGCGAGCACCCCAACGACTCGACACACCAGACCCGGTGACCTGCACGAATCACGATGAAACTTCCTCAGTTACTGGACGCCTGGTAGTCGTACGCCACGTAGAGCTGGTCGCCAGGCAAGACCGGGACAGTGGTCAGCTGCATATCCCGGGTTGTCGCACTGGCAGCAGTCGCATCGACCTTCAAGGACTTGGCTGACCCGTTGCCCGTGCCGGCGATCGACCACCACGGGCTGCCAGCCACGAGCGCCGCCGTGTACGGGCCCTCAAAGCTCGGGTCACTCAACAGGTTCGCGCCACCGGAGACGGTCAGCTTGTCGGTGGTGACCGCGCCTGCCGCGAGCTCGCTGGCGGTGACCGAACCGGCCAGGATCTCCCGTGCCGTGACCGCATCGGCCGCGATCTTCCCGGCCCCGACCGCGTTGTCCTGGATCTTCGCCAGGGACACGGCCAGGTCGTGCAACTTGTCCTCCATCACCGCCCCGGCCTGGAGCGCGGTGGAATCCACGGCGTTGGTGGCCAACTTGGCGGCCGTGACCGCGTCGTCAGCGAGCTTGAGTTCGGTCACGGCCCCATCGGCGAGCTTGCCGACCGTGACCGCAGCCGCACCCAGCTTCTCCGCCAGGACCGCCCCATCCGCGAGCGCGACGCTGCCGACCGCCCCCGTATCGATCTTCGCGGCGGTGACCGCGCCGTCGGCGAGAGCCAGCTCGTCGACGATGCCGGCCAGCACGGCGTCGGCGACAACCGGCTGCGGCCCGGCCGGGCCCGCCACGGCCGACGGCGCGGACGCCACGCCCGAGGTCGACACACACCAGGCGCACCCACACCGGCCCGTCTGTGGGCACCGTCATGCTGCCGCCGGCGGTGGAGTGGAACGTGGAGAACAGGGGGCGGTCGTCGGCGAAGTCCGCCGCGGTGGAGAAGTGGACCTCGACAGAGGCGAAGTCGGCCGGGGCCTGGCTGCCGTCAGCGAACGCACCGCCCCAGGACACGGCGACACCGCCGAGGACGGAGGCGACCACCGGCGCGGACGGCACAGGCGGGGTGGGGCCGTTGACGGCCGCCAACGCCACCGTGCCGTCCTGCTGCACGCCGATGCTGCCGCGCAGCGTGCCGCCGTCGTCGAAGACGGCGATAGCGCCGTTCTCGATCGAGGAGTTCGCCAGGCGGCTGGTACGCGACAG
Source organism: Streptomyces soli (assembly GCF_003999195.1). Taxonomy (GTDB): domain Bacteria; phylum Actinomycetota; class Actinomycetes; order Streptomycetales; family Streptomycetaceae; genus Actinacidiphila; species Actinacidiphila soli. The sequence continues at coordinate 1,214 of NZ_RJVR01000394.1, forward strand.
GTCCCGCACCTGACGCTCCAGGGCGGCGATCCTGCCCGCCAGAAGAGTGAGGGTGTCAGCCAAAGGGTTCAGCCTCCGTAGATGAAGGAGTCGGCGCGAGCCAGGCTCACCGTCATGCGCTCCTGCTGGTCCCCCTGCGCCGGCGTGAGCGACCAGCCGGTCACCCGCGCCCAACCTTCGTAGTCAGTCCACTCGTCGTGGACCTGCACCCGCACGTCGTCGCCCACCTGGAACGACCCGAAGCGGGCCGCGGGGTGGTCGATGATGTCGACCTGGCTGATGTCGCCGCGTATCTGTCGGGCGATCCGCTCGGTGCGGGCCTTCGCCGCCAGCTGGTCCTGGCCCTTGACCGCGGGCAGGTCCATGACCTCCTCCAGGCGCAACCGCCCGTCACGGACCGCGTCGATCGCGCGCAGCCGGGCCCGCCCCTCCCCCGAGCCCAAAGCGACGACGACCTGCGCGTACGTGTCGCCGTCGTAAGTGACCGGCTCCAGGGAGGCGACGTTCACCCCGCTGGTGAAAGACACATCCATGCGGCGGGTGCCCAGGCGAGGCCAGCCGATACGAAACCTGCGCTGCGGCTTGCCGTCCACCCAGTCGACCTGCTCGGTCCACTCCGGGCCGCCGTCGGCGGCGACCGCGTCCGCGACGAGGTCGGCCAGGGTGCGGGTCTCCCACCAGGTGGAGGCGTAAGGCTCGGCGGGGATGCCGATCTTCGCCTTGGAGGTGGTGCCGTCGACGACCACGCCCAGGTCCCCGTCGGCCTGCTCCTGGCAGTACGCCCACACGTCCCGGATCAGCTTGCACGGGTCGCCGTAGGTGTACGGGCCCCGCTTGTTGAGGTTGCCGTGGACGTCGTGGCGGCGCGCCAGATACGACCCGAACCCGGCAGCCTCGATCGGGTACTTGCCGCCCTCCGGCTCGGCCCGCCAGATCAGGCCGCCCCACATCAGCTTGGAGTCCCGCTCGGCGAAGATGAGCGTGTTGCCGGGGTCGACCATGCTGGGCAGGACGTGCGCCAGGTGGGGCTCCAGCGTCGCCTGCAGCGCCCCAGGCCCGCTCAGCTCCGGACCATAGGAGACACCCGTCAGCGGCAGGTCCCAGGCCAGGACGTTCCCGCTGATCGCGTCACACGTCAGGTAGCGGTAGGAGTGGGGCACGTCAGAACACGCCCTCCTCGAACTCCACGTCCGCGATCGCGGTCGTGGCGGCGTCCGCCTGGAGGTATCCGGCGGCGGCATTGTCCAGCGCCACCATCGACTGCAGCAGCGCAGGGGTGCCGCGCATCGCCGCAGGAACGGCGATCGTGTCGGCGGAGATCACGTTCATCCGCTGGGACCGGTCGCCGGTGGTGAACGGGCCGGTGTCGAAGGTGATGCCCTGCCCCTGGACGGTGCCGAGCTTGAACGCGGCGTGCCCCCACACGGCGCCGTTGATGACCTGCATCGCGGCCAGGTTGAACACGATCCGGGCGCGGACCGCCCACACGGGCACGCCGATCGTCCAGCGGGCCGCCGGCGGGTACGACACGTACGTGCCCTTGGCGTTGCCCGTCCAGTTCTGGTCGGCGCTCGGCGACGCGGTGTAGATCTGCCGGTCCCTACTGCAGCGATTCATAAGTCCTTCGGCGGGCTGACGGCGACTTTCCGTGATCGTCAGGCCGCCTGGAGGTAGGTGTCCTGGTGTGCCTGCTCGCGCTGGCAGCGGGCCAGATGGCGGGCGTGCTCGGCCCGCGCGT
>NZ_RJVR01000015.1 GCF_003999195.1 Streptomyces soli
GGGGCTGCGGCCGGCGGAAGCGGGGCCGCGCCCGAGGCCCGCGCCGCCGGACCCGCGGACCGCGCTGCCGGAGCCGGCGAGAAGGCGGCTGGCCCTCCTCCTGGCCGACCGTAAAGGCAGCGGCACCGGCGGAGCCGGCCGCAGGCGCAGCGCCGAGCCGAACCTCGGGGAGCTGCTGCCTCAGTGGCTGGCGGCAGCGAATGCCAAGGGGTACGCGGCTCCACCGGCGCTACTGCCGGCGCTGCTGGACGCGGCCCGGGCCCGTACGGACCTGCGCGGCGACGCGCTCACCCTGGCGGGCCCCCGGGCCCTGTGGCTGGCGGAGCTGAACCCCGACTGGAGGTTCGCACTGCGCGTCGGCGCCACGGGCCTGGAGCCGACCACCGAGAAGTGGGAGGAGGGCCTGTTCACGGAGCGCGTCGCGCTGCTCGGCCGGCTAAGGGCCCGCGACCCGGAGCAGGGCCTGGCTCTGCTGCGCGGCACCTGGGCGACGGAGCGGGCGGAGGACCGGCTGATGTTCGTGGACGCGCTGCGCGACGGGCTGTCCCCGGCGGACGAGCCGTTCCTGGAGCAGGCGCTGTCCGACCGCAGCCGCAATGTCCGGGCGACGGCCGCCGAGCTGCTGTCCGCGCTGCCCGGCTCGGCCCTCGCCGCCCGGATGGCCGAGCGGGCCCGCAGCTGCGTGGCCCTGGCCCCGGAGGGCGACCGCATCACCGTCGAGGCGCCGTATGCCTGCGATGCCGCGATGGAGCGGGACGGCATCCTGCCGGTCCCCCCGGCGGGGCGCGGGGAGCGGGCGTGGTGGTTCGGGCAGCTGGTGGACGCGACGCCACTCGCGACCTGGCGGGAGCGCTTCGGCGGCCGCACGCCGGAGCAGATCATCGCGCTGCCCGTGGCCGACGAATGGCAGGGCGACCTGCACGCGGCCTGGTGCCGGGCGGCCGTGCGGCAGCAGGACGCCGCCTGGGCGCGGGCGCTGCTGGGCCGGGCGCCGATCGGCGACCCGGCGAAGCTGCTGGCGGTGTTCCCGGAGGGGGAGCGCGCGGACTGGGTCGCCGGGTTCGTCGACTCGCACGGGCTCTCCGAGGCCTTCCAGATGCTCGCCGTCTGCGCGGTGCCCTGGGCGGAGCCGCTGGGCAGGGCGGTGGTCGACGCGCTCGACATCGCCCGGGACGCGGGCAGCTACCCGTGGAGCTTCAGCGGCGTCATGGGCCTGGCCGAGCGCTGCCTCGACCCCGCCGAGGCCGACCGCGCCACACCGCTCACGGCCATACCGGACGAGCCCGCCGACGCGACGCCCGGCGCCGGCACGTACTGGGCCGAGGCCTTCCAGCGCCTCGTCGGCACGCTCAGGCTCCGCGCCACGATGCTCGGCGAGCTGTCCGCGTGAGGACCGTGAGGACGCGAACCCCGTGAGGATTACGCCCCGGCCGGCTGCCGCACATTCGCCCGGACCCACTCCACGGCGGCCGTGGTCGGCGTACCGGGGGTGAAGATCTCGGCGACGCCGAGCGCCTTGAGCGGCGCAATGTCCGCCTCGGGGATGATTCCGCCGCCGAAGACCTGGATGTCGGCCGCGTCACGCTCCCGGAGGAGGTCGATGACCTTGGCGAAGAGCGTCATGTGGGCGCCGGACAGAATCGAGAGCCCGATCGCGTCCGCGTCCTCCTGGATCGCGGTATCGACGATCTGCTCGGGCGTCTGGTGCAGGCCGGTGTAGATGACCTCCATGCCGGCGTCCCGCAGGGCCCGCGCGATGACCTTGGCCCCGCGATCATGGCCGTCGAGCCCCGGCTTGGCCACCACCACGCGGATCGGACCGGACACTCCCATCACTGCCTCCATGGACGATTCCAGCGCTCAGCGGGCCCAAGCGTGAACGAACGTTATCGCCAGCATCCCGCCCCGGACAGTTTTACGACACGCGGCGAGGGGGAAATCACATAGTGGGACACGAAACATGTTGGCAACGCGTTGGGCCCGCAGACGGCCCCCGTTCAGACGGGGGCCCGGCGCGGGCTCGAGCGTTCTTCGGCACACGGGGGACAGGGACAGTTCCCGGCGTGCCGCACGGGAGGTAGGCCATGGACGTCCTGTCTTTCGGAGCCGGGGAGCGCCTGCTGCGTCACGCGGCGTACCTACGAGCCGCCGCCGTCGAGATCGCCATCCTGACCGGGCATCTCTTCCTCTACCCGACCGGGATCCTCCAGGAGCGCGAGCTTCTGCTGGTCGAGGAGGAACTCGGCCCGGACGAACCGACCCACATCCCCACCGCAGGGGTCGCGCACCCGCCCGTTCTCCTCATGCACGGCTTTGTGGACAACCGTTCGGTTTTCGCGCTGCTCCGCCGTTTCCTCCGGCGAAACGGCTGGACCCACGTCCAGGCGCTGAACTACTCCCCCCTCACCTGCGACATCCGCGCCGCCGCCGCCCTGCTCGGCCGCCATATCGAACATGTCTGCGAGCGCACCGGCCACACCCAGGTGGATATCGTCGGCCACAGCCTCGGCGGCCTGATCGCGCGCTATTACGTCCAGTGCCTGGGCGGCGACGCCCACGTCCGCACCCTCGTCACCCTCGGCACCCCGCACACCGGGACCCGGGCCGCGCCGCTCCTCAACCCGCACCCGATCGTCCGGCAAATGCGGCCGAATTCCGAACTCATGGACGAACTGGCAAATCCCGCCCCCGGCTGCAGGACACGCTTTGTCGCTTTCTGGAGCGACCTGGACGAAATGATGAATCCCATCGAATCGGCCCGTCTCGACCATCCGGATCTCATCGCCCGAAATGTGCACATCGCTGGAATCGGACATCTGACCATGCCCGTCCATGCGGCCATCGCGGCCGGTATCCGGGAGGCGCTGGTGGGCGAGGAGCTTGCCTCCGGCGCTGCTGACGCGGCCTGACAGGCACAGAAACGTCCCAGCTCCTCGAAACCGTATCGAACACAATGCATTGCGGGTCAGGAAACCTGCCGAAGATTGTCCCGTCGCCCATAGGGGAGATACAGTCGCCGCTAATTCTCCTGCTGCCCAGGCGAAAGACAAGCGGTGAACGATCCCGACTACACCACCTACGGGTACGACAGCGGCTACTCGACCGCCTCATACCAAACCGTGGGTGCCGTGTATGCGGACGACCCACTCTTCGGGGCGATGCCCCAGGCGCCCGGCAGCTACCCGGACAACGGCTACGGCCAGAACTGGGACAGCGGCGCATACCAGGCCTACCCCGAATACCAGCAGTACCCGCAGTACGAGCACCCGCAGCAGTACCCCGAGCAGTACTTCCAGCCCGTGCCCGGTATCCCGGTGCAGTACGAACCGGAACCTCATCCGGAACCCGAGCCCGCGTACGCGTACGAGCCCCCCGAAGCCCAGCTCGACCCGGCCCCCGAGCCGGACCCGGAACCCCGGTCGGACCCGGAACCCCGGTCGGACCCGGAACCCCAGTCGGCGCCGGAACCCCAGTGGGCGCTGGAACCCGAGCCGGAACCCGAGCTCGACGACCCCGAGCCGGAAATCCTGCTGCCGCCCAGCGCGGCGCTCCCCGGCCCCCGCAGCGCGAACCGCAACCGGCGCCGCCGCCCCGCGAAGCGTTCCGCACTGCTCACCGTCGCCTTCCCCTCGGTCGCTGTCATGGGCGTCGCGGCCTGCGCCGCCGCCACCGTGACCAGCAACAGCACCGGCGTCGGAACCACGACGACCCAGGCCGACGCTGCCACCAGCACCGTCACCACCAAGCTCGACCAGCAACTGGCCGGGGTCAGCCGGGACGCGAACGACTTCGCGGACCGCGCAAGCCGCACGCAGGAGCGGATCGACCTCAAGGAACGCCAGACGGCGGAAAAGAAGAAGAAAGAAGAGGAGGCCGCCGTCAAGGAGGCCGCCCGCCCCAAATACCTGCTCCCGGTGACGCAGAAGGGCCTCAGCGCCTACTTCGGCCAGGCCGGCGTCAACTGGATGTCGGTCCACACCGGCATCGACTTCCCGGTCAGCTACGGCACCCCCGTGATGGCCGCGACCGACGGCACCGTCCGCACCCAGTGGAACAGCTCCTACGGCAACATGGCCATAGTGACCTCCCCCGACGGCACCGAGACCTGGTACTGCCACCTCAGCAGCACCAAGATCCGGTCCGGCTCGGTCAAGGCCGGCGACGTCATCGCCTACTCCGGCAACTCGGGAAACTCCACCGGCCCGCACCTCCACTTCGAGGTGCGCCCCAACGGCGGCGCCGCCATCGACCCGCTGCAGTGGCTGCTCAACAAGGGCCTCGACCCCCGCTGAGCCAAAGCCAAAGCCACAACAGCTAAGACTCATCCCGTATTGGTGTGGGATGCCGTTTCCGTTCCGGCGTGACCTGGTGCCTGTGGTACCGGGTCGCGCTGGCGTGCTGTTCCGGCGTGGGCCTTGTGCCGCGTGGTTGCGGGTCGGGTCTCATCCGGGGTGGGCACGTTACGGGTGGCGATGTTTTGCCGAGCAGAGGCCCGCTGCCCGGGAACTAGGGTTCCGGGCTGGTGGGCTGCCGCGTGGGCGCGGCCCCGGGTGGGGCGAGCGCCTCGCTGCGGTTGACTCGACAGGGCCTCTTGCAGCCCTGGGGAGAACACGATCTGAGTGTTGCGCGCCTGGACAGCGTCCAGACGCGCGGTGGCTGGGTCGTCGGGGTCGGTCAGGGTGGTGTGTGCGGCGAGCGCTGCGGAGACCAGGTCACGGTCCGCGGCCAGGCCGCACG
>NZ_RJVR01000035.1 GCF_003999195.1 Streptomyces soli
GTTCGCCATCGATTTCTCCGTCAACAACGGCATGGACCCGGGCAACTACCTGCCGAGCAGGTGCCCGGGCGGTCACCTGCCGTGGTGGCCGTTCTGACAACCGCCGTAGGGCTTGCCTCGGTGCAGAGCTTGTCAAATTAAGAAGGGTACGGCTCGGTTTAAGGGACGGTGATCAGCAGGGGTTTCGCGTTCCGGAAGACCGGTAAGTCCTTTGTGGTGCGGGGGTTGGGTCCGGCGTGGCAGCGTCGGCGGCATCGCGGGGAGGGGCGCGTGGAGCAGGGGCTGCTGGCGCTGCTGAAGCAGTACGAGGAGGCGGCCCGGCGGCGAGTGGAGGAGCTGCGGGCCGAGCTGGCCGCGCTGAACGAGCGGATCGCTGCCGCCGAGGGGGGGGGAGCTGTCCGATCTGCTGGTCACCCAGGCGACCCTCGCCCGCGTGCTCTGCGAACGCGACGCGGACGGAGCGGAGTTCGCGCAGGTGTCCGCACGGGATGCGGATCCGGACGATCTGCCCGGCTCCCTGACGCCGGTTGTGCACGTCGCGACCGGTGAGGTGCCCGCGGAGGGTGACGTGGTGCAGTCCGGTTCCATGCGTCCCGCCCTCATGCCGGGCGACGTCGCTCTCTACCAGCCACCGCGCGACGTCACACCGGCGGTGGGCCAGATCGTGCTGTTCCAGGACCCCACCAGACCTGGCCAGCTGCTCACCCATCGGGTCTACCAGGTACTACCCAACAACGACCTGATCACCAAAGGTGACGCCAACTCCACACCGGACTCCACCCCGGTCCGGCCCACGGCACTCCAAGGCGTGGCACGGTTGCGCGTGCCCTGGATCGGGCTATCGGTCCAGCTCTGGCGTGCCAAGCAGCTTGTGCCCGAGGCGATCGTGCTACTCGGACTTGCCATGCTGCTCGCGCTTGCCGCTCTGCCACTGCACGGCCGCAGCCGACACAAGTAGTCCCAGTGGCCTCCTGAACGGCGCGGGATGACCTTGCAATGACGGGGACGCCCCGCTGACCACGGCATTCGTCACTACCTGCCCGGTGCGCCGCGCCGGGCCAGCGCTGCGTCGGCGGCGGCCTGCAGGACTGCGTGCAGTTGCTCGCCGTCGGTCAGGCAGCGGGTCCGTGTCGGGGGACGCGCCAGTGTAGGCCCGCGGTGCGCTGCGGGCTCGGCACGGCGAGATAGGTTGCTGCGCTCTGGACGCGCACGCCGGACGCGGGCCGCATCTGCCAGTGCGCGGCCTGGCCGGGTTGGACCAGAAAGTACAGCAGGGCGCCCCCGGGGTCCTCGATGTACGACTACGAAGTCGCAGTGTCGGTGTCCCTCCCCGCGGACGCGGGGGCGACCGGGCGCAGCGTGCTGGACTACATGATTGAGTCCGAAGTCTGGGCTGGTCAGTGGTCGTAGGCGATCAGTGATCGTTTGCTGGCTGCGCCGGTTTTGGTGTTGCGCCAGATCGCGGCGGCCGTGGCAAGGACCAGGACATAGGCGTCAAGTGGGGCTCGGGACGTGGTAGCGCGGACCTGTTGCCTTCGATTACTCGCCGACATATATTTGTAGACGAGTAACCGAGGCAGCACCGCGGACTCGGGAAGGAGACGACCGCCGATGGCCGCGAAGCGCAAGGTCGACAACCTGATGGCCCTGTCGGTGCTCGCCACGGTCATGCAGCGGCCGATGCACCGCTACGAGATCGCCTCCCTGATCCGGGCCCATGGCAAGGACCAGGACATGGCTGTCAAGTGGGGCTCGCTCTACACGGTCGTCCAGAACCTGGCCAAGCACGGCTTCCTGGAGATCGTCGGCACGGACCGCCAAGGCGCGCGCCCGGAGCGGACGATCTACCGGATCACCGAGGCGGGCCGCCAGGAGATGCTCGACTGGACGCGCGAACTGCTGTCCACCCCGGAGCCCGAGAGCCCGCGGTTCGCCGCCGGGCTGTCGGTCCAGATGACCCTGCCGCCCGGCGAGGTCATCGCCCTGCTGCGGACCCGTCTGGGCGCGCTGGAGGCCTCCGTCGAGGACCAGCGGGCCTCCCTGGCCGCCTATGCGCGGGACATCCCACGGCTGTTCCTCGTCGAGAACGAGTACACGCTCGCGCTCGTCGAGGCGGAGGCGGCCTGGGTGCGCGCGCTGCTCGACGAGCTCGAGACGGGGACGTTCCCCGGTCTGGCGACCTGGCAGGCGTTCCATGACACCGGAGAGCTCCCTCAGGAGCTCGTGGACCTCGCGGAGAAGGGGGCGACGCCCGCGCACCAGAGCGAGACCGAGTAGATCCGCCGTCGGCGGCGGTGCGCCAACACCGCCGCCGACGCTCGGGGCGGGGCTGTTGGGCAGCCCACCCCGCGAACACTCTCGAAACCGAAGTCCGTACGAGGCGAACCCGGCCGCGAGGTGGCAACCCAAGGATAGCTGGGCCCTTGTGCATGGCTTCGGTGAAGCGATCACCGCAAGAACCGACGCAGAACTCACACAAGGAGACCAGCATGTCCACGAACAGTTCCTCGAACGCATCCGCCGACAGAAAGCCCACCGGGCGCGCCGTCCGCACCGCCCTGGTCATCGGCGGCGGCATCGCAGGGCCCGTCGTCGCGACGGCCCTGCTCAAGGCGGGCATCGAAGCCGTCGTCCACGAGGCCCACCCGCAGCTGGACGAAGGCATCGGCGGCAGTCTGGCCCTGGCGCCCAACGGCGTGGCCGCCCTCGACGTAATCGGCGCCGGCGACGCGGTCCGAGCCATCTCCCTGCCGATCGCCCGCTCGGTCATGTCGGTCGGGGCCAAGACGGTCGCCCTGCCACGGCTCGAAGGCGTCGAGCCCCTCCAACTCATCGGACGCGGCGACCTGCACCGCGTCCTGCACGATCTCGCCGCCGACGCGGGCGTCGTGTTCGAGTACGGCAAGCGCCTGGTCGACGCGCAGGAGGGACCAGACGGCGTCACCGCGCACTTCACCGACGGCACCACCGCCACGGCGCACGTCCTGATCGGCGCCGACGGTGTCCGCTCCACCGTCAGAACCCTGATCGACGCGGACGCGCCCAGCGCGGGCTACACCGGCCTGCTCAGCTTCCAGGGCTACGTCCCCGGCGACCTCCTGCCCGACCTCGAACCGGGCATCATGACCTTCGCGTTCGGCGCCCAGGCGTACTACCTGTACTGGAAGCAGGCCGACGGCCGCGTCACCTGGGGCGCCAACTTGCCGTCCAAGCAGTACCTGTCGCTGACCGAAGCGCGCCAAACCCCGACCGAGGAATGGCTGCGGCAGCTGCGCGAGACCTACGCCGACGACACGCCAGGCCAGCTGCTGGCGCGGAACACGGACCCGGACACGTTCGCCGTCAACGGCGCGATCCACATCATGCCGCCGATCCCGCACTGGCACCGCGGCCGCATGGTGCTGATCGGCGACGCGGTCCACGCGCCGTCCAACAGCACCGGCCAAGGCGCGTCGTTGGCGATCGAGAGCGGGATCCAGCTGGCCCGCTGCCTACGGGACCTGCCGGACGCCACGTCGGCGTTCGCGGCGTACGACCAGGTGCGGCGCGAGCGGGTCGAGAAGATCACGAAGCGCGGCGCGAGGACCAACCGCACCAAGACGCCGGGACCGATCGGCCGCAAGGTGATGCAGGTGACGATGCCGGTGTTCTTCCGTCTGCTGAACTTCGAGAAGTCGCTCGGGTGGGAGCAGCGGTACCGGATCGACTGGGACGCGCGAGTGGAGGCTGAGGCAAAGGCTGCGGGCTGACGTTCCCCGCATCAGCCGTGGCTCTACGACGAACTCACCAAGACGCTCGCCGCCGCCGCCGCGGGTGAGACCAAGGCCGCCACCGCCGGGACCGTCGTCACCGTCGACGGCGACCAGCCGTCGACGTCTCAGGTGTCGGTCCCAGTCACGGTGCACCCGCTGCAGGAGTACCCGAGCCTGCCGCCCGCCGCGCCGCCGGTGGTCACCGTCGACGGCCCGGAGTTCTTCCGTCAGCCGGCCCGCGTGCTGCCCGCCGCCGGGAAGGACGACACCCAGCCGGTGCTCACCATGGTGAGCCTCACACTGTCCGGCGGATCGCTGCGCATGGCCACGTCCGACCGCTACCGGCTCACCGTGGCCGACGTGCCCGCCCAGCCGCGGGAGACCGACACCGAAGCCGCCGAGCCGCCCGAGGCCGTCATGGTGCCCGCCCGCGTGCTGGCCCAGGTCGCCAAGCACCTGGGCACGTACACCGGCCCGATCGCGATCGGCACGCGCGCCGAGGAACCGTCCCCGCTGCTCACCCTGAACATCGGGGGCGCCGAGATCACCACCGACATCTACGAAGGCGAGCACATCAAGCTGGACAACCACCCGCCCACCCAGTACCGCTACGCCGCATGATCTGCAGCGATGACTTTCCGAGCCCCACACGGTGCCGAAGGCCTTCAATGATGAGCGTATGTATAATAGCTGTAGTCATTATTGGCGGGCTGGCGATGGGTGATAGGTGATGGACAAACCGACGAGGATGTTCGACCGGGATTTCGAGTGGGGTGAACTGGTGCGCTTCGCCTCCTATCAAGGGGCGGAGGCGACGCTGGGGGTGGTGTCGGGGCGCCGCCGGCAGGGCAAGACGTTCCTGCTGGACGGGCTGTGCCGGGCGACCGGCGGGTTCTTCTTCTCGGCCAGCGAGGCGACCGAGGCGGAGTCGCTACGGCAGTTCGGGGGAGCGCTGGCGCGGTTCGAGGGGCGACGCACGCCGTACCGGTTCGCCCACTGGGAGGAGGCGGTCGCGGAACTGATGGGCCTGGCCGTGCAGGGCGGCGCGCCGCGGGTCGTGGTCCTGGACGAGTTTCCGTTCCTGGCGAAGGCCTCGCCGGAGCTGCCCTCGTTGCTGCAGCGGGCGCTCGGGCCGCAGGCGCGGCATGAGGGCGGCCCGGTGCGACTACTGCTGTGCGGTTCCGCGCTGTCCTTCATGGGCGGTCTGCTGTCGGGCACGGCCCCGCTGCGCGGGCGCGCCAGTCTTGAACTGGTCGTGCCCACCTTGGACTTCCGTCTGGCCTCCGACTTCTGGGGGCTGACCGGGGATCCGCGCCTGGCCCTGCTGGTCAACTCGGTGGTCGGCGGAACCCCAGCCTACCGGCGCGAGTTCGTGCTCGGCGACGCACCTTCGGACGTGGACGACTTCGGTCCCTGGGTGCTGCGCAATGTGCTCAACCCCGGACGCCCGCTGTTCCGCGAGGCACGGTTCCTGCTGGCGGAGGAACCCGACCTACGGGACACCGCCCTCTATCACAGCGTGCTCGCCGCCATCGCGCAGGGAAACCACACCCGCGGCGGCATCGCCGGCTTCCTGGAACGCAAGTCCACCGATCTGGGACATGCTCTGACGGTCCTGGAGGACACCGGGATGATCGTACGAGAGCCGGATGCCTTCCACGGCAAGCGCTCCGCCTACCGCATCGCCGAACCTATTCTCACGTTCTACTACGCCTTGATGCGCCCGCAGTGGAGCGACCTGGAACGCCCCGATCAGGCCGCCGCCGTGTGGGAACGCGCGCAGCCCACCTTCCGCAGCCAGATCGTCGGTCCGCATTTCGAGCAGGTTTGCCGCAGTTGGACCCGCTGGTACGCCTCACCTGACACCCTCGGCGGACAACGCACCCGCGTCGAATCCGGAACCGTCCCCGACCCGGGCGCCAAGACAAGCCACGAAGTCGACGTGGTGGTATTCGGCCGCCATGCCGACGGCCGCGAGGCACTCCTCGCCATCGGGGAGGCCAAATGGAACGAGACCATGGGCCTGAACCACCTCCAGCGCCTCGAGCACATCCGGGCCCTGCTGCGCTCGCGCAACAACGTGGACGCCGAGCAGACACGCCTCCTGTGCTTCAGCGGCGCGGGCTTCACCCCAGAACTGCTGAACCTCGCTGAACAGGACCCTGGACTCCGATTGATCGACCTGCATCGACTCTACGCAGGTGAATGACTGGGAGCAGCGGGTGCTGAACTGTCGCCGCTGGGGGTCAGGGGGTCGCCGGTTCAAATCCTGTCGTCCCGACTTGCATCGCAGCAGGTCAGAGGCCATTTCCGCCGGTGGGCGGGGGCGCTCGCCATCATGACGAAGGCCCAGGCGAACCAGCGTGAGACCGGATGCCTGGGCCTTGATCATTCCCCTATTCGGAGCCATCCAGGACGGCATGTCCCCCGACATGGTCGCCAAGCGCACCGGCCGCACGAAGGCCGCCGTCGAGCAGGCCGCCACCGCCGTGAAGACCGTGGGCGCAGCCACCCGGGCCGCCCTGGCCCAGGCCGACGGCTACGAGTGGACCACCGACGTCCTTGCCGTCCTGGGCGAGTTCGACGACGACCCCGCCGCCGTCGAGCGGCTCATCACCGCGCGCACCGCCGGGTACTTCGCCCACCAGGTCACCCGGGAGCGCGACGACCGCACCAAGGCCCAGGCCCGCGACGCGCGCCGGGCGGAACTGGCCGCCGCAGGGGTGACCCTGATCGAGGACGCCGACGACCTGCCCGACACCTCCGGGTTGCTGGCCGAGCTGCGGGGCGCCGACGGCGACGAGATCGATTCCGTGGACCATGCTTCCTGCCCCGGGCACGTGGCCATCTGGGCCGAGTACAACGAGGTCGCCCCGGCCGCCGTGATGTTCCTGTGCACCGACCCCGAGGCGCACGGCCACGCGCTCAAGGAGGACGACGCCCCGCAGGAGGAGCCGGACCAGGCGTCGACGGACGCCGGTCAGTCCGCCGCCCCGGTCAAGCCGGAGAAGGAAGAGGGGATGCCCTACAACCTCAAGGTCGAGGGCAACGCGGCGTACCGGGCAGCGGGCAAGACCCCGCGCCAGTGGCTGCGCA
>NZ_RJVR01000003.1 GCF_003999195.1 Streptomyces soli
GCCGGGGCAAGATGATTGGCGGTGCAGGGCAATGGGTGCGAGGAGTGTGAGAGGTGCGAGAAGGCTCGTCACCTCCATACCTCCGGTCCGCCTCCCCGCCACTTCACGAACGTCGGGTCGGTCACGCTGACGGTGTCGGGGTCTATTCCGGCGCGACGTAAGAACTCCAGGAGATCGGCCAGGCGGCGCGCACACCCGACGTGCACCCTGCGGATTGAGACCCGCCGATGACCCGAGACCGGGGGATGCACGATTACTGGGGGCTCGTCAGCATTCATGCACCCAGCGTGCCGTTCCCTTCCACCCCGTGCCCGGCCGATGCCCCAATCCGGTAGTCCCGGCCCCGTTCTCGTATACCTACGGCCAGGTGCGTGTATCTGAGAGTGATGCTCTGGGATCTGGTCCCGTGGTGGTTCTGGTCCCGGTGGTGTCCCGTCAGGTGGTGTAGGGGATCAAGGCGAGAAGGCGCAGGTCGCGCACGCAGTGGGCCTGTACGCGGCTGCCATGAAACTCACGAACCGTCAGCACCATGCTGTCGTGAATGCCGAGCGCCATGAGGTCCATGAGCCTGACCTCGGATCACGCGGCGACCAAGAAGGTAAGGGCGGTCCCGGCGCCAACTCTGACTGATGAATCGTCAGGCCGATACGGGTCTCGGGCGCCCCGATCTCGGCCGTGACCTGCCCGTTCTCGCCTTGATCGGGTACACCACTTGGTGGGACACGATCCGCCCGATGATCGGCGGATGGGCGTGTCAGTCTGGTCGCTTGTGCTGCCGCGACTGCCCTACCTCGCCGTGTCGAACGTGTTCGCCCTCATACGGCTGCTGCCGAAAAACGATGTGGACAAGGACATCGAGATACTGACGCTGCGCCACCAGCTGGCCGTCCTGCAGCGGCAGATCGACAGGCCACGCGTCACCCCGGCGGATCGCGCTTTGCTGGCCACACCCGGCGCGGGAACGGTCGTCTGCCATCCCCGGGCGTGCAACGCCGCCCCGTGACGGCTCTCCTGCGGTCGCGCGTGCGCGTGATCCGGGCGCCGGTGCGCTGATGTCCCGAACGTCCCCGGCGTGCCTTCGCCGCCGCGCCGGGGACGCACTTTCGTCGTGGGCCGGGGCGTCGGGGCGCGGCCCGGCCCACTTCAAAGGGTCTGGAGGGGTTTCAGTATCCGCCGGGGCCGGCCAGGTGCAGTTGGTCCACCAGGGCCTGCTGCACCGGCGGTGGTGAGCGGGGCGGGTTGCAACCGAGGACGGTACACGCAGGCGCTGCCGGAGCGCATCGGGCCGGCGTCGGCGGCGGGCCGGCCCGACGCACCACCTGTGCTCGGTTCATGCCCTCAGGCGTGATCGACCAGGTTCGCGTGACCCTTCACGCGCGCGCAGTGGGCGCAGCAGAACATCTGCCCATCCGCTTGCAGACCATGGCCCAGAATGCGGCACTGACAGTTATCGCAGATCGGCGCCAGCCTTTGGGCCGCGCACTCAAGGCTGTCGAAGGTATGCGCCCCTCCGGCGGTGCGCACCTCGAACGTCAGCTCGTAGTCGTTGCTGCAAACCTCACACACGGCCATAAACCACCTCGCTACACCGATGGGAGGGACGCCCGTACGGCCCGACACCCCGCCGCAAGAATGCAGGAAACCAGGCCCCGCCCTTCGGGCGCGCGAGGGGGTCCGCCCCCAAGTGGCTCACCGCAATCACTCAATCGGCTGTGGACTCCGGGCCGTGCCCTCTGCCCGACAGCCGCGACCAGGGCGGGCAGTGGCCCAGGCCGTACTGCGCCGACGCCGGACCATGGCCCACAAGACACCGCGGAAGGCGGTCTCCTCCAGCAGCACGGTGCCGCATCAGCATCCGCCACAGCAGTTGCCCGGCTGACAGGCCCGCGGCGCGCGCGTTCTGGAACGCCTCCCTGGTGGCTGGCACGGCAAGCCCCAGCAGGAGGACGGCCAGGACGGCGCCGACCAGGACCGGTGCCCACCGCAGCCCCCGCCGCAGGGCAGCCGCGTCGAGCCCGAGATCGGCACGGGTGAGACCGTCGCGGCGGGCGATCAGCAGCAGCGCCGCAGTCGCGGCCACGCAGGTGGGCACGTAGGCGCCGGGCGCGAACCAATTGTTGAGCAGGTTCGCGGCAACCAGGACGGCAACGGCGACTGCGCAGAACATCCGCATGGTGCCACCAGGATCCCCCGCTCCGCGCGCGAGCCCGATACAGAACGGGACTATTGAAACAAAGTGGGACGTATGAGGTGGCGGTCTACCGGGCACTCCGATTCATGAACGCTCGCCCGTCCGATCAGCCGGAGCGTGGGCCGCCACACCTCGCGGCACAGGTTCCGTCGCGGAGGTGGAAAGACCATGCCAACATACGTAACGCTTCTGAACTGGACCGATCAGGGGATCCGGAACTACGGGGAAACCACGCAGCGCTCCGCCGCCTTCGCCACGGCCCTGGAGGCGCTGGGGGGGCAGCTCGTGAACATGTACTGGACCGTCGGCCCGTACGACCTCGTCGCTGTCGTGGAGGCACCCGACGACGAAGCTGCCACCGCGGCGCTTCTGCAGGCCGGTGGGTTGGGCAACATCCGCTCCACGACCCTGCGTGCCTTCGACCGCGACGAGATCGACCGCATCATCGCCAAGGCCGCCAGCTGACCGTCGCTGACCGTTGCAGAGGTTCAGCCGTGGTCGCGGCGGCGGCGCAGCCGGTCGTTGTTCCACGCCAGCCCGCGATCCACTTGCTCACTGGTCAGGCCGGTGTCCTCCAGCATCTCGTCCACGGAGATCCCGGTGGGATGCGCATCCAGAGCGCGGCCCACCTTCCCGGCCCACTGCTCCTCTGCCACGAAAGGCCGGCGCCGGTACTCATCCTGAAGCTCGGCGAGATGCTCAGCGCAGCAGGCGGTCAGCAGGCGCTTGCCGTCCTGGTGCGCATCGGTGGCGTGGATGACCGAGGAGTCAGGCACCACGGCGTGGACCTCCGTGCCGTCGTAGATCACCGCCGCGCACGAGTCACACAGCTCCGGCCAGACCTCGTGGGTGCCGGCTTCAGCGTCGTCCATGTCTCCGGTCTACCGCTGAGCCTTCGGCCCTGCCACAGCAGAAGGGGGCCCAGCCAGTGCAAGGACCGAGGCTTCTCCGGCGGCACTACGGTAACCCGACCGAGCAGCGGACCGGCGGTTCACTGCACCACCGGCTGAACGGCGGCCCTGAGCACGGCGGTAAGCGCATCACGTGCCGCGATTGCCGGCGGCTCGGTACGGGCTGGGCGATGAGGAGCCGACGCCGATCCAGCGAGAGGCCATCCCTCCGCTGCTAGACCACAGCAACGGGCGCGACCTGGAGCGCGGCGTCGTGGACGACACCGGGGCGGGCGCCATCAGCTCCCCGTCACGACCGACCTTGACGACGACATCGCCGTCCACCTCGACGACCGCGTTCTGCCGAGGGCGATGAGCTTCGCGGTGCCGGACCCGTATCCCGCCACGGCGAGCACACCCCCGCGTGAGCTCTTCGTTGAACGCCATGCCGCAATGACCGCAGAGCCATGACAAGTCGCCCCGGCGCCCAGGCCCTGTCCGGGCCTGAGCTCAAAAGGACGCTCAGAAGGACAGGGTGCGGTCCACCGCTTCCCGTACGACCGCCGCCGCGCCCCGCTCCGCGTACACCGCGCGCTGCCACCGCGCACCGGTGCCGCGAGTGAGCAGCCGCTCGACCCCGGCCCGTACGGTGTCGAGGTCGCCGGCCTCCTCCAACGCGGCACCGGCGTGCTCGACGACCGCCTCGACCACCTCGCGGGCGGGCGCTGGCCGGTGCGTACACGGGTGCATCAGGGAGCCCTGGATCCCGGACCGGCAGGCCTGCCAGGCCGCGAGCCGCAGCACAGAGGCGCCGACGTCGGGGGCGGCCCGCCCGGCGGACCAGTCGCGGGCGGCCGTTTCGACCAGCCCCGGGACAAGCGCGGCGAGCAGCACCGCGTCCTCGGCGTCGGGGCATACGTCGCAGACCCGCACCTCGACGGTGGGGTAGGTGGCGGACAGGCGGACGTCGAAGTAGACCATGCCCTGGTCCAGCAGCGTGCCGGTGCCCAGCATCGCGCCGACCGCATGCCGGTAGCCGGCGGCCGATCCGAAGAGCTCGGGCGGCCCGGCGGTGGGCCACCGGCCGAAGACCTGGTAGCGGTAGCTGGCGTAGCCGGTGTCCCGCCCCTGCCAGAAGGGCGAATTGGTACTGAGGGCGAGCAGCGGGGCCAGCCACGGCCTTATCCGGTCGATGACGGCCACGCCCTCCTCATCCGAGGCGACCCCGACATGGATGTGGCAGCCGCAGGTCAGCTGCTCCTGCGCGGTGAGCCCGAACAGGTCGGCCATCCGGCGGTATCGGCCGCTCGGAGTGAGCTGCGGCGACACCGGCAGCGGTGAAGTGGCCAGCGCGGCCACCGCCGCGCCCTGCGCCCGGGCCAGCTCCGCCGCGCGCCCGCGCCAGGCGCACAGCTCACCGCGCAGCTGCTCCAGGGTCTCGCAGGGAAGCGTGTTGATCTCCAGTTGCTGCTGCTGCAACTCGGCCACCAGCGCGCCCTTCTCCCCTTCCAGCACAGCTCCGGCCACGGCGCGCGGTGTGAAACTCCCCGCGTCCACCAGCAGCAGTTCTTCCTCCACCCCTACCGTCCGCAGCACAAACAGCCAGTACCCACGCACGTGGGGGTTTATTGCTCCGGCCCCAGGTCGTGCGCCGGCCGTCAAAGCGCGCTGGATCAGGATGAAAGCGAAGGGCAGCACCCCCACTCCCACAGCGTCGACTGGCGAGCCGGCGCTGCACCCTGCTGGGTGCATGCGGTGTTTCGGTTCTTCTCCCGGCCACCCGAACCGGTCCGCGGACCGTACACGCGACCTCAGCCGCAACCAAGGTGAGCCGGTCGGAATGAAGCACCTCCCCGCAGGAAGCACGGGTCCGCTGCCAACTCCGGGCCCTCGCATAGTCGATATCGGACCTGCGGTGTAATGTCGCAATCAGAAGTCGTGGTTCCGAAGTCCCGTTCGCCCGTGATCACGATCACGGGCGAACGTGCTTTTCAGCCTTTCTCCGGACCAGACGATCACCTTTGGGCCCCGATTCCGCGGGTCCGTCCCAAGCCGTCCGAAGGAGACACTCATGGCCACCGGCACGGTGAAGTGGTTCAACGCCGAGAAGGGCTTCGGCTTCATCGAGCAGGACGGCGGCGGCGCCGACGTCTTCGCCCACTACTCCAACATCGACGCCCAGGGCTTCCGGGAACTCCAGGAAGGCCAGAAGGTCGAGTTCGACGTCACTCAGGGCCAAAAGGGCCCGCAGGCTGAGCACATCCGCCCGCTGTAGCACACGCCCTGACTTCGTCGGCTCCCCTGCAGCCGAGCTCATTCCCCGTCCAGCCTCCGATGGGCCTGGACCCTGCTCGATGCCACCGGCATCCACGCGATGAGCGCCCGCGTCGTCGACGACGGCGATCCTGCCCGCCACGACCACTTCCCCCATCACGGCTCCCTGCGCCCGGGGCCCAACCCTAGATCGGGCATTCAAGGAAGGCCAGGCGTCACATATGAAGGGCGGGAAACCCTTGAGATCGGCGGTCGACGAGCCGCGGGCCGGCGGACACCCCGGCCACCGTCCTGGCGCTGTATGTGCGTCCGGCGGGCGGGTACTGGCCGGCCCCAGTCGACCGCCCGCACCTGCCAGAAACCCCTGAGGAGGGGGAGGCGGTCATCGAGGTGCGTTCGCTGGCGGAGACGTTCGAGGGGTTCCCGGACCGGCCGCTGGCCGGCTGGGGCGTGCAGGCGATGCGGCTGCACCAGATCCCGCCGACCTACCGCGGCCACGGCATCAAGATCGCCCTCATGGACTCGGGGATCGACGCCCACCCGGATCTGAAGGACACCATCCGGGCCGGTTACGACTTCACCGGCGGCCCACGCGATGCCTGGCAGGTGGACGCGACCGGGCAGGGCACCCGGTGCGCCGGGATCATCGCAGCGGCGGACAACCGCACCGGGATCACCGGCATCGCTGCCGAGGCCGAACTCCACGCCCTCAAGCTGTTCCCGCACGGCCGGGTCAGTGACCTGCTGCAGGCCCTGGACTACTGCATCACCCACGACATCGACATCGCCCAGATCAACCTCGGCTGCCAGGCCCCGTCGCAGCTGGCCGCATGGAAGCTGCTGGACGCGCACGCCGCCGGGATCGCGGTCATCGCCCCGGCCGGCGACACCGCAGGCCCGGTCGCCTTCCCCACCGGCCTGCCCACCGTGCTGGCCGTCGGCGCCCTGGCGCACACCGGCACGTCCCCCGCCGGCAGCCCGCAGGCCGCCGGCGGGCCGGTGTGGCCGGGCCCGTACCCGCCCGCCTTCACCCCCACCGGTCGCCGACCTCGTCGCCCCCGGCACCGCCATCGTCACCACCGCGCCCGGCGACACCTACACCGTCGCCGACGGCACCGCCATCGCCGCCGCCCACATCACCGGCCTCGCCGCGATCCTCCTCGCCCACCACGACGACCTGCGCACCCGCCCCCGCACCGCCGCCCGCGTCAGCTACCTGCTCACCCTTCTCCGCACCGCCTGCCAACCCGTCCCCGGCGCCGACCCGGCCCGCACCGGCACCGGACTGCCCGACGGCCCCACCGCCCTCGGCCAAGGCGCCCCGCTCACCACCGCCGGACAGCAGCAGGCCCTGGCCGACCAACTGCACCCGGCCGGCCCCGGCGGATACTGAAACCCCTCCACACCCTTTGACGTGGGCCGGGCCGCACCCCCTGGCGACCAGACTGATCGCGTCTCCGGACGCTCGGGACTTCCTCGCTCACGAGCTGACCGTGGCAGCCGGCCAGCGTGACGCTGGGCATCGCGGAATCGACCAGACTCATGGCAAGGACCTCGGGGAGCGCGACGCCAATAGGCGTCTGAGTTCGTCTGGCCGCGGTCCCCGGGAGGGCGTGGTGACCTAAGCGGGCGCCGCGGTTGAGGAAGCGAACGGACAGGCGCCGGGGCCGTTCGACGGCCAACCTCCTTGGGCCGAGGTACGGCCCGGCGCCTGCCGTTGCCGCAGCTCGCCCGGTCAGACACGTCGGACCGAACGGGCTCAAGTCCTCGCGGCGCGGCCGAGCGCTGGCACGATGTCCGTCATGCAGTCGCTCCCGGTCCCCTGCCCCGCCGGCCAGATCCCGGACGCCACCGGGATCGCCGCGTTCAACGCCGCATACGAGGCGGCGCAGGGAGCGGGCGCGGTGTTCGTCTGCATCGCACGCAGCGGACAACGCTGGACGGTGAAGGCCGACACCTTCACGGCCCCGGCCCACGTGGTCGACGAGGCCGCTGCCGCCGCCATCCGCGAAGCTGCCATCCGGCTAATCCGCGACCGCACGGTCCGCCCCGGATCGGCGGTGGGGCCGGCTTACGTCGTGCTGTACGACTTGGTGGGCGAGGACCGCGCTCGCGAACTCGCGGCCGCGCTGCACGCAGCCCTCTACGGCGACCTGGAACCGCTGGCCTCTGCTTGGTGTTGCCCTCGGGGTGGTGTCGCGCGCCCCTTCCCCGCCAGGCATGCGTCGGGTGGTGTAGGGGATCAAGGCGAGAAGGCGCAGGTCGCGCGCGCAGTGGGCCTGTACGCGGCTGCCATGCAACTGACGAACCGTCAGCTTCACGCTGTCGTGAATGCCGAGAGCCATGAGGTCCATGAGCCTGACCTCGGGTCATGCGGCGACCAAGAAGGTAAGGGCGGTTCCCGGCGCCGACTCTGACTGACGAATCGTCAGGCCGAGACGGGTCTCGGGCGCCCCGATCTCGGCCGTGACCTGCCCGTTCTCACCTTGATCGGGTACACCACTTGCTGGGACGCGATCGCCCTCGGCGTCTGTCTCGATGTCGGGACTTCGTTGCGCCTGCCGTACCAGAGGTTGAGGGTGACGCGACGGGCCGCCGGTGTGCTCGACCATCCAGTCGCAGGTTGACCACGGTACGGCCGTTGTGGGTGCGGACCTGGGGGTTAGATGGTCATGCGGAACTCCGGTGCGTACTGCTCGCACGGGCCGGCTGCTCGTGCGCGGGAAACACTCCTTTCCTTTGGTGGGTTGGAGTGCCGATGGCCGGTGAGACGTTCGGCCGGGGTTGCCGCCCCGGGCCGGCACCTCCTGGGAGGTGCCTCTCGCCGGCTATCAATCGTGTGGGTCAGCCTCTGCGGGCGCACAACGGGGCTGGAACGAAGGAAGCGTCTCAGGCAGGCGAAGCTCGAGGCCGATCCAGGCCCGGCGTGAGGTGGTACGGGGTGAAGTTCGCATGCAACTGGTCGCAGCAGCAGATGGCGGTCACGGGGATCAACCTGGTGTCGATCGCGCTGACGGAAGGTTCTGTTCGGCCCAGATGATCTTGCCGGTTGTGGTGTAGCGGGTGCCCCAGCGCCGAGTGAACTGCGCGACGAGGAACAGACCGCGGCCGCCTTCGTCGGTGGTGCGGGCGTGCCGCAGGTGAGGTGAGGTGCTGTTGCCGTCCGAGACCTCGCAGATCAGGACGTCCTGCCGGATCAGGCGTAGGCGGATGGGCTCCATACCGTAGCGGATGGCATTGGTAACCAGTTCGCTGACGATGAGTTCGGTGGTGAACCCCAGGTCGTCCAGGCCCCATGCTGTGAGCTGCGCGCTGACCAGGTTCCGGGCGCTCGCGACGACTGCGGGGTCGGCGGCCAGGTCCCAGGAGGCGACCTGGTCCCGGCCCAGGACATGGGTGCGGGCGAGGAGCAGGACCACATCGTCGGACGGCGGGCTGGTCAGCATGGCCCGGACGGCGCCACCGCAGACCGCATCCAGTGTGGTGCCGGGCCGGGCGAGAGCCTCTCCCAGCCGGGAGATTTCCGCGTCGATGTCCTGACTGCAGGATCCGAGGAGGCCATCGGTGTACAGGGCGATCAACGTGTCCTCGGGCAGTTCGATTTCGGCGGATTCATAGGGCAGGGTCCCGAGTCCGAGTGGTGGTCCGGCCGGCACGTCGGGGACGGTGACGGTGCCGTCCGGCCGGACGAGGGCAGGCGGCAGGTGGCCGGCGCGAGCCATCGTGCACCGCTGGGTGACTGGGTCGTAGACGGCGTACAAGCACCTGGCTCCCATGGCCTCGGCTGCCTCGGCCTCCTCGCCGTCGCCTTCCTCTTCCACGAGGCTGACGACCAGGTCGTCCAGATGGGCCAGCAGCTCGTCGGGGGGGAAATCGAGGTCGGCGAGCGTGCGTACGGCCGTACGAAGCAGCCCCATGGTGGCCGCCGCGTTGATCCCGTGGCCGACCACGTCGCCTACGGCCAGGGCGACCCGGGCCCCGGAGAGGGGGATGATGTCGAACCAGTCGCCGCCCACACCAAGCGGGGCGCCCGCCGGAAGGTAGCACGATGCCACCTCCAACGCGCTCCCGCCGGTCAGCCCATGTGGCAGGAGGCTGTGCTGCAACGCCAGGGATGCTGTGCGCTGGGCGAGCTCCATGGACAAGACGGTGGCGCCATGCTCGAGCGCGATCTGCTCCTGGTCCCCGGCCGTCCCGGCGGGGTCCACCAGCGCCAGCACGCCAAGTACGTCGGCACCGGGGCTGGCAATGGCCATGAGCCGGCCGCCCTCCCGGACCGGCCGCCCCGCGCGCAGGGCGCGGCGCAGCATCTGATCACGCCGATTCCGCGGATCTCTCGGGTAGGGGTCGGGGCGGTTCGGGCCTGCCCACGCCCGCAGGTTTCCGTAGCGGTCCTCGACCGCGACCGGGTACCCGGTGAGTTCGTGCACGGCACGAGCGATCCCTTCCTGCCCCTCCCCGGCCACCGCGACCCGTGTCAACCGGTCGTGTATCCGGGTGGTGTGTTCCAGCGCTCCCACGGCCTCGGCCAGCGCGGCATTCGCGCTGCGCAGCTTCTTCGCAGTCGCCCGTTCTCTCGCGTGCAGCCGGGTGTTGGCCAGCGCCACCCCGGTCTGCTGGGCGAGCACGCGCAGCAGGAACTGCGTGGCCCGGGAGGGCACCTCGGCCGCCGACACCACACAGTAACCGGTGTGCTCCTGAAGGCTGCGCAGCGTCAGGGCCCAGCCCCACGCCTGGTCCGGGATCGTGACCGCCCCGCCACTGGGACCGAGAGCGCACAGCTGTGCCTCGATATCGGCCCGCACACCTTCCGAGGACACATGCGTAACGTCGGCTTGCCACCCGTCCTCGCCGAGGTACACGCCCACCATGCGGCACCGGCTGAGAGACGAAACGGTAGTAGCCGCAAGGTGAAGGATCTTAGCCTCGCTTTCGCTCTCGGTCATCACCATCGAGAGCATGAGCAGACCCTGCAGGTTCGACAGTTGGTCGCGTAGCTGCATATCCCCGGCGGTGCCCTCGGCGGGAACGGCGGTGCCCTCGGCGGGAACGATCGACATCACTGCCTGAGGGCGAGGAACTCGTCCGGGTCGAGGTAGTAGGGGTTGTCGAGCACCATGCCCCCGATGAGGATCTTGGGATGGGTCTTGAGCACGTCCACCAGGAACGCGCCGCTGAACCGGTCGAGCTCGTACATGCAGAGGGTTACCTGCGGATAGCGTGGCAAGAACTGGTTCAGCCTCGCCTCGTACCTCGCCAGCTCCTCGATGTGGGGCATGTAGCTCAGCGCCCAGGTCGCCTCGCCGATCGCACGGGTGAAGCCGAACCCGTCCTGGCGGGTTGCGTCGCTGCTGTGCTTCCAGAACTCCAGCATCTTCTCGGTGGAAAAGGCACCATCGCGCAGATAGGTGTCCTGCGAGCGGTGCACCTCCAGCTGTCGTTGATCCAAGGCCGATGCGAGATCGATCTCGGTGCCAAGGGCATCGAGTACCGCCTCAGGGTCAGTGGCGTCCACAAGGCAGATGCACTTGTGGTCGGCCTGCAGACCTTCGAGCAGGTAAGGGATCAGGATCTCGTCGCGGTCCGCCAGGCTCGGGTAGAAGACACACACGTGATCACCCGGGGAAACCTGGAGGCCGGAAGGCCCCACGGCTATGGAGTCGAGTAGCATCCGTATCGCTTCCTCTCTCACAGCCAGCATAGTGCGAGGGAGCTGCTCCGACTTGTGTGGATTCCGCGGCCGTGTTATCGGCGAACGGCCACCTCAGGCCCCTGGTACAGCCTCCGCGCCCCGGCATACGTGGTCCTTCATTGCGGGCGGCCGTGCAGTGCAGTGCAGCGGGACCCTTCGCGGTGTTGCAGCCGGGCCAGCAGCAGGGTCCGGGGAGATCGTCGACCGGGCGGGTTTTGCCTGCGAGGGTCAGTTTCCGGTTGCCGAGATCGATGTCGTCGAGGTGGAGCTCACGGATGGACTTGGGCGGGCCGCGTGAACGGCGACCAGGGCGAGCGCGAGGCGGGCGGCCGGTGTGATCGCGGCGGCCGTGGCCCGGTCGATCTCCTGCGGCAACAGTGGCTGGATGAGGTTCAGCGGCCGCTGGCCGATGGGGATGTACTGCTCAGGTTCGGGGTCGTTGCAACACCGCTGCTCTGCAGCGAGAGTAGGTGATCGTTGAGCGCTTCTGCGGGAGTTCGCCATCCGAGTGTCTTGCGGGGTCGGGTGTTGAGGGCGGGGGCGCGCGCCTACTTCCCGCACCCGCGGGGATGGTCCCGAGGCGGCCGCCGCCCAGTCGTCCCTGCCGCCATCATCGAGTGCTTGCCGGGCTTGCGCGATGAAGTCACCCAGAGCTTCGCTGACACGCGATGCTCAACCACCAGAACTGCCGCCCCTCGACCTGGTAGAGGGGCGCCGTGCCGACCGGGGCCCACATGTCGTGGACCAGCCGCCGCTGCCCTCGCCGCGCCGCTCTGCCCTCGCGGATGCCGCACCGCCACCACTCCTTACGGATGGGCTGCGCCACCGGAGGGGGATCGCAGCGCGGGCATGTCAGGGATTGGGGTGGTGGTGCGGCACCAGCCGCACTCGTGTGACGGTTCCGGCATGGGGCTGCCTGGTGTCACCCGGTCGGCCCTGGTGTCCCTGGTGTCCCTGGCCGGGCCATTCTACGATCCCGGATGTGGACGACACCGATGGGGACGACGCCTTCGACTTCCCGGCCGATCTCCTGCAGTTGCAGGGCGAGCTGGACGGGGTGCGGCGTGCGCTGGCGCGGTGGCCGCGGGCCTTGTCCGGTCTGGGTGGTGACGAGCAGCGGGTGATTGACATGTTGTGGGCCCGGCAGGCGCAGTTGTCCGCTGCCGTGGCCGAGCATCCGTTCTTCGCGGGCCGGGACACCTACGAGTGGGTCAAGGCTTATCTGGCGCTGCAGCGGGCGAGCCGGGCGCTGGTTATGGGTGCCCGCGCTGCCGCGTCGCCGGATGGCGTGGCAGTTACCCGTCCGGGCTAATCGCTGGGGCTGGAACGGGGGGGTTTCTGGTGAGTGCTGGCCGGGCGGGGCGGGGCGCTGCAGTGCGGGGCGAACGATTCACGTCCGCGGGCTCGCGGCCGCATCGTCGGCGGTGCGCCGAGGTTCAGGGACGGCGGGTGAAGGACCAGAGCCGGTCCAGTTCGGTGAAGCCCATGTTGTCGTAGAGCCGGTGGTGGCGGTGCGGTCGTGCTCGGGGTCGCCGGGCGGGGCGTCGTTGTCGACGTAGGCGATCACCTCGCGGGCGCCCGCGGCGGCCAGGCGCGTGAGGCACTGCCCGAGCAGCAGGCGGCCGGGTCCGCGGCCGCGGTGCGCGGGGTGGGTGCTGATCCACCACAGCACGCCGTTGAGCGGCAGAACAGCCCTCTTCACGTCACCCTGCGACCATCGTCGTTACTCGATCGTGAACGCACCGCCGGTGTGCGACAGGCGAAGAAGCCGGGCCAGAGAGCGCGGCACTGCGCGCAGGTGCAGGTCGGCGCCGCCGGCTCTCGCGGCGCGGGCGGCGCTCAGCAGCGCGCCCAGCCCGGCGCAGTCGCAGAAGGTCAGGCCGGACAAGTCGACGGCGACGTGCTGGTGCGTGGTGACGGCGGCGAGCAGGGCGGTCCGGACGTCGGCAGCGGTGGCGACGTCGAGTTCCCCGGCCACCGTCACCCGACAGCTGTCGGGTCCGGTGGCATGCACGGCAACATCGATCGTCTCGAACACCGGCGCCCCCAGATGCGATGGCGGGCACGGATGGATGGGTGCGTATCCAGGAAACGCCTGATCAGACGCCCTGTATACACCCGAGGGTGCGCTGCGCGGGGACCTGGGGCGGCTGCCGCGTGCGGTGGCCGCGTTCGAGGTCGGGAACGTCACCGCCATGCTGCTGATCCTGCGCCCGAGGCCCCCCGGCCACAGCAAAGGACGCGGCCATCCCATCATTCGCCATGAGGGCACCGGGCCGCGGGAGTGGCCGCGGGAGACCTTCAGGGTGACCTGTCGTGTGTCCTGCCGTCACCGCAGGACACGGTCACGTGGCGGCGCGGTCGGCAGCTGTGGTGACGGTCGTGCGTTCTTGGTGGCGGCGCTCGAGGTCGAGTACCTGCCGGGCGAAATCGGGGTCGGCCGCGCGCAGCCGGGTGCGGATCTCGCCGGCCTTCATGGAGTCGTCAACGGGCCACGCATACCGCTGTAGGGGGTCATGGCCGCCGCTGCGGGTGCGGTTCTTCCCTGTCTGGCGGACGCACCCGCAGCTGTCGCCCGGCACGGCAGGCGCTGCCCGTGGGCTGTGGCACGTTAACTGCGCGACGCGCCTGGGCCGCTGCCCATGCCGCTACCGGCCTGCGCCATTCACCCGGATGGGCTAATGGATATCCCCGGAGGCGCGCCGCCTGGTTCCCGGGAAGCCCGCCGCCACAGGGATCCGCCGGCCTTCGCCCGAATCCGCTCGTTGCGCGGACCGGAGTCGCTCCCCGCAGGATGGTCGGGGGAGCCGGCCGCGAGGACGTGCCCGGCGGGCAGCGTCCCTCGCACCGCCCGACACTCTCAAGGGACATGCGATGACAGTGACGACGGATGTGCTCATACCGGCGTTGGAGGACGTGTGCGGAGCCCACGCTGCGGTCGTCGACCGCTTCTGGTCCATCGCCCCTGCCGGTGCGGAGCGGCACATTGCCGAGGTGAAGGACCACATCGCCGGTATCGACCGCCATGTGAGCGAACTGCGCCCGGACCGGCCACTTCGGGACACCGGCGAACTGGTCCGGATCATCGCCGAAGGGGTCGTCCGCACCTCCGCGCTGCCGCTCCAGGTCGGTGCGCGGATCGCGGAGGGGATCGTGCGCGGTCCCCGCCCGGTCGACGAGCGCCGGCTGCTGCGCAACGCCGAGGACGAGTACGCGATCGCGGCCCGGGCGCTGGCGGCCTGCCGCGTCGGGCAGAGCATCGCCGAACAGGCCCACGACCAGGCCGCCGTCGACCTGCTCGCCTCACTGCGCCGCCAGGACGAGCAGCTGCTGGAAGCTTTGGAGGACAGCCTCGCCGAACACGCCCGGGCCGTGGCACCCACCGACGACGGCCGCCCGGCACCCACCGACGGCGGCCTGGCCGGAGCGGCCGCCCGGGCCGTGCGCACCACCGCAGGCCGGATCGGCGAGGCCGCCCGGAGCGCCGGGCAGCACACGGCACGCATCGCGTCCGGCGCGGCCGGCCGGGTGCCCGGCGTGACCAGGATGGCCGAGGAAATCCGGGGGGCCGCCTCCCGGGAGGAGGACCTGCCGATCCCCGGGTACGGCCGGCTCTGCGACACCGACGTCATCCAGCGGCTGCGGCTGCTCTCCCCGAGCGATCTGGCCGTCGTCGAAGGATACGAGCGCGCCCACGCCGCACGGCCCGCGGTCCTGAGCGCCATCGACGGGCTGAACGCCATCGAGCGGCTGCGCGGCGGCGAGCCGTGGGACGACTACGACGCCATGACCGCCGACCAGATCAGCAGCTGGCTGAAGACCGCCGGCTCCGCCCTGGCCCGGCAGGTCCTGGAGTACGAACAGAGCCACCAACGGCGCGAGGCGGTCATCACCGCCGCCACCCAGCGCACCAGCACCTGACAACACCCGCACACGGAGGAGGAACCGCCATGACCAGCAGCACCGAAACCGGCCAGGCCACCGGCACCAAGGACAAGGACTACAACCTGATCTGGTACATCGACGCCTGCCTGAGCAACGCGCTGCGCATGGAAATCTACGTCCAGGACGCGGAACGGGAGAACGACAGTGAACTCGCGGAGCTGTTCCGCAAGGCGCAGGCCGACAGCCGCAAGGGCGCGGAACTGGGCAAGCAGCTGCTGCGGAGCCGACTAGGCAGCTGAAGGCCGGCGCGTGCTCGTGGTGGCTCGACGGCGACGGCCAGTTTTGGGCCCGGCTGGAACCGCTGGTCACGCTGCTGGACGTGGAAGCCCGCTGAAACCGCCCCTGTACAGCACGAACGCCGGGTTCCAATCCGGCGGGGGTTCCCAGCGCTACGTCTTCCGTACCCCAGAGGGTCCGGATCTTCAAATGTGCCGCCGCCGGGGCCTTCCCTCAACCCCGATCCACCGGTTGGTGATCGCGGGTGGTCTGGGGTCGGAACGCAGAAGTGCCTCGTGACCTGCGATGATGGGAGTTCTTCAGGCTTCCAGCACG
>NZ_RJVR01000042.1 GCF_003999195.1 Streptomyces soli
TCAAAACCCACACCACTTACGACGAAGCGACCGCCTGGTCGCACCACGCCCAACCCCATGCCGCTTGACACCCAACGACATGGGGTGTCTGACCCGACGCCCGAGGTCCACGGCGCGCTGACCGCGCCGGGGACTTGGACGAGCACGCCACGTACATCGCCGTGAGCATTCGGCGCCCTCGACTATCACGCCGTGATAATCGAGGGCGCCGATTCGATGCCTCTTTCAGGCCGCGGCCAGTAGTCGGCCCGCCATGGCGACAGGGGCTCGGTGACCCTGACTGTGGTGCCTCAGCCGGGCAATCACATTCGTTCTCGGCTCACAGCCGTCCGGCTTCGACGAGGGCCAGCAGGTCGTTTGCGGCCTGGTGGGCGCGGGTCCGGATGGCGGCCGCGTCGGGGACCGGTCGGTGTGGCCGATGGGCGACAAGCAGGTCGGCTGGATCGCCGGCGATGACATCGCGGCGGTCGTGGCCAGGGTCCTGGCCGAAGGCCCCGAGACGCACGCGGGCAAGGAGTACTACCTGTCCGCCGATCTCCTCAACGGCGCCGAGGTGGCCGAGGTCCTTTCCGCCGCCCTCGGGCGGGAGATCCCCGCGCTGGTCCTGACCCCGGACAATCTGCAGCGCATGATCGATGCGGGGCTGAACACCGCGCCTGCCAACATGGACGCCGCGTACGCGGCCAGCACGCTGATCTGGGCGCGACAAACCTACGAGGGCCGCATGGACTACTCCGCGGTCACCACCAGCACAGTCCAGGGCCTACTCGGCCGAGAACCCATCCATCTGGCCTCGTGGGCCACCGCACACCGTCAGGAACTGCTCGACCAGCTGGCCTGACAGCTGCGACCCCTGCCGGGCCGCGCACACCGTGCCCTCCGTCACTGGGCCCGCCATGACGAACCACGACCACATCATCCCTTCCCGCACCACAGTCCAGATCCCCACGGCTTCCGGAGACGACTGGAAGCCTCAGCGAGGAACCTCGGGCGTTCACGCCTGAGCGGAATCGCTTCTCGGGTCTGCTCTGACATGCGCTTCATAGCGGACGTTTCTGCAGCTCGATGTACTCCTTGATGATGGACAAGGGGGCTCCGCCACAGGATGCGGGGCAGCCGCCGCACCCATCGCCGTGACGAGTGCGTACGAGGCGACCTTTGTCGACGACCGCTGATCCGCGAGTGGTGCTTGGACGAGCGTGCCCGCGGCCGTGGACGGCAGCGCCCACGCGGCCTGGCACACCAGCAGGAGCGGCCCCAGACGGCCCAGAGGCCCATCCCGGGGAGCTTCGGCCGTGGCCCCGCCACGGCAGGCGGAACGCAAAACCGAGGAACGCTAGGTTTTCGTGCTCCGATGCGTCCTCGGTCGGGGAGGAGCGTTAGATTCGGGGCATGGTCACCAACCCGCGACGCGGTCCGTACTCCAAGGGAGTCGCGCGCCGCGCGGAGATCCTCAAGGTCGCGCTGGACGCGTATCACACGTCCGGGCGGCAGGGGCCCTCGCTGAAGTCCATCGCCGAAGCCGTGGGACTCACCGAAGCCGGCGTCCTGCACTACTTCGGCAGCAAGGACCACCTGCTGGTCGAGATCCTGGTGGCCCGCGACGAACATGACCTTGCCACCTACGACCTGTCCACCCTCGACGGCATGTGGGAGTTGCTCGCCCACACCACACGGACGCCGGGCCTCATCAAGCTCTTCGTCGACATGACCGCGGCCGCGGCGAACCCGGATCACCCCGCGCACACCTTCATGCGGCTGCGCACCCGCGCCATCCTCGGCCTCATCGAGAACGTCCTCGGCCCGGGCCACGAATGGCAGGCCCGCGCCCTGCTCGCCGCCGCCGAGGGTCTGCAGAACCAGTGGCTCCGCGACCCCTCCACCGACATCGTCGGCGACCTCAAACGCCTGCAGAAAGCCCTGGAATCCGAACCCGCCGACGTCTGACCGCGCCCGGCTCCGCCTGGACTCTCAGGTCAAACTCGCGGCACGAGAGACGCCTGTCCACTCGATCGGTGGAGGTTGAATTGGCCGGGTCAGGGATTTGTCGTTCCGCCTGCTGTCGTCGCCGGCCGTTAGGGGATGCCGCACCGCATGACTTTGACGCGATTCACCAAAACGCGACAGCGACTGGCCTATCCGTTGCGACGATTGCGTACACGCGACCGGGGGCTGCTCGCCTTGCGCCGAGCGGCCCGGACGGCTGTCGTCATGCCCGCCCTGTTCGCCCTCGGGGACAAGGCTATCGGAAGCCCGGAGGTGGCGACGTTCGCCGCGTTCGGCTCGTTCGCGATGCTGATGTTCGTCGATTTTGGCGGCCCCATGATCGACCGGTTGCAGGCGCAGGCCTCGCTGGCGGTCGTAGGTACGGTGTTCGTGTGCGTCGGAACACTGGCCTCGCGCAATCCTTGGCTGGCGGCCGTGGCGATGGGCGTGGTCGCGTTCGGGGTGCTGTTCGTCGGCGTCGTCAGCTCGACGTTGGCCGGGGCCACTACATCGCTGTTGCTGGCGTTCATTCTGCCGGTGTCGCTGTCCGGGGCACCCTCGGCGATCCCGGATCGGCTGGCGGGCTGGGCAATGGCCTCTGTCGCAGGGCTGGCGGCGGTGGCCCTGCTATGGCCGGCGCCGGCCGAGGATCAGCTTCGCGTCATGGCCACAGCCACGTGCCGGGCGCTGGCCGCACGACTGCGCCTGGAGGTCGCGCGGCTGCTCGACGGTGAGGACGCCCGAACGGCAGCGGAATGCGAGCAGGTCACTGTCGCCGCAGATTCCGCGGTGGCCGAACTGCATCAACTCTTTCTCGCCACGCCCTATCGCCCAACTGATCTGAGCACCACCGCCCGGGCGGTGGTCCGCCTGGTTGACGAGCTGAACTGGCTGCATTCCATCCTCACCCAGTCCCGGAAACCTCGGGTCGGCGCGGTGAATCGCGCTCCCTGTGCGGTGAAAGTCGCCGCGGCCGCCGTGCTCGAGCGGGGTGCGGAGCTGCTGGAGACGCCCCGTACGAATCCCGAGTCGCTGCGATCCGCGCTGACGGAGCTGCGTAACACCCAGGCCGTCCTGGAGCACAACGCGACGAGCGAGCTTCCGATCCGACGAGAGCGGCCGGGAGAAAACGAGGTCATGGCCGACGAACGGATCAGGGAGTTCATCGGCTCCTTGGATCCGAGCTTTCGTGCGCAGGAGTTGAGCTTCGTCGTGTCCTTGATCGGCAGCAACATCGACCTTGCGGCATCGGCCGAACGTCGCAGTTGGATCCAGCGAATCCTGGGCCGCCAACCCACGGGGCTGCCGGGAACGTTGTCAGCTGCCCAGGAGCGCGCGGCTGCCCACGTCGAACGACATTCGCTGTGGTTGCACAACAGCGTCCGCGGCGCGGTCGGGTTGGCACTGGCCGTGTTCGTCGCCACCCAAACAGGCGTCGAGCACTCCTTCTGGGTCGTGCTCGGCACCCTTTCCGTCCTCCGCTCGAACGCGCTGAACACCGGCCAGAACGTGCTGCGCGCGGTGAGCGGCACCGCCGTCGGCTTCGCGGTCGGGGCCGCGCTCCTGGTGCCGATCGGGAGTGACACCACGCTTTTGTGGTTCCTGCTGCCACTGGCGACCCTGCTGGCCGGCGTCGTACCTTCCGTGATCTCCTTCGCCGCAGGGCAGGCTGCGTTCACCCTCGTGCTGGTGATCTTGTTCAATATCATTCAGCCAACTGGGTGGCGCGTCGGACTGCTTCGGGTAGAGGACATCGCTCTCGGCTGCGCGGTCAGCCTCCTGGTGGGCGTGCTCTTCTGGCCGCGCGGCGCCGCCGCAGCGCTCAACAAATCGCTTGCCGAGGCCTACGCTGACAGCGCGAGTTATCTGGCCGCCGCCGTCGAATTCGGCATGCTCCGATGCGACTCCAGCACACCGAACCAGGTTGGGCCGGCCCAAGAGGCGGTACGCGCGGCCGCAGCGTCACGCAGAATGGACGACACATTCCGCGGCTATCTCGCTGAACGAGGCGC
This sequence comes from Streptomyces soli, assembly GCF_003999195.1. Taxonomy (GTDB): domain Bacteria; phylum Actinomycetota; class Actinomycetes; order Streptomycetales; family Streptomycetaceae; genus Actinacidiphila; species Actinacidiphila soli. The sequence continues at coordinate 3,999 of NZ_RJVR01000042.1, forward strand.
CAAACCCGTTCAATTGGCCGAGCTCGCCAGGCTGGTGTCCGGCGTAGCCGGTCTGCGGCTCGCGGCCGACGCAGTGCTGGATCTCTGGGGACGGGATGACGGCTGCGCGGCCGGCGACAGAGCCGCGGCCCGCCTCGAGCTGCTCCGCAGCACCGAATCGATCAGACGCTGGTACGACGATCTCGCGAACAGCCTGAACGGCTTGGACTCGGTCCCGGCACCCCTGACCCAGGACATGGACGCGGACGGCCGCCTGCTGCAAGCCGTACGGCATGATCTGCGCGGCGAGGACGGACAGGCCACCGGTACCGCAGTACGCATGATCTGGACCAGCGACCACCTCGACGCCGTCCGCAGGTTGCAGGCCGGCCTCGTCGGCCCGAACCTTCGCCCAGTGGGCCGCGGACTACGCCACGGATTTCACGGCCTGACCTGACCCGATGTGTATGCCTTGACAGGCATATACTGAGCATGGAATATAGGGTGCGTGTCCGTCGATACATTCTCCGTGCTTTCCGAGCCGACCCGGCGCCGGATTCTCGACCGGCTCCTGGAGGCCGAGAGCAGCGTCAATGAGCTGGCCAAGGCGCTCGATGTCAGCCAGCCCACGGTGTCCAAGCAGCTGAAGGTGCTGAGGGAAGCCGGGTTCGTCACCTGTCGCACGGAGGCCCAGCGGCGCATCTACCGCATACACGCACGTCCCTTCCAGGCACTCGATGACTGGCTTCAGCCGTATCGCGCCCTGTGGGACCGGCATCTCGATGCTCTCGAGCGCCACCTCGACAACCTGGAGGAGTCATGAGCCCGGACGCATACCGCCCGAGCCCGCTGGCCGATGTCGACTGCGAGGCGACGGAGGACCGCTGGACCCTGGTCTTCACCCGGGAGCTGCGCCACCCGCCCGAGAAGGTGTGGGCCGCGCTGACCGAGCCCGAGCAACTTGCCAAGTGGGCACCATACACCGCCGACCGCGACCTCTCCGAGGCGGGCGACGTCACGCTCACGATGATCGACGATGAGAAGCCCCAGGATATGGCGGCCGTGGTGGTGCGCGCCGAGCCACCGACGCTGCTGGAGTACACGCTCGGCACCGACCTGCTGCGCTGGGAACTGGCTGCCACCGACGCCGGTTGCCGGTTGACGTTGCGGCACACGGTCCAGGACCGCGACTGGATCCCGAAGGTCGCGGCTGGCTGGCACCTCTGCCTCGATGTGGCCGAGAAGCTGCTCGAAGGGCATCCGATCCCGCCGATCCGTGGCGCCGCAGCGGTCGATTTCGGCTGGTTGGAACTCAACGACCAGTACGCGCAGAAGTTCGGCATCCCCAATACCGGTATGCCCGAGCATCTGCGGGACGAGGACGAGGAGCCCTGATCGGCGACCTCAGTGGTGGAACAGCCGAAGGCCGGTGCGGGCGAGGGTGATCTGGTGCTCGCGGCAGGCGTCCTCGACTTCCGGGGACCGGACAGAGCCGCCCGGCTCCGCGATGTAGCCGACGCCGTGGCGGTGGGCATGGTCGACGTTGTCGCGGAAGGGCAGGGCGCCGTCCGAGACGAACGCGACGTCGCTCAGGCCCGCCAGCCACTGCGTGCGCTGGTGGGCCGTCAGCTCGGGGACAGGTTCAGACAGTGCTGCCGACAAGCGGGTGCGCTCGTACGGGGTGAGGTCGCCCTCGATGAAGCGGATCTGCCAGTTGATCCGGTCCTGGCGCCGGATGTGCGGCTGGAAGGCGAGCGCCCGCACTGCCGGGTGGCGTCGCAGCAACCAGGTGTCGGTCTTCGCGCCGGCCAGGCGGGTGCAGTCCACGCGGGACTGCTGGCCGGCGCCGATCCCCAGCGTCGCCCCACCGCGCAGGTAGCACACGGAATTGGACTGGGTGTAGCGCAGGACGGCCAGGCCCAGCAGGAGGTCCTGCGCTGCGGTGGCCGGCAGTGTGCCGCATACGACGTTGTCCAGCAGCGCGGTGGAGAGTGCCGCCTGGTCGCGCTGCTGGGTCAGCCGCAGCCCGGCAACCTCGCGTGCCTCGCGCTGTGGTGGCACGAAGGCCCTGTCCGCTTCCATGACCAGAAAGCGGCCGTTCTTCTTCATGCTGAGCGTCGCCACCGTGCCGGGGGCGTAGCCGGGGGCGATGATGCCGTCGCAGACCACGCGGGTCAGCAGCTCGGCGAGCTCGGCGTCGACCGGGTGGGAGACAGCGGCGAAGTCGCCGTAGGAGGACTTCGGGTCAGCGTCGCGGGCCCGCAGGTAGGCGCTGGTGAGCATGCCGACACGATCGCGGTCGATGCCGTAGAGGTCGGCGGTGACCTCGTCGACGGGCCCGGCCACCGCCGCTCCGGCGGGGGAGACGTGCTTGAAGGAGGCAGCGGCCGGCCGGTTCAGGGCCCGGCTCGCCTCCGATACGAGCTGCCAGCTGTTGAGTGCGTCGAGCATGTTGATGTAGGAGGGGCTGCCCTGCAACAGCCGTACGGGCCACTGGCCAGGCCGCACCGGTTCGGCAGCGGCCGCCTGCTGCTGGGGGTTGATTCCGTAACGCAGATCCACGTCGTGGCCTCCTGAGTCAGCTGGACATCACTGACGCAGGCGCCCAGGCGGTCGACGCTCACGCGGGAATACAGCCGCTCCCCGGTGGTCGTCCACCCTCGCCAGTCGCGGCCGGGCACGATGCTACCCGGGAGGCTTTCAGCTCGGTCCGCCGGGCATGCCGCCGACGTCGGGTCAGTTGGCCAAGGTGAGAACCACTTCGTCGATCTCCTCGCCGCGCGCGTTCGCGAAACCCCGCTCGTTGCCGGTCACCACGAATCCGCACTTCTCCAGGACCCGGATGGAACCGCCGTTGTCCGCGGCCGCACGGCCCCGCAGCGGACGCTCCGATACGACGCCGAGCAGCCCCCGCAGCGCGGCGGTCGCCGCTCCTTGGCCCCAGTGCTCCCGCCCGATCCAGTACGTGACCTCGCGGCTCTCGGGCGGGCCGAACACGGCAGCGTGCCCGACGATCTCACCGTTCTCACCGACGACGGTGCGCACGACGACGGCCGGATCGTGGCGGATCCGTGCCCAGTGGGCGTCGAAATGGTCGCGGTCCGAGGGATCCTTGGCGGTGAACGCTGCCATCCGAATGCCCTCGGGGTCATTCAACTGGTGGTAGAAGACCGGCAGATCGCCGTCCTGTACTTCGCGCAGCGTGACGTTCATCGGGGTCCTCCGTGGATACCCCCGCGTTTAGGCGGGGGAGGAATCGGACTCCTGCGGAGCGGGGCAGGGGAAGCCGATTCGCCGTCAGGGCGGATCGGCGTGTTCCCGGGCGATGGGCGTGAGCCACAAGCTGGTGTGGTAGTTTGTGAGTTATGGCCACTCACGTGAAGCGGGCGTTCAAGTACCGCTTCTATCCGACCGATGCGCAGGCGGCCGAGCTGTCGCGCACGTTCGGCTGCGTGCGGAAGGTCTACAACATGGCCCTCGAAGCCCGTACCACCGCGTGGTACCAGCGGCAGGAGAGGGTCAACTACAACGCCACTTCGGTGATGCTCACCGCCTGGAAGAGGACCGAGGAACTCGCCTACCTGTCCGAGGTCTCCTCGGTCCCGTTGCAGCAATGTCTGCGGCACCTGCAAGGCGCGTTCACCAGCTTCTTCGAGGGACGGGCGAAGTACCCGCGGTTCAAGTCGCGGAAGAAGTCGCGGAAGTCGGCGGAGTACACCAGCTCGGCGTTCCGCTACCGCGACAGCCGGCTGACGCTGGCCAAGATGCGCGAGCCCCTCGCCGTCGTGTGGTCCCGTCCGCTCCCCGAAGACGCGGCACCGTCCACGGTGACCGTGTCCCAGGACGCGGCAGGGCGCTGGTTCGTGTCGCTGCTGTGCGACGACACCATCGCTCCGGCCCCGGCCACCACGGCGGCGGTCGGTATCGACGCGGGCATCGCCTCCCTGATGACCCTGTCCACCGGGGAGAAGATCACCAACCCGCGTCACGAGCGCCGCGACCGCTCCCGTCTCGCGAAGGCGCAGCGGGAGCTGTCGCGCAAGGAGAAGGGCTCGGCGAACCGGGAGAAGGCCCGCCGGAAGGTCGCCAAGGTCCACGCGCGGATCGCTGACCGGCGCCGGGACTTCCTGCACAAGCTGACCACTCGACTCGTCCGTGAGAACCAAACGGTCGTGATCGAGGACCTGACCGTCCGCACCATGGTCAAGAACCACAAGCTCGCCCGCGCCATCTCCGACGCGGCGTGGAGCGACCTGCGGACGATGCTGGAGTACAAGTGCGCCTGGTACGGGCGCGACCTGGTGGTGATCGACCGGTGGTTCCCCAGCTCGAAGCTGTGCGGGGCGTGCGGCACGATCCGCGAGAAGCTGCCGCTGAACGTCCGTGAGTGGACGTGCGACTGCGGCATGACCCATGACCGCGACGTGAACGCGGCGCGCAACATCAAGGCGGTCGGGCTGGCCGTGTCTGCCTGTGGAGACGGTGTAAGACCTCAACGGGAGTCCTCCCGGACGGGGCAGTCGTCGGTGAAGCAGGAAGCCCAGCGGGTGACCGCTGGAAACCCCCGCCATTAGGCGGGGGAAGATGTCAACAGAGCCCTCCAGTGGCGAGCGATCGTGAGCGTTCATGTGCATTCAAGCATGACGGGGAACCCAGTTGCTCTCGCTGGACGCCGCTGACAGGGTCTGGGCCATGCCTACTTTCTCCGCGCATGACGGAACGAAGCTTGCCTACCACGTCTTCGGAGACGGCCCTCATGTGGTCTGCCTGCCTGGGGGAATGCAGGCTTCCGCGTATCTGGGTGACCTCGGCGGCCTTGCCGCGCACCGGCAGTTGGTCATGCTGGATCTCCGGGGAACCGGCGAGTCCGCCACACCGGAGGACCCCGCCTCCTACCGCTGCGACCACCTTGTCGATGACGTGGACGCCCTGCGCGAGCACCTCGGCCTCGAACGGATGGACCTGCTCGCGCATTCCGGCGGTGCGAATCTGGCGGTGCTGTATGCGGGCCGCCACCCGGAACGAGTCAGCAAGCTCGCGCTGATCACGCCGAGCGTCATGGCCGTCGGCATCACGATCACTGGAGACGTCCGGCGCGAGACCGCACAGCTCCGCCAGGACGAGCCGTGGTTCGCCGGAGCGTTCGCGGCCCTGGAAGCGATCGTGACCGGCAAGGCGACGGACGACTGCTGGCAGGCCATCGCGCCGTTCTCCTACGGTCGCTGGGACGAGGCGGCTCAAGCCCATCAGGCTGCCGAGGGCGGGCAGAGGAACAAGGAGGCGGCGATCGCCTTCGGCGCCGAAGGAGCATTCGATCCGGACGCCACCCGTGCGGCGCTCGCCCGGTTCCGGCCGCCGGTGCTCCTGCTCGCCGGAGAGGTCGATCTGAATTCTCCGCCTCCCACGATGGCCGAGTTCACCGGGCTGTTTCCGAACGCCAAGCTCGTCACTCAGCCTGGAGCCGGACACTTCCCGTGGCTCGACGATCCCAACCGGTTCGTGGCCACCACCGCGGCGTTCCTGGGATAGGCGACCGCCCGGCCCACGCCTTACGGCTGCGGCGCCGAGTCGTCCCCTACTGCGGTTGCGGCGGATCAGCAACTGACGGCCTCCGGGCCGGGGGGCGGCGAGGCGGCCGCTTCGACAAGCGGGTCTATGTCTTTCGCGGCACCGTTACCGGTGCCGCGAACCGGCTCTGGCTCCGCTCGTAACCCGTCGGACAGCCCTAGGCCTTCAGCTGGGTGAAGCGGATGTGGTTGCCGAAGGGGTCGCGGAGGCCGCAGTCGGTCCCGTACGGGCGATCGGTGGGTTCCTCGGTGAACTCGACGCCCCGGCCCAGCAGCGTCTCGTACGTCTTGCGGCAGTCGTCCGTGCTGAAGATGAGGTGGCCACCCATCGCCCCCTTGGTCACCAGCTCGCGGACCTGCTGCGCCGTCTCCTCGGACATCGCCGGAGCGCCCGGCTTCTCCAACAGGATCTGGCGCTCGGGGTGACCGGGTACGCTGACGGTCAGCCAGCGCATGAAGCCCATGTCGACGTCGGCGTTGACCTCCAGGTCAAGCTTGCCGACGTAGAAGTCGAGGGCCTCGTCCTGGTCGAGGACGTAAATCTGCGAATGCGTGATGGCGTTGAACATGTGCATCACGCTACCGGGCAAGCCGGACGAAAACTTATCCAAAACTGCTCAGTCGACGGACGGTACGGGCAGTGGGGACGGTCAGGCGCTCGGCCGCGTCCATGCCATCGTGAAGCACGTCGGTACGCCCGTGGCCGCCGCTTCCTTGCGGTACGTCCTCGGTGACCGGCCGACGATGTCGCGGAACGTGCGGCTGAAGGTTCCCGGGCTGCCGAAACCGACTTGGAAGCAGATGTCCGTCACACTGCGGTCGGTCTCCCGCAGCAGGAACATCGCACGCTCGACCCGGCGGCGCTGCAGGTAGCGGTGCGGCGTCTCGCCGAACGTGGCCCGGAAGGTGCGCGTGAAGTGCGCCTCCGACACATGGGCGATCCGGGCCAGGGCCGGGACGTCCAGCGGCTGCGCGTAGGCGCGGTCCATCGCATCCCGTGCCCGAAGCATGCGGCGGTTGGTCTCTTCTGCGGCGCGGCTCACGGCGCCATCACACCACGGTTGTCCGCCTTCCCGCCTTCCGTGACAGCTGCGGTGTCCGGCGAGTCACCTACGACCCCTGGCCGGCCTGGCCGGCTCCCACCGTCTGCCTGACCCCGGCAGCATCCAGCAGGGCCGCTGCTGTGACCGTGCCGATGCCGGCGAGTGCCTGGGCCCGTATGACGGCCCGGGCGCTCGCGCCATCGAACACGAGGGTCAACTGCACGGCCAGGGTCTCCGGATCCTCGGCCTCGGCGGCGACGAGTTCGGCCCGGAAGAAGTCGGTCAGGTGCTGCTTGAAATGGCGCGCGACCACACTGCCCGGATGCTCGGGGTCCTTCAGCTCCACCGCCGCACTCACGAAGGGGCAGCCGAGGAAGTTGCCCTCGGCAGCCAACTGGTCCTGCCGCTCGAAGACGGTCAGGATGCGCTCGCGCGGCGACCGCTCGTCGTCCGGGCCCGGCAGCAGGGCGGCCTGGTACGCCGGGCCCCGGCTGGCGAGGCTCTCCGCGATCACCTCGTCCTTGGACCGGAACAACTGGTACATCGACTTCTTCGAGACCCCGGCGGCCTTGCAGAGCGCATCCACGCCGATGCCCAGGCCATCGCGGTAGAAGAGTTCGCCCGCAGCGTTCAGCAGCCGCTCGCGGGGTGTCGCCGAGGTTGTCATGTCAACGAGGGTACCGGCTCGGCTTGCCATCGTAAACCGATCGGTTTACGATGGTGGAAACAGATCAGTTTCCACTCTGTCTGGAGTCGTTATGACCACTCTCGAAGGCGCCGTCGTACTCGTCACCGGCGGCAACCGCGGCATCGGCAAGGCAATCGTGGACGACCTGCTCACCCGTGGCGTGAAGAAGGTCTACGCCACCGCGCGGAACCCGCAGCCGAGCACTGACGCCCGCGTCGTACCGCTGGCTCTGGAGGTCACCGACCCGGCCTCGATCGAGGCGCTGGTGGCGGCCGCGCCAGACGTCACCGTACTGATCAACAACGCCGGCGGCAGCTCGCCGGACACCTACCTGGACGCACCCATCGAGGACATCCGGAACGTCTTCGAGACCAACTTCTTCGGCCCGCTGAATGTGACCCGGGCCTTCGTCCCGGTGATCGAGCGCAACGGCGGCGGCCACATCCTGAACGCGCACTCGGCGCTCTCCTGGGTCGCCTGGCATGGCGCGTACTCCGCCACCAAGGCCGCCTTCTGGCTGCAGACGAATGCCATTCGGCTCGAGCTGCTGGACCGCGGCATCGGCGTGACGGGTCTGCACATGGGATACGTCGACACCGACATGACCGCGGCGGTTACCCAGCCCAAGTCGAAGCCGGCCGACATCGCCAAGGAGGCGCTGGACGGGATCGAGAAGGGCGCGTTCGAAGTGCTCGCCGACGAGACCTCCCGCCAGACCAAGGCCGCCCTGTCCGGCGATATCATCGACCTCTACCCGCAGCTCAGGGCCTGAGCGGCCCCTGGCCCTCATTTCCGCAGCTCCAGCGACCGAAAGGCCGAGGGCAGTGGCCGCGGGTCGCGGCCGACGTCAGCGGTGTTCGGTCAGGTCCTCGGCGATGAGGGACAGGCCGATGCCCAGCAGCCAGACGTCCTTGGCCAGCGGGATTCCCTGCTGAGTGGGGCGTAGGCTGCCTTCCTCGCGCATGCCCTGCGTACGCAGGTAGAGCCCGAGGGTGCCGAGAGAGAATGCTGTCAGCGCGACCCCGGCGACGGCGGCAGGGACGACAGGCACGAGCAGCGTGGCGGCGACAGCGAGCTCCCCGCTGGACAGCAGTCCGGCGAACTTCTGGGCATCGAGCTTGCCCAGGAACGGGTAGGTGGTGGTGGCGAACTGCTGCAGTCCCTCAGCAGTGGCCTGGTCCGCGCCACGTTTGGACAGTCCGGAATTGAGGATGAACGTGCCGGCCGTGAGCCTGAGTGGCAGCTGCCGCGCCGCGGAACGCCATGCCGAACGGAATGCCATGCCGACCTCCCAACCGTTGCCCCCAACCACCACCCTGTCATCCGTCCGAAGCATGTCAAACGGGGAGCAGTCGCTGCTGGTGGGCCGGTGGCCCGGTAGCCGATCGGCCGATCCAGCCGGAGGCCAGGACGGTGGCGTCCGCGCCTCCGCGATGCGCTGGACGCGCCTCCACGGAATTGGCGGTGTAACGTCGAATTCAGCAGTCGTGGTTCCGAAGTACCCGGTCGCCCGTGGTCACGATCGCGGGTGATCTTGCTTGCTTTGCAGCGTCTCCGGACCAGGCGATCACCTCCGGACTCTGAATCCCCGGGTCCGTTCCGAGCCGTCTTGAAGGAGACAGCAATGGCTACCGGCACTGTGAAGTGGTTCAACGCCGAAAAGGGTTTCGGCTTCATTCAGCAGGACGGCGGCGGCGCCGACGTCTTTGCCCACTACTCCAATATCGACGCCCAGGGCTTCCGCGAGCTGCAGGAAGGCCAGAAGGTCGAGTTCGACGTCACCCAGGGCCAGAAGGGCCCGCAGGCCGAGCACATCCGGCCGCTGTAATCCCGGCCCCGGCTGCGCCCGCTGCCGGATAGGGGAGGGGGCACGGACGGCGGAGTGATCCGCCGTCCGTGCCCCCTCGGTCGTGGTCGGCAATCGTCAGCTGCTGGGGAACACCTCGAAGTCCGACAGCTGGCCGGCGGTCCAACCCGTGTTGGCGGTGATGTTGGCCCGTATGTATCTCGTGGTGGTGGCGGTGAGGGTGATGGTCACCGTGTTGCTGGTGTTCGGGTCGAAGGTGTAGCCGGCCGAGGCCTTGATCGTGGAGAAGTTCGAGCCGTCCGTGGATCCCAGCAGTGACAGGGTCTGTGTGCGAGCACCCCAAGCGGCCGGGAGCTTGAGGACGACTTTGCCGGCGCTGTAGTTCTGGCCGAGGTCGACCTGGGCCCACTGGGGGAACGAACCGTTCGTGCTCTCCCAGTACGTCGACGTGTCCGGATCGGTGAGGTTCGAGGCGATGTATGTGCCGTTACTCGAACTCGCCGACGCCGGGCGACCGGCCGCGATGTTGGTGGTGCTGCCGGTGCCAGTACCGGTGGTCGGGTAGGGCGGGTAGACCGGAGTCGGCCACGGGCCGCAGTACGGCGTGCCGCTGATGCCGGAGTTGCCGCCGCCGTCGGTGACGACGAAGTTCCCGC
>NZ_RJVR01000046.1 GCF_003999195.1 Streptomyces soli
GGCTACGGCACCTCGAAGTGCACCGTGGACCAGCTGGAGACGGCTGCGAAGACCGACAGCGTGACCGTCCGCGTCACCATGAACCCCCAGTCCGGCGGCGCCGAGACGGTCGAGGAGAAGTACCACCCGTAAGCCCCCGCACCCCGCGCCATGCACGCCCCGTGGGCCTCTCCCCGACCTACCGGGAGCGGGGATGCCCGGCCGTACTGCGCCGATGCGGCCGAACGGGGTGCCGCGGGGCACAGGCGGGAAGGTCGGCCGCGACGGCTCAGTGGCGGCGCATGGACTCGATCCATAGAAAATCGCAGGTGGGCCAGACCCTCAAAAGATCTGCACCCAACTGATTTGCCGGGCTTCTTGGAACCAAGCGGTCAATTTGCCCGGCCCACCAGCCGGGCCGCCCACCCCCCGAAAAAACACACCGCCTTGGACGAGCGCAGCGAGTTGAAGTCGGCCGAAGCGATGACGGACCTGCTGGTCGCCCTTGAGCGGGGCGTCCTGTCTGGCGGACAGCAGGCCCTTCTGGCCCCGCCGCGACGCGGCGGGGCGGGGCCAGAACAGCGATTTCATCAGATTTCTAGCTGGCCTTGGGGGCGAAGTAGTGGCCTGCGTCGATGTCGGCGATGAGGCCGGGGTGGGCCGGCTCCCAGCCGAGGAGCTCACGGGTGCGGGCGCTGGAGGTGAGGTTGTCGAGGCCTATGAAGGTGGCGAGGAACTGGAAGTAGTCGGGCACTTCCTTGCCGGGGACGGACTTGGCGGGGACGTCGAGGTTGCGGGCGATGGCCTCGGCGATCTCGCGCAGCGGGATGCCCTCGTCGCCGACGGCGTGCAGGCGGGAACCTGCGGGGGCCTTCTCCAGCGCGAGGCGGAACAGGCGGGCGGCGTCGAGGGTGTGGCCGGCGGGCCAGCGGTTGGCGCCGTCGCCGGGGTAGCCGGAGTAGCCCTTGGCGCGGGCGAAGCCGATCAGCGCGGGGGTGAAGCCGTGGTGGTCGAGGTCGCTGTGCACCAGCGGGGGCAGCCGCACGGCCGAGGAGCGCACGCCGCGCTCGGCCATCGCGATCACCGCGTTCTCGGTGTCGATCCGCGGCCCGGACGGTACGAAGTCGGCTTCCGTGCCGGCCCGTCCGCTGATGCCGCCGAGCGCGAGCATCAGCGTGCCCGAGGCGATGACGAGCGGCTTGCCGGTGCCGGAGCCGGCCAGGGCGTCGCCCATCGCCTCGACGGCGTGCCGGTCGGCGTCCACGGCGTCGAGGAAGGCGCCGGAGCGCATCGCCTCGTGCTTGAACGCGAGGTGGATGACGCCGTCCGCGGAAGCGGCGGCCTCGCGCAGGCCGTCGAGGTCGTCCAGGTCGCCGCGGCGGACCTCGGCCCCGAGCGCGGCGACCGCCGCGGCGGAGGAGTCGGAGCGGGCCAGGCCGGTGACGTGGTGGCCGGCGGCGAGCAGCTCCGGGATGACCGCGGAGCCCAGGTGGCCGGAAGCGCCGGTGACGAATACGCGCATGAGAGGAACCTCCAAAGAGCTGACCGTCCCGGTGCCGCCGCGCGGGTGCGGGGGCGGAACGCATCAATGACACTTGGTGTCATCACCCTAGCAAGCGACGACACCAGGTGTCATCACTAGGATGGGCGGCATGGGTCGATGGGAGCCGAACGCGCGCGGCCGCCTGGGACGGGCGGCGATGGAGCTGTACGTGGAGCGCGGCTTCGACCAGACCACGGTCGCGGAGATCGCCGAACAGGCCGGCCTGACGAAGCGCACCTTCTTCCGCCACTACGCCGACAAACGCGACGTGCTGTTCGCCGGCATGGCCCCGCTGCGGGAGGTGGTCGTGCGCGCGGTCGCCGAGGCGCCGGCATCACTGCCCCCCTTCGCGGTGGTCTCCCTGGGGCTCGAGGCGGCGGCAGAGATGATCCAGGAGCGGCCCGAGGACGTGAAGATGCGTCAGGCCGTCATCGATGCGCATCTCGAACTGCAGGAACGCGAGCTGGTCAAGCTCGCCGCGCTCGCCGCAGACATCGCCGCGGCGCTGCGAGGGCGCGGACTCGACGCGTGGCCCGCGCGCCTGGTCGCGGAAGCGGGCATGGCCGCGTTCCGGGTCGCGTTCGCCCGCTGGATCGCGAACTCCGCGGAAGGGCTGCTGACGCAAGTTGTCAGGGAGTCGATGGAGGAGCTGGAGGCGACCGTCACAGGGGGTTGAGCCAGTGCCATGGACTGTCACCTCAATGAAGCCGCTTCCCAAAGGACCTGGTTGGACTGTGTCCCGCCGCATTCCGGTTGGCGTATTCGCAGTCGTTCGTCACTCCGTGGAATCATCGGCAGGTCCGAGCGTCTTGTACGGACTGGTCCCGCAGATCAGCCCGAGCCGCTAGCCTGTGCTCAGCGGCCCGAGCAGGGCCCGCGCAGACGGCCAAGAGGCCCTACCCCCCCGGCGGGGTAGGGCCTCTTTGCGTCGCATGAGTGATGCGTCGGAGCGGCATTCGCCCGGCGGTGTGACCTTGCTCGATCTTGGTGGCTAATTCGTAATTGTCATGCTGTGAGGGCGAGTTCGAGGCGGGCGAGGTGACTGCTGCTGGCGCGGTCGAGGGGGTGTCCGTTCCC
>NZ_RJVR01000384.1 GCF_003999195.1 Streptomyces soli
CGGCGACCTTGAGTTTGACCACGCCGCCTGCTCCGACGCGTTGTTTGGGTGCGCCGGTGCCGTTGCGGGTATCCAGGAACCGCGTCGGCGTGACCGGGACGAGACGGCTGTGCGTCGCGGCCGGAGCGGCGGTGACGGTGTAGGCACCCGGCAGGTACCCCGGTGAGGGGATGCCACCCGTGTACCCGGCACCGTCGAGCACCACGTCGTACGTGCCCAGGGCGACGTCGTACGTGTTGAGCCGTACGGTGAGCGACGTACCGTCGGGACTGACGGACACCGGCTCGCTCATCGAGTACGCGCTCGCCGGGCTGCCGTTGCTGGCCAGTTCCACCTGGGTGCCCAGCGTCAGCCCTGTGCCGTGCACCACCACCTGGTTCGATGTCCCGGCCGGTCCGCTCGCCGGGCTCACCGAGGTCAGGTCGGCCCGCTTCGGCTGGGTGGAGCATCCCTGCTGACAGACGCCCTGCATGGAGTACTCGACGGGCGTGTCCGCGCCGTGAGGGCTCACCACCAGCACGTACTGGCCCGCGACGGCGGAGGAGGTGGTCAGGCAGGAGAAGCTGAACGCACCGACATTGTTGCCGTAGCACTGGTACGCATAGTCGATGTTCGTGCCGCTGAAGCGGGTGGTGCTCAGCAGACTCACCCACGGCGTGCCCGTGGTGGTGCTGCTGTCCGTGCCGTACACCTCGAAGTGCTGCGACGGGTTCATCTGGATCACCGCGCAGTATGCCGTCGCCGACTCGGTGAAGGTGCCGCTGCGCAGCGAGAAACCGTCCGGCGACACCACGTTCGCGGTGCACTGCGGCGCCCAGCCGGCCGCCGTGCCGATCCGCCAGCTGTCCACGTGCGCGGTGATAGGTGTGCCGGCGTAACCGGAGGCCAGGACGATGACGACGTACGAGGTCGATCCGGTGGCGCGGCAGGATATGCCCTGCTGCCAGCACACGATCGTGCCCGAGGCGTCGACCACTGCCAGCTCCGCGCCGGCGTTGCCGGAGGCCGCCGGGGTTCGTACGGAGAGCCACAGCTTGTCCGTGGCCGCTGCCGTGACCCGCAGGCAGGTGCTGTCCAGAGCGGATGTGAACGTGTAGCTGGTAGAAGGTCCGCCGACGGTGAGCGACCCCGGTGCGGCGCAGTTCGCCGTCGACGAGATGTCCCGCCGGACCAGCTTGTAGGTATCGGTACGGCCGGTGCCCACCAGCAGAGCCGCGTAGGCGGTACCGGACTTGAAGGCGCAGGTGGTCGTGCTGCTCCCAAGCGTGGCGCACACCCTGCTTCCGGCGCTGTCGTACACCTGCACCGAGGCGTTGACCTGGTTGGTGGTGTTCGTGTAATCGAACATCTCGGCGGTGGAGTGCTGGCCCGCCCCGATGGCCACGCACGCGGTCTGCTGGTCCGCGGTGAGCGGCACCTGCACGCCCCACGAGCCACCGAACGCCGACTGCGGCCAGGCCGTACAGCCGCTTGTGTCACCGGTGCGCTGGATGATCACCTGGTAGGTGCCCGTGGCGGGGGCCGTCAGCACCGCCTGGAAGGGTGCGGTTCCGGTCAGCTTGCAGACGCTGAAGGCGTAGCTGTTGTTGTCACACTGCTGGACGCCCTGGGCGTCGAAGACCGTCACCTCCGGGGCCACGTCGCCATCCGGCGGCTGGTCGACCAGGTAGAGGCCGTTGCCGGTGGCCGTCGGGAGCGCCAGACACAGCTGATCGCCCGGGCCGCTGAAGCTGCCCGTCGCGGGGCCCGAAGCGAAGTCGTCGTCGCGCGCCGCCGTGCAGTTTGTCCCGGGCGTCACCCGCGGCGCGGTCATCCGTACGGACGGGGGCGCCGTAGCCGGGGCCCAGTCCTTCGGCGAGGTCATTGTGGTCGGTTTGGTCGTCACGGGCCTCACCGCGGCGGCGAAGGCCGTGCCGGTCTGTCCCAGGGACAAGGCCGCGACGGTGACGATCAGTGTGAGGAGCGCAGTTGCTCCCGTCGATCCGCGTCTCTTTCGACGCTGTCTGCTCATGAGTGGTAGTGACATGCGCTCCCCCTTGGAAAATCGCAGGTTCATTCCTGTGGTGATCATAGGAACTGCACAAGGCGGGCGGAGTCTAACGAGCGGTAAGGACGAGGGTGGAGCCGCTGTAGAGGACGGGTTGGCCTTTGGCGTCGGTGTCTTCGGGGGCGGCGAGGCTGTAGCCGGTCCTTTCACCGCTTTGGGGTCCGATGCGGTGGTTGACCTTGATGCCGAGGGCGGTGAGGACGGCGAAGTACTCCTGCTCGTCGGTGGCGGCGGCTGCGGCGGCGTAGGCGTGTTCGCGCAGCCACTGGCGCGCCGTCTGCTGGCGGCCCTGACGCTCTGCCTTGGCCACCTCTGCCCCGGTCGGGGTTTTCGGTGCGGTTGCGTCGCCGGACTTTAGGCGTCGAAGCCCGAGTTCGGCCTCGATCTTGCGGCATTCGGCCTGGGCACGCTGCCCGTCGCGCTTGTTGCGTGGGCGGCGGCCGTCCTCGCGCACACTGGTGGCGAGGAGGTGGATGTGGTCTTCCGCGTGGCGCACGGCGATCCAGCGGCAGCCGGAGTCGTCCCCTGCCGGGGCGATGCCGGTGGTGTGGACGATGCGTCGGGCGCCCGTGCGCCTTGGCCGAGCTGGTCACTGTTGCGTCTCGGCATGATCCAGGGCATTGCGCGAGGGTCGTCCGAACTGTGACGATGACCTCCGTTTGGGAGGGTGAGCCGCCGGATGCCGCTGCTGTTCTGGTTGTGGATGCCGCTGCTGGTGATGTTGTGGTCACCTGTGGTGTGGGGGATCTTGTGGCTGGGCACGGGGCGCG
>NZ_RJVR01000041.1 GCF_003999195.1 Streptomyces soli
TCCGTCTGCGCCTGATCCGGCACCAGGTCCTGACCTGCGAAGTCTCCGACACCAGCAACAGCCTCCCCCGCCTGCGCCACGCCCGGACCACCGACGAGGGCGGCCGCGGCCTCTTCCTCGTCGCCCAGCTGTCCCACCGACGAGGCACCCGCTACACACCGGACGGCAAAACCGTGTGGGCCGAACAGGAACTGACACCCGCGGTACAGCAGTGAACGACAGCAACCCCCACGACCGACCACGGCCGGTATCGTCCGCCATGGGCCCATGGTGACCTGTATGACCGCAGGCGCCCGACTCGGCTAGCCGACGGCACGCCCCCGTCTGGGAGTTGGCAGATCGTGCGCCGAGTCCTGTGGGGCGCGAGGTGTCGGACGCCCGACGTCATCTCCTCACACCACCTCTACCTACGCCAATGACGGGTGTCGTTCATGACAGCGTGGCGCCTTACCTGCAATCTCAAGACCTTCGACCTGGACTCCTTCCGTCGCGACGGCCACGTGTTGCTGTCCTGGACCGTTGTTCGCTACCGGAATGAGCTCTCCAAGGGAGACCGATTCGCCCTGTGGGTCACCGGTAAGCGCGGGATTGGTCGTCGACCGGAGGGTGATGATTGTCGCCGAACGGGAGGCCCGCACCGGACGCGAGTACACCGTGACGACGTCTCAGATCCTGATCGAGCCGATGACCACTCGCAGGAGGGTCTGTGTGAGACCAACAACCCTCATGAGCGGGCATCCTGACGCCTCCGGTGGCCAGCCGGTGGCCGGACGCCTTTGGACGGTGCAGTACGAGGCAGTATGGGTCAACTAGTCGCATGTGCTCTGATCAGGAAGAACGGCACCAGACGGCACGAGCAGGCACCACGCAACATGATCGCTCACGGTCTCGTAATGCGTAGGTCTCGGGTTCGAATCCCGAAGGCGGCTCCAAGGTGAACCCCAGGTCAAGCCCCCGACCTGGAGTTTCTTGTTTTCGGTGACCTTGGAATCGACTCAAATCGGGCACTCGTGGTCTGTGTATCGTAATGCGTAGGTCAGAGGTCTGGTTGCTGTGACGGCATGGACGAACCATGCCTCTGACCTGGTCTTTTGCCTGCCTGGGAGGGATGGATCAGCCTTGCGCCGCAGGCCCCGGTGGACAACCGGTGGACAGCCGTGCGGGCCCCTGCATCGGGGGCCCGCTGCCGCACCCTGGCCGACGTATGACATTCATCTGTCTCCGATAGGACGAACGGCGTCGCTTGGACTGTTGAGTGCTGACAGGTCTCACGTCCTGCTCCCGACCCCGCGCCGCAGCTTCAGCTCTATGGTCTTCACTGTCGGCGCTGGGATCCGACCCTGGTCGCGGACTTGCGCAGTCGCTTGGCCAGTACCTTGTCCGGGGCCTTCAGGTGTCGCCCTGCGGCTTCCAGGACGGCCCTGGTGGCGGGATGGTCGCAGCGCCATAGATCGTCGGCGGCCTGCTCCAGGAGCGGCAGTACCGAGTCCCCTTGCTGGTCCAGGAATGCGGCGAGTGCCTCGTCGGCGACGCCGGGCGGGCCCCACAGGTGGACGTCGATGAGTTGGACGGCGGCTGGGCCCTGGCCCCGGTGGCTGATCCAGCCGGTGATCTCTGCTTGCGCGGATTCCTGGTCGTAGTCGAGCAGGGCGTCCAGCAGGGTCGGGGCGTCGGCGTCGGCCAGTTCGCCGATCAGTGGAGCGGGGATCCCCTCGGCGAGCAGGTATTCGCGCAGGCCGTGGCGTCCCAGCGGGGTGAGCCTGAGTCGGTTCCCGGGCAGCGGAGTGTCGTCGCCGCCGTCGGCGGCCCCCTTGATGCGGGGGATGTCGAGGAGGATGTGGTCGCGGGGCCGGCGCGTCTCCGGACCGGTCTCGACGTCCGCTGCCTGGTATTCGGCGAGGACGATGGCTGCCTGGTCGAGGATCTGCAGAAGCAGCAGTTCGATCAGCCGTGCCTCCCGCGTGGGGAGGCCCTTGCGGAGTGCGCCGACGAGCAGCGCCGTGTCGAGCCATTCGTCGTCGGGAACCTCGTACAGTGCCCGCAGTACCACGGCTGCCAGGCCGTTGCCGTCTTCGCCTTGCATGCCCAGTGCGGCCAGCAGTACCGGGGGTAGGCCGAGGGTTCCGAAGTCGTCCAGCTCGTCGAGTTCGGCCCCAAGTGCGTCGTACCAGAGGTCGAGCACTCCCTCGTCTCCGGCTGCGGCGGGCAGGTCGGTTCCGGGGCGTGCAATGCCTGAGCTGATCTCCACGAGGCCCGCGTAGAGGGCGAGCCGCCAGGGGTTGTCCAGGCAGGGCAGGTCGCCGGAGCTGCGCAGGCGGGCCAGCCGCTTGTCGCGCTCTGTCGGCCGGAGTGTGCGTAGTTCGTTGTCTTGGGCCCACAGTTCGAGTTCGTGGACGGCCAGGCGGCCCAGTGCGGGCTTGAGTACGTCGCGGGAGGTGACGGCTCGTCCGTCCTGGCACCAGTGGGCCAGGCGGAGCGCGGCGCCGATCAGTGGCACCTTGCGTGCGGCTGCGGCGAGGTCCGCGCGCGGTGCCAGGGTGACCGGACGCACGGGGAGGAGTTCCATCTCCAGGTCCTCGTCGTCGTGGTCCTCTCCACAAGCGCATCGTTCTCTGCCGGGGGCGTTTCTGGTCGGCCTTGGTGCCGGGGCGGCGGTGGGTGGCTGCGGGTCCAGTTCGGCCAGTTCCCGGTCCAGGGCATCGCGGTCGAATCCGGCGGGGTCGAAGCCCTCCTCGCGCAGGGTCTCGACCAGGTCGGTCCATGGTTCGGGGGCTGGTGTGGTGCGGTCCGCGACGGCGTGGAGTACGGCCTGCAGTCCCCAGGCGCCGCCGATGTCCTCGGCGTAGGGCATGGCGCGGCGTCCGCCGGTGCAGTGGACGCGACGGTCGGCGGCGGCTGCGGGGAGGGTCTTCTCCAGGGTGATCTGGTGTCGCCAGTCGTCGCCGAAGTCGTAGGTGTACTGCAGCCGCCCGCCGTCGTAGGGCAGTACCTCGGCTACGGATGCGGAGTCCTCGTCGACGTCGCGGCTGGGATCGCGGTCCAGCGGGGAGTCGAAGTCGACGAACTGGTGGCCGGAGCCGGGTTCGGTGAAGGAATGCAGGTGCGAGTCGTGCCAGCCGAAGCAGGTCTGGATGATGTCGTGCAGGCGGCCGAGGGAGGTGTCGGCGGGCAGGGTGACCCGGCGCCAGATCGGTGGGCTGGTGTCCCGCAGGGTGATCTTCAGCTGGTAGGTGGGTACGGGGTCGGCGGTCACGGCGAAGGGTTCCCTCGATGCGGAGGCGGGTTCCGGCACCGGTACGAGGCTGCGGCTGGACGCGGTGGGTGCAGGTGCCATCCTCTCGCATTCCGCCGAGTGGGCGAAGCCGCTCTTGACACGTGCCGTCCGCCTGTGCGGATAGCCTTGGTCTGCTGAGGGCGCGTGGGACCCGCCGCCCCGAATGGGTGGAGGAGTGGGTGCTGTGGCGAAGGTCTACCTGCCGGCAGGGCCAGTGGCCCGGCCGACGGGATCCGGCGGGGTGTCCGTGACCGAGTCGGCCGCGTTCACGTCGGTGGAGTCGGGCTGGGAGCGGTTGCCCGTCTGGCTGCCGGAACTCGCCGCGGGCGAAGCGGTGTTCCTCCCGGCTGATCCGCCCCGGTCGGGACGGGTGGCGTTCTGGACCTCCAGCGGCGGGCTGCCGGACCTCGGGGTGGAACCCGAGGAACTGACCGTGGTGCGTCCGCACGGCTCATCTGTGCGCCGGGCACGGGTGGTGGCCGTGCTGCTGCCTGTGGAGCAGGCGCTGCCGTTGTTGACCCGCTGCCGGGCGCTCGGTGCGGACGGCAGCGGGCAGGCTTCGGCCGACAGTACCCGCGGCAGCACCGCGTTCTGGGGTTCGGCGGCCCTGCTCGGTCTGGGCCTGCTGGCCCGGGGCCGGGTGCTGCCAGGGGTGTCGCCCGAGGGCTTCGACGCGTGGCGGGTCGGTCCGTTGGACGCCGAGGACCACGAGCGGCTGGGCTCCCTGGCCGCCGCCATGCCGCCGGAGGCCCGCGCGGTCGCGGTCCCCGGCCTCTCCCCGCTCGCGCTCCCGGCGGCCGAGCCGCTGCTGCGGGCGTTCCTGGACGCCGTGGCCGACTCCCTCACCCGCCCTCCCGCCGCCCGGCAGGTGGCGGACGGGCCTGCGTTCGCTGTCCGTGTGCCGCAGTCCGTTCCCGAGCAGCGTGCCTGGGCGGCGGAGGTTGCCGCCGGTCGCGACGCGGGTCTGGCGGTGTCGTTGCGGCTGGAACTGGGCCGCGCGGAGTCCTTCCGGGCCGTGGTTCAGCTGCGCAGCCTGGCCGATCCCACCGTCCTGGCCGACGCCGCGGACCTGTGGTCCGGGCGGGCCACCGCTCCCGAACTGTTCGGCCCGCGGGCCCAGGTGGACACGCTGCTGACGCTGCGCCGGGCCGCGCGCGCCTGGCCGCCTGCCGGGCGACTGCTGGAGGCGGCGGCCCCGACCGGCCTGGAGCTGTCCGACGAGGAGGCCCAGGCACTGCTGGGCGAAGCAGCGGAGAGCCTTTCCGCGGCCGGGGTCGCCGTGCACTGGCCCAAGGAGCTGGTGCGCGAGCTGACCGCGGACGGGGTTCTCGAACCCGCACGCCGCAAGGGAACGCAGTCCTCGGCCGAGTCCTTCCTGTCCTCAGGCGGGCTACTGGACTTCCGCTGGCGGGTCGCGCTCGGTGACGAGGAACTCACCGAGGAGGAACTGGAACGCCTCGTCCAGGCGCACCGCCCGATCGTGAGGCTGCGCGACCAGTGGGTGGTCGTGGACCCGGACCTGGTCCGCCGCCTGCGACGGGCCGCGCAGTCCAAGACGCCCTCGCTGACCGCGATCGACGCCCTCGGTGCCGCGCTGACCGGCAGCGTCGAGGTGGACGGCGAACAGGTGGCCGTCACCGCGGGCGGCGTACTGGAGGAACTGCGCTCCCGGATCGCCGACCCCGAGGCCGACACCACCACCGGGACCGGTGCCGCGCGCAAGCCCCAGAGACCGCCGAAGGCCCTGGCCGCGACCCTGCGCGACTACCAGCTGCGCGGACTGAACTGGCTGCACCGGATGACCTCGCTCGGCCTGGGTGGCTGCCTCGCCGACGACATGGGCCTGGGCAAGACCGTCACCCTGATCGCCCTCCACCTGCGCCGCCAGGAACGAAATGCCACCGCAGGACCGACCCTGGTGGTCTGCCCCGCCTCACTGCTCGGCAACTGGGAGCGCGAGATCCAGCGCTTCGCACCCTCCGCCCCCGTACGCCGCTTCCACGGCCCCGGCCGCGACCTGGAGGGTCTCGACGACGGCGCCAAGGGCGGCTTCGTCCTGACCACCTACGGAACCATGCGCCGTGACGCCGAACGCCTCGCCCAGCAGCCCTGGGGGCTACTGGTCGCCGACGAGGCCCAGCACGTCAAGAACCCGCACGCGCACACCGCCCAGGCGCTGCGCACCATCCCCTCGCGCGGCCGGGTCGCGCTGACCGGCACCCCGGTCGAGAACAACCTGTCCGAACTGTGGTCACTGCTCGACTGGACAACCCCCGGCCTGCTCGGCACGCTCACCTCCTTCCGCGACCGCTACGCCAAAGCCGTCGAGGGCGACCGCGACGAACAGGCCGCCGCACGGCTCGCCGCGCTGGTCCGCCCCTTCCTGCTGCGCCGCCGCAAGTCCGACCCCGGCATCGCCCCCGAACTGCCGCCCAAGACCGAGACCGACCAGCCGGTCTCACTGACCAAGGAACAGGTCTCCCTCTACGAGGCACTGGTACGCGAACTCATGGCCGAGATCGAGGAGAAGCAGGGCATCGCCCGACGTGGCCTGGTCATGAAGCTGCTCACCGGGCTCAAGCAGGTCTGCAACCACCCCGCGCAGTTCCTGAAGGAACCAGAGAACGCCAAACTCCCGGGCCGCTCGGGAAAGCTGGAACTGCTGGACGAACTGCTGGACACCGTCCTGGCCGAGGACGGATCGGCCCTGATCTTCACCCAGTACGTAGCCATGGGCCGGCTGATAGAACGCCATCTCGCCGACCGCGGCGTGGACACCCTCTTCCTGCACGGCGGCACCACCGTCAAACGCCGCGAGGAGATGGTCGACGCCTTCCAGTCCGGCGAGAAGAAGGTGTTCCTGCTGTCCCTCAAAGCCGCCGGAACCGGCCTGAACCTGACCCGCGCGGGACACGTCATCCACTACGACCGCTGGTGGAACCCGGCCGTGGAGGACCAGGCCACCGACCGCGCCTACCGCATCGGACAGACCCAACCGGTCCAGGTGCACAAGCTGATCGCCGAGGGCACCGTGGAGGACCGTGTCGCCGAGATGCTCCGGAACAAGCGGGAGCTGGCGGACTCGGTGCTCGGTAGCGGTGAGGCGGCGTTCAGCGAATTGAGCGACAGCGAACTGGCCGAACTGGTCACGTTGCGAAGGACAGGACGATGACCAGACGCACCCCGTCCCGCAAGGGCCCCGCCCGCACCTTCGAGGCACTCCCGCCGACCAAGGGCAGCCGTGCCCCTTTCGCCGAGTCCTGGTGGGGCCGCGAATGGCTGCGCGCCCTGGAGGAGTCCTCCCTGGACCACGGCCGCCTGCAACGCGGCCGCACCTACGCGCGCGGCGGCGCGGTCGGTAGCGTCACCGTCGCCCCCGGCTCCGCCGCCGCCCCGGTCCAGGGCAGCCGCCGCACCCCCTACCATTCCACCGTCCAGGTCGAGCAACTGACGGACAGACAGTGGGACCAACTGCTCGACATGATCGCCGAACGGGCCGCCAACATCGCCGCACTGCTCGACGGCGACATGCCCTCCGGGCTCGCCGACGACGCCGCAGCCGCCGGCGTCCCGCTCCTGCCCGGCCCCCGCGACCTCGACCCCGCGTGCAGCTGCCCCGACTGGGGCTACCCCTGCAAACACGCAGCCGCCCTGTGCTACCAGCTCGCCCGGCTCCTGGACCGCGACCCCTTCGTGCTGCTGCTCCTGCGAGGCCGCGGCGAGCGGGAGCTCATGGACGAGCTCGGCCGCCGCAACACCGCCCGCGCCGCCGCCGAATCCGCAGCGTATGCGGCAACCTCAGGCGCGGTCCCGGTCGAACCCCCGGCCCGGGCTAGCGATCCCGCCGCAGCCGCCTTCGCCTCCCGCACCGAACTGCCGGCCCTGCCCGCACCGCCTCCGCTGCCCGAACGGCCCGGCCGTGGCCCCGCTCTGGCGGACACGGCCGTCCCGGAACCCGGCGTGGACCCGGCCGCACTCGAACTCCTCGCCGCCGACGCCGCGACGCGCGCCCACCACCTGCTCGCCGCGGCCCTCGGCGCCCGGCACGCCGACACCGCCCCACTCCCGCCGCTCACCGAATGGCAGGACGCTGTCCGCCTCACCGCCACCCACCCCACCATGGAGGTCTTCGCCCGGATCTCCTCGACCTGCGGCCGCACCCCCAGCGAACTCGCCGCCGCCACCCGGGCATGGCGCCACGGCGGCGCGGCATCCCTGGAGGTCCTCGACGAAGCATGGACTCCGCCCGCGGCAGTGCTGGAGCGCGCCCGCGCCACGTTGAAGGACGACTGGCCCGACGACACCCCGCTGCCGCGCCTGCGCACCTGGCGCAACCGCTGGACCATCGAGGGCCACGGCGCGCAGCTTCGATACGGCCGCGACGGCCGCTGGTACCCATACACGAAAGACGGCACGACATGGTGGCCAGCTGGACCGCCCGATCCTGACCCGGCCATCGTGCTGACGAGTGTGCTGCAACCAGAGACACCCCGCACGCCGGCTCAGTCGCTGACACCGCCACGGGTTGCCGAAGATCAGAAGGCCCTGTCCAAGCCCCGCGTGCGCAGGACCCGGCCCCGGCCGGGGTGAGCGGCCGTGGGCCGAACGAGTCGGCCTGTACCGAATCGATGACGTGCGGGAAGGGACGTCTTGCGGCGGACCTGGTCGGGTAGCACGGTGCAGGTGGGAAGCGTAGGTCCCGGGGTGCCGCGGCACGGGATGGGAGTAGGGGATGGGTGCGAGTGCACCGCAGGCGCCACAGCGGCAACTCGCCGAGGTGGAAGGGGTGCTGGAACGCATCACCTACGCGAACGAGGAGACCGGCTACACGGTGGCTCGGGTCGACACCGGGCGCGGCGCGAACGATCTCTTGACGGTGGTCGGGGCGCTGCTCGGCGCGCAGCCGGGTGAGTCGCTGCGGCTCCATGGGCGGTGGGGGTCGCACCCGCAATACGGCAAGCAGTTCACGGTGGAGAACTACACCACCGTGCTGCCCGCCACGATCCAAGGCATCCGTCGGTACCTTGGTTCGGGGCTGATCAAGGGAATCGGTCCTCGCTTCGCCGAGCGGATCGTGGAGCACTTCGGCGTCGACAGCCTCGATGTCATCGAGCGGGAGCCCGAGCGGCTCATAGAGGTGCCGGGTCTGGGCCCGAAGCGCACCGCGCTGATCACGGCCGCTTGGGAGGAGCAGAAGTCCATCAAGGAGGTGATGGTATTCCTGCAGGGCGTCGGCGTCTCCACCTCGCTCGCGGTGCGGATCTTCAAGAAGTACGGCGACAGCTCGATCGGGGTGGTCAAGAACGAGCCCTACCGGCTCGCCGCCGACGTCTGGGGCATCGGCTTCCTGACCGCCGACAAGATCGCCCAGTCGGTCGGTATCCCGCACGACAGCCCGGAGCGGGTCAAGGCGGGCCTGCAGTACGCGCTCTCGCAGAGCAGCGACCAGGGCAACTGCTTCCTTCCCGAGGAGCGCCTGATCGCCGACGGCGTCAAACTCCTGCAGGTCGATGTCGGCCTGGTCATCGACTGCCTGGCCGAGCTTGTCGCCGAGGAGGGCGTGGTCCGCGAAAGCGTGCCCGGCCCGGACGGGGAGCCGATCACGGCCGTGTACCTGGTGCCCTTCCACCGTGCCGAGATCTCCCTGGCGAACCAGCTGCTCAGACTCCTGCGGACGGACGCCGACAAAGTGCCCGCCTTCGGCAGCCGCAGCGAGACACCGGTCGACTGGACGAAGGCGCTGAGCTGGCTGGCGCGCCAGACAGGTGCGGAACTGGCACCGGAGCAGCAGGAGGCAGTGAAGCTGGCGCTGACCGAGAAAGTCGCGGTACTGACGGGCGGTCCGGGCTGCGGCAAGTCGTTCACGGTGAAGTCGATCGTGACACTCGCCCTGGCGAAGAAAGCGAAGGTGGTCCTCGCCGCGCCGACCGGCCGGGCGGCCAAGCGACTGTCGGAACTCACCGGGGCCCCGGCCTCTACCGTCCACCGCCTGCTGGAGCTGCGGCCCGGCGGCGACGCAGCCTACGACCGCGACCGGCCGCTGGAAGCAGACCTGGTGGTCGTGGACGAGGCATCGATGCTGGACCTGATCCTGGCGAACAAGCTGGCCAAGGCGGTCGCGCCCGGCGCCCATCTGCTGTTCGTCGGGGACGTCGACCAACTGCCCTCGGTCGGCGCGGGGGAGGTGCTGCGCGACATGCTCGCCACCCACAGCCCGATCCCCTCGGTACGGCTGACCAAGATCTTCCGACAGGCCCAGCAGTCCGGGGTGGTGACCAACGCCCACCGGATCAACCAGGGCCTGCCCCCGCTGACAGACGGCCTGCCCGACTTCTTCCTCTTCGTGGAGGACGACACCGATAACGCGGCCGGCCTCACCGTCGATGTGGCGGCCAGGCGGGTCCCGCAGAAATTCGGCCTCGACCCGCGCCGCGACATCCAGGTGCTGGCCCCCATGCACCGCGGCCCGGCCGGTGCGGGCAACCTCAACACACTCCTGCAGGCCGCCGTCACGCCCGCCCGGGAAGGACTGCCGGAACGACGATTCGGCGGCCGGACGTTCCGGGTGGGCGACAAAGTCACCCAGATCCGCAACAACTACGAGAAGGGACAGAACGGCGTCTTCAACGGCACCGTCGGCGTGGTCACCGCGTTGAGCACAGAAGAGCAGAAGCTCACCGTGCTGACCGACGAGGACGAGGAGATCGGCTACGACTTCGACGAACTGGACGAACTCGCGCACGCCTATGCCGTCACCATCCACCGATCGCAGGGAAGCGAGTACCCGGCTGTGGTAATCCCCGTCACTACCTCGGCGTGGACCATGCTCCAACGCAACCTCCTCTACACCGCCGTGACACGGGCGAAGAAACTCGTCGTCCTGGTCGGATCCCGCAAGGCCCTGGGCCAGGCGGTCCGAACCGTCAGCGCCGGCCGACGGCACACCGCACTCGATCACCGACTGGCCACCGGATGACCGGACCACCGCAGGCACAGCAGTGGGCCGCCGATGGCCTGGACCGGGCTGCGGTGAGGCCTGCGACACCGAGCGTCGGCGGCACGGAGTGCACGGCTGGCTGCCCATGGAGGAAGTTTGGCTCGTGACTTGGCTCCGCCCCAGACGGCGCCCCCGGTGCTCTGCGGGACCGGGGGACCGGGACGGTGTTCCTGACCGAGTCCGGGTGCCGGAGTCAGGGGTGCTGTTAGCGTGCCGGGCATGTCAGAGGCCGATACCCCGCGCCGCACACACGGCTTGCTCACCCTCCCTGCGGCGGATGCCTTGTGGCCCGAACTGCTGTCCAACAGCACCGTCCCGGCCGCTTCCGATGCGTTCACCGGCTCTCCTGCCGACCCGCGGTCGGGGTACATACTGCTCGGCAGCCACCTGGTGCCCACGGTGCAGGACGCCGACGGCCGGTGGCACGTTCGCGGAGCCGACGTGCGCCGGGCAGCGGCGGAACTGGGGTCGGTCAAGGTGAACAGGAATGCGCTGGTCCACGTTGGTCCTTGCAGCGTGCCCGGTGCGGGACAAGAAGATGCGCGGGCACTGCGATGGCGTCAGCGCCTGGACCGTGAATGGACCCGAGTCCGCAACCACGATGCTCGTGACGGGTCGTGGCAGCTGGCTGGCAGCGACCATCTGCGGCACTTGGCGGGGATCGACTGGCGCCGATTCCTGGTGGTGCGGCCAAGGACACGGGCGGCGCACACGTGGTGGCTGCCCCGCACGCTGGCCCGGGTGCTGGACGCTGCCGAGCGCGTCGAGGCGCAGTGGTTGCTGGCCGTACGAACCTGCAGCAGGTGCGGGGCGAGGGCAGACAACCGGCCCGAGACGTGGCGCGTCCAGACCGAGAGCGGCCAGCAGACCATCTGCCCCGCCTGCACCACCACAACGCTGCGCCCGTACACCGGGGAACTGGAAGGCCACCTCTACTCGGCGCTCCGCAACAAACGCAGCTCACTCGCAGTGTCCGGGTGGAGGTGCGCCGTCTGCCAGGAAGCCCCCGCCAGTGCGATCGACCACTGCCACGAGCACCGCTACGTCCGCGCTCCCGTCTGCCAGGCCTGCAACACCCGCGAACGGCCGAACTACCTTTACAGCAACGACGTCTACGTCACCAACCGCTACGCGTCCCTCTTCCACACTCACGCCGAGGACTGGCTGCGGCACTGGCACCGCTGCCCCGGCTGCCGCGCCCGCACCACGCTCCCGCTCCCGCACCTGGCCGCACTCACCGCCCTCCTGGTCGGCGCTCCACTGCGCCCGACCCACCGCGTCCCTCACAGCTCCCGCGGGCGCACACCGTGCGGTGAACTGCGTGCTTCCTGGGCGGGCAGTCACAACCAGCCCCGCTCCTGTGTGATCACCCTGAGCGTGGACTACTGCCCCAGCGGGGAGCACCGCACCCTGGCGCAAATCCCTTACCGAGCAGCTGTGGACCGGTTCCGCACCTGGCTGGCCGAGACGGCTCCAGAGGTGGCTGCGGCTGCCGGGCCAAGCCGCCACGACACCGTCCCCACCCAGTTCCGGCCCGTCATCCCGGACACCAGCAGCGCGGGCCTGAGCCTATTCTGAGCGGGGTGGCTGCGGCTCCCTCTTCCTGTCGGCGGGCCGATCGGACTGGCGCCTGCCGCCTGTGCCTCGGCCAGGGATCCGCGCGGGCAAGCTCGACGGTCCGACCACAACCCTGGGCCCTGAGCGACACTCCCGCCATGACCACGCTGCTCTTGCCGGGCTGGCTCTCGGCGACGGGGGTATCGTGACCCTCAGAACGTGAACGGGCCGCACACGATGGGACTGGGTTCTCTCGACGCCTGGCGGCGGGAGTTCTTCTCCGCGTTCGACTCGCCGGGTGTCGAGGCGCCGCTGGAGTTGGCCCAGCATCTGGTGCACGGAGCGGTGGCCTTCGCCCGCGGGCTGGGCTTCGAGCCGTATGAGGAGTTCGCCGCGGCAGCCGTCTACCTGGGTGAGCCCGCAGGGCCCGTGCCGATCGAGTTCGGCCGGGACGGTGTGCCGTTCTATGTCGCGGGTCCGTATGACGATGCCCGGTTCGTCGTCCGGACCCTCGATGCCGCAGTCGGCGAGGGCAACTACCACTACGTGCTGCCCATGGGGTAGGGGGCCGCTCGTCCCCGGCCGCGTTGTGCGTCGCGGGTCGGCGGTAGCGTGGCGCGGCAAGGAGTGTTGCGGACAGGTTGGGCGGATTTCATGCAGATGCGGTTCGAAGCATGGCGGGCTCGCCCGCCTGCCGTGTTGGAGATCGGCCCGGTCCTCAACCCCGATGACGCGGTGGCCAACAAGGTGACCACCCTCTTGGGACGGGCCGCGCCACGGAATTACCTCGACGTGAATGGCGCCGCTCGCCTCCGGACGGTACTCGGGCGGACGGCTACTGCAGTTGGCGTCGGAGCACGACGCCGGGTTCGATCTGCGCTACTTCGCCCAAACGCTGCGGGCGGTCGACCGTTGACCGGACCGGGAGTACGAGGCATACGGCGTCGATGGCGGCCAGGTGGAGGACATGCGCCGACGGTTGCGCGCCTGGGCTGCCGAGATCCTCGATGAACGGCTCGACGAGAGATGACCCAGCCAGCTGTGTTGACCCTGAGCACCCACAGGCGCGTGCGACGTCGCCAGCTACGGCGTTCCGGCACCCGAGCAGGGGGACACGGTGACCGAACCCAGCGATGGCGCGTTTATCGAGGTCCTACAATGACCTCCGTTCGTCTCTCCGCCTGGTTGACAGCATCGTCGGGAGCCCAGCTCCAGTCTCGCTGGCGCCCCGGTGACAACCACCTCGGTGGACAGCCGGTGGACAGACGCCTTTGGACGGTGCATCACGGGGTGGCACGGGTCAACATGTTGCACGTGCTCTGATCAGGCAGGACGTCATTCGGCATCACGGCGCGGCACGACGCAACACGAACGCTCACGGTCTCGTAATGCGTAGGTCTCGGGTTCGAATCCCGAAGGCGGCTCCATGGTAAACCCCAGGTCGAGGCTCTGACCTGGGGTTTCTTGTATTCGTTGACCTTGGAATCGGCGTATATCGTGCGCCGGTGGTCTGCGCATCGTAATGCGTAGGTCGAAGGTGCGGCTTCTGTGACGAAATCTAGGCGATAGGCCTCTGATCTGGGCTTTTTCCTGCCAGGATAGCTGGATTCGCCTCCCGCGAAGGGTCTCCGGTGGACAGGCGGTGGACAGCTGTGCAGCGGTGGTGCAGGTAGATACCGGAAACCGCACGGAGGACAGCCACCTTTCTGGGTGCTGGCGACAGCGAGATCCTTCTCTGCTGTCCTTGGTGGCTTCGGACAGATCAAAGAACCTGGTGGTGGGCGGCCGCTCGACGATTGCCCGTCTGCGACAGATCGTGATCCAACGGTGTCGGCCCGACACGACAAAACGGCGTGCTCTCCGAGGCGGTCTTCCGTACCGGGACGCCGCTGGCTGAGTGCGTTGTGGCAAACGGAACCCCTGCTTGATGAGCGGGGGTTTCTCCGTGCTCGAAGCATGATCGCGGAGTGGTAGGGGCAGGCAGCGGACGGTTGTTGTCAGCCTGGGAGGGGTGCGATGCCGTCGGTGATCGGTTTGCTCGAGCAGCGTGAGGCACGGGCACGGGAGGAGCTGAAGTCCTGGCTGGAGGTGCTGCGGCAGGCCCAGGAGAAGGTGACCGCCGCGCAGGAGCGGGCCGAGGGGGCTCGGGTGGCGCACGGGGAACTCGTGCAGGCTCGCCGAGGAGAGCGCGGTCAGGTCAGCACGGTCACTTCCGTGTCGGCCGGTGGCGATACGGATGCCTCGCCGACATCGGACCCCTCGGGGGCGGGTGTGGGGTGTATGACGAGCGGCCGCCGGTGTGGCAGCCGGGCCTGGGCGAGGAGGCGCTCAGCGGCCTGTACCCGGCTGCGAAGTCCCCAGGCCCAAGCCTTGGGCGACGCGCGCGCCGAGGTCGGGATCCACTTTCGTCCAGTAGTCGTTGATCGCGCGCTCCTGGATGGAGCGCTCCACTCCCTGGTTCAGCTGCCAGACGATGTTGTCGACCAGATGGTCGCGGTCGGTCGGCGTCATCACCTGGCGGTAGAGCGTGCCGGGCTGGATGAAGTCGTTGTCGTCCCTGTGGGCCTCGTAGGCCGTGCGCACGATCTCGCCGGCCTCCACGAACCAGCTCGGATCGCGGTAGCGCTGCGGATCGGCCTTGGGCCCGCCGTAGCTGTTCGGCGCGTAGACCGGCTGGTCCCCATTGTGGTGGTAGCGCATCGGGCCGTCCTTGTTGTAGTTGTGCACCTCGTTGAGCGGCTGGTTGACCGGAAGCTGCTCATA
>NZ_RJVR01000161.1 GCF_003999195.1 Streptomyces soli
CCCGCTTCCGCCGCTGCCCGACACCGGCGACCTGGAAGCCGATCTGCGCACCGCCGTCCGGCTCACCGTCGAGATCGTCTCGGCCATGCCCACGTGCCTGATCCTTCCGGCCCTGATCGCCGACATCATCGAGGACCCCTCCGGCACCGCAGGTTTCGCCGAACTCATCACTCCGCGCCGCGCATCCGTCGTGAAACTACTCGACAAGGCACGCAACGAGGGCCGGCTCCCACCGGAGACCGACACCACCTTGATGGTCGACGTCTATGCGGGAACCGTCGTCTACCGCGCTTCGCTAAGCCAAGAACCACTGGACGACGTGGTGATCGACCAGATCGTCAACCTCCTCCTGCACGGGTGCATCCCGACCCAGCCCCCGCCCCGCGACCAGAAGGTCACTTCATGACGACGCACCACGACCGGAGCCACGACGAACCCACTGTGCGGACACGGCCCAGCGTCGACCACGACCCCATGCCGCTCGGGCCCGAAGGCCAGCGTGGCTGTGGTGACCTGGTGGTAGCCGAGAGCCTCCGCGACGACCGAGGCGGGCATCTCCAGCACGTGCTGTCGAATCGCGGCTGTTCGGCCGGCGGTGGTGCTGGTCGGAGTCCCGTTCCCGGGCCGTCTGTGGGCCGTGGAGGGGTACCCGAGGACGACCAGCACTGACAGGGGCCGACCAGCCGAGAGCGCCTCAGCAGGCCGGGGCCGGGATGGGGGGTCTCCGACCGCCTAGTTCGCCCGGGAGGGTAGCAGTCAGGCAAGATGAGGGGGTTTCTTGCTGGTCAGCGAGAGGGCTTCTTTTGATGGAGTGA
The DNA here is from genome assembly GCF_003999195.1 of Streptomyces soli. GTDB lineage: Bacteria > Actinomycetota > Actinomycetes > Streptomycetales > Streptomycetaceae > Actinacidiphila > Actinacidiphila soli. The sequence continues at coordinate 816 of NZ_RJVR01000161.1, forward strand.
CCGGCTCACCAGACTTACGTACTGGAGGCAAGACACTCCACGGGAAGTTGATCCAGTCATCGGTCCGCTTCCACACGTACTCGCACTTCACCAGCGACTGCGTCTTCTCGTAGATCACCGCGCTGCGCACCTCCGCGACGTGATCCACGCAGAAGTCGCGCACCAGCTTCAGCGTCTTCCCGGTGTCCGCCACGTCGTCGGCGATCAGCACCTTCTTCTCCGAGAAGTCGATCGCGTTCGGCACCGGCGCCAGCATCACCGGCATCTCCAGGGTCGTCCCGACCCCCGTGTAGAACTCCACATTCACCAGGTGGATGTTCTTGCAGTCCAGCGCGTACGCCAGGCCACCCGCCACGAAGACCCCGCCCCGCGCGATCGACAGCACTATGTCCGGCTCGTAGCCGTCGTCCGCGATCGTCTGCGCCAGGTCGCGCACGGCCCGGCCGAAGTCCTCGTACGTCAGGTTCTCCCGCGCCTCCGAGGCCATGTGCGTCACACCCGCGTCCGGTGGAAGTTCATGAACGACCGCGACGGCGTCGGCCCCCGCTGCCCCTGATACCGCGACCCGTACTTGTCCGACCCGTACGGGAACTCCGCCGCCGACGTCAGCCGGAACAGACACAGCTGCCCGATCTTCATCCCCGGCCACAGCTTGATCGGCAACGTCGCCACATTCGACAGCTCCAGCGTCACGTGCCCCGAGAACCCCGGGTCGATGAACCCCGCCGTCGAGTGCGTCAGCAGCCCCAGCCGGCCCAGCGAGCTCTTGCCTTCCAGCCGCGACGCCACGTCGTCCGGCAGCGAGATGACCTCGTACGTCGACGCCAGCACGAACTCGCCCGGATGCAGGATGAACGCGTCATCCCCCTCCGGCTCCACCAGCCGCGTCAGGTCCGGCTGCTCGACCGCCGGATCGATGTGCGGGTACCGGTGGTTCTCGAACACCCTGAAGAACCGGTCCAACCGGACATCAATGCTCGACGGTTGCACCATCGACGGCTCATACGGGTCCACGCGCACCCGTCCGCTGTCGATCTCGGTCCGGATGTCCTTGTCAGAGAGAAGCACGCAACGAAGGTTACGCGGACCACGCGGCCCGGGCCGAATCCACCCCGACGCCGCGCGCCCCGCCCTTCCTGCCTCTTACCTCTTACCTCTGTGGCTCCCGCACATCCACCGGCACCGCACTCCTCAACCGCGCACACCCCGGACACCGGATCAACCGCCCCGGCCCCAGCCGGTCGGCCCCGAGGTTCTGCATCGGAAACGTAGTGATGCTGAACACGTGCCCCTCGGCACAACGAACGACGGTGCGATCCATCGCTCTCCTTCCCTGCACGCCAACGACGAAAGCCACATTAGGGGATCAATCACCCACCCCACACGCGGCACTCCGCACCCACCCGCACCAGGAAATCGCCGCCCAACCTACGCCCCACCTCACCCCCCCGCACCACTCCCGCACATCACAAAGGCCCCTCGACGCATGCGTCCGGGGCCTGCCATGGGGTACAGTGTGCGACGATGAATCGCCCTCAGGGCGATCTTCGCGGGTGTAGTTTAATGGTAGAACATGAGCTTCCCAAGCTCAGAGCGCGGGTTCGATTCCCGTCACCCGCTCCACGACAAAGGCCCAGGTCAACGACCCGGGCCTCGTTTGTTGTCTAGACCTCTTTACCCCTCCCGTGCCCGTTGCGTGCCCGATGCCTCGCGGGACGCATCACGTTGTGCCCGTACGCGCGCGTCGAGTGCGGCGGCGACTTCCTTCTGCCGGTCGAGGTTCGAGTGCTGGTAGATCATCGCAGCGCGCTCGGAGGACTGGCCGGCCCGGACCATCGTGTCTTTGAGGGTCGCGCCCGACTGCGTCGCGAGGGTGTGACCGGTGTGTCGAAGATCGTAGAAACGGAAGTTGTCCGGCAGTCCCGCCTTCACACGAGCCTTGGCCCACTTGCGGCCGAATGACGTCCGCCGGAACGGTGCGCCTTTCTCACCGACGAAGAGCAGCCCATTGGACTCCTTTTGGGCGAACCACTTCAGGTGGCGCTCCACGTCCTTCTGCATGAAGCCCGGCAGCACCATGAACCGCTTCCCCGCCTCGGACTTCGTCTCTCCGACCACCCGCCGACCAGTGGTCAGCTCAGGAGCCGCCCGACGTACCCAAATGCCGAGCGGCGCCAGGCTGACATCCGGCCGCCGCATCTCCGCCTGCTCCTCCGGGCGGGCCGGTCCGTAGGCGGCGATGTAGACCATCAGGCGCCAGCGAGGCCCGATCGCGTCGGCGAGCGCGTCCACCTGGTCCACGGTGGCCACGGGCCGCTCTTCGGCCGACTCCTTGCCTGCCCCGCGGATCCGGCAGGGGTTGCGGCGGATCAGTTCGTCATCAACGGCCGTTTCAAGGATGGCTTTGAGCAGCCGGTACGACTTCGCGACGGTAGTCGCCCCCGTCGCCGTCAGCCGCTCCGTCCGCCAGGTCCGGACACGGGGCGGGGTGATCTCGTCGAGGTCCCATTGGCGGAAAGTCGGGAGGATGTGCAAGCGCAGAAGCCGCCGGTACAACTGATCTGTGGTTGCCGACAGATCCCGCTCATCTACCCATTGCCCCGCGTACTCAGCAAAGTTGACCGCGCCCGCGTCGGGATCCTGCCAGTCGCCCTTGCGTACCTCAGCCTGCCTTTCGGCGAGCCAGTCGTCCGCTTCTCCCGCCGTCGCGAAGGTGACGGGTGCCGGCCGGTCGACGCCGTCGGGCCCGAGATAGCGCGCCTGATAGCGGCCGGAGACCAGCTTGCGAACCCGTCCGAAGCGCCGCTTCTTCATCGGCTTCCTGGCCATCAGGCGACCCTCCTCAGCCGGGAGAGTGGCTGCACCGTGTTGGCGTCGATGAAGGCGGACAGCGCGCTCTCCGGGATGCGGATGTGCCGACCGACCTTGACGAAGGTGATGCGCCGCTCCGCAATCAAGCGGCGCGGGAACCGCTCTGTGGTGCCGAGCCGTTCGGCGATCTGGGCCACGGAGAGATACCGCTCAGCCATAGGTTGGTTCTCCTTCCGTTCCGGGGGCGGGTGCGACGGATGCTGCTAGCCAGGCTTCGCCGGAGGTGAGGCCGGTTCCGGCGAAGACCCAGTGCGCGAGGACGAGGGTGGTTTCCTCGGTCTGGCCGTGGGTCTGGCCCTCGGGAGTGGCTTGGGCGCGGCGCCATTCGGCGCGGGCGTCGCGGAGGGCGCCGAGGGTGGTGGAGTAGCGGCGGGATTTGGTGGAGAAGTGGCCGCGGAAGCCGAGCATGTGGGCCCAGGCGCGGAGCCGTAGGTCTTCGAGTTCGGGGCGGGCGCCGAGGGCCCATGCGGTGCGGATCATGCGGCGGGCGTGTTCGCTGATGTCGAGGTGGCCCAGTTCGGCGATGAGCCGTATGGGGCGGTCGAGGGTGCCGGTCGCTGTCTCGGCGCCTTTGGTGGCGTACTTGGCGATGTAGGCCGCGACGGCGCGTTCGGTCAGCTCCTGGCCGCCGTTGAAGTCGGCCGTGCGGATGGTGCGGATGTCGAGCTGGCGGCCGAAGGCGAAGGTGTGGGCGCGGTCGTCGATGACCGGGCCGTCCACGGTGGCTTTGGCGGTGGCGGCGCGGATGGCGTCGGTCAGCAGGTCTGCGGTGGCCCAGGGCGGGGGCGGGGTGTCGCCGGCTTCGGGGCCGTCGAGGCGGATGACGGCGTGGAAGTGGATGGCGCCGCGCTTTTGGTATTCGGCGACTTTGGCGAAGGACACGCGGGCGTGCTGGCGGAAGGTGCGTTGGGTGAGTCCGGCGAGCTTGGCGATCTCGCGGCGGAGGTAGATGGTGAAGCGCCGCCAGAGGGGGCCGGTGTGGGCGTTCCAGAGCACGGACGCTTCGTAGTCGTACGCCTCAGGGTCGAGCGGGGTGCCGAGGGCGTCGTCATCCTGGTCGTGGCGCACGCCGCAGCGGCAGCGTCGGTTGTCGGGGCGGTTGTGGACGGGGCCAAAGCCGGGAGCGGTGAAGGTGGCGAAGACGCGCGGGTGGGTCGCTACGGCGTCGGGGATGCCTTTGCCGCCGCGTAGTCCGGCGGTGATCAGGTGGAAGGTGTCGCGGCGGTAGGTCTCGGCGCAGGCCGGGCAGCGGGTGGCGCGGCGGTTGTTGCACCGCATGAGGAGCTGGCCGGCGGGGAGCTGGGCGGAGTCGAGGTGGTGGAGGACACGGCCGATCTCGCCGGTCGTTGTGTTCAGGTCGTGTTCGGTGCGGTGGCCGTCGAGCCGGACGGGGCGGGTGCAGCCGCCGAGCCCGGAGAGCTGGCGGAGCAGGGCGGGCATGGTGCCCAGCGACGCGAGCATGCCGAGTTCGGGCAGCGGGGGCGGGGTGTTGCGCGCGATGATGGTTCTCTCCTCTTCGGCTTTGGTCGTGAGGGGTTGGGCTCCCGGGGCGGCAGATGCTTGGCGGTATCGAGGCCGCCCCGGAAGCCGTCAGCGCCGGCTCTGGGCGCGGAGCAGGGAGCGCAGGACCACGGCGGCGATGGCCACGGAGACGGCCGAGACGGCGACGGCGGTCAGGAGCGCGGTGAGGACGACGCCCACCAGGACCACGGCGCCGACGACACCGGCGCCCACACTCAGCGAGGGCGTTGAGCCAGGAGCTGGGGCGACGTGCTGGCAGGAGCAGGCCGGGGCGTGGCTGTGCTGGGCGGTGATGGTCGGGTGGGTGGGCGTGGGCGCTACGGGGAGTTTTGGGCGGAGCATGGGAATCACCTCTCAGCTAGTCGTCTAGTTATGTGTGCCGTTGACGATGTCGACGCCGGTTCGCGTGCCGGAGTCGATGGCGGGGGCGAGGAAGGTGTCGGCGAGGTAGAAGCCGAACAGGGCGATCACGACGGCGACCCACATGCGGACGCCGAGGAACTTGATCGCGAGCCAGGCGACGAGGCCCAGGACGACGACCAGGGGCAGGCTGACGGTCACGGGAACGGGTCCTTTCAGCGGGCGGGGCAGCGGTGGGTGCGGGCGGCGAGTTCCGCGGCGGCCCGGCTGTCGTAGTCGGCGGAGAAGCCGCAGCGCGGGGCGGTGCAGGCGGCGGTGTGCTTCTCGCGGCCCCGGCTGTCGAAGCCGGTGGCGACCTGGACAGGGCCGATGCGGATGACGTTGCGGAAGCGGCGGGGCGCGGACATGACGTGCTCCTCTCAGAGCTGGGCGGCGATGGCTTCGGCCAGCGACACCGGGACGCCGAGGCGGGCCCGCAGGGTCGCGGTGTCGATGGGGGTACCGGTACGGGTCCGGTGCTCGGAGGCGACCTTGCGGGCGTGCTCCACCAGGGCGGCCGGGACGTGCGGCTCGGGCGGTTCGGGCACCGGGTCGACGGGAGCCACTTCGGTCACCTCGGGTTCCGGCTCGGGTACGGGTTCAGCGACAGCCGGGGCCGTATGGGCGAGAAGCGTGCCGCCGAGGAAGGCGACCGCCGGCCACCCGGCGACCAGGATGCGCAGCCAGGTCGGGACGCCCGTCAGGTCGAGCATTCCGGCGGTGGCGACGTTCGCCCCGAGGGATGCGGTCAAGGCGATGATGAACCAGCACCACCCGGCCGCCCGAGAGCTCCCGGACCGCAGCCGCCGCCAGGCCGCCACGAGCAGCAGGTCGACGGAGATGGGATAGGCCCACGCTTTCCAGCCGTCCTGTCCGGCGGCCGAGGCGATGTCGTGCAGGTGGGCGAAGGACAGCGCGGCAGCGATGACCGCCTGTACGAGCACGGCGTCGACGCGGGCCAGTGGTGCGCGCACGGCTACTCGCCGTTGAGTCGGTCGGAGTTGGCGCGGGCGTTGGCCGCGACCTCGGCCGCTTCGGCGTCGTGCGGGGAGTCGGCGGCGATGCGTTCCAGCAAGTCGGCTTTGCGGGCCATCAGTGTGGTCAGGTCGCCGGTCCGCGACTTGCGGTAGGCGGCGAGGTCGGCGAGGAAGGCGGATATCTCGGCGACGGAGGGGCGGGACATGGGCACGCCTTTCGGTTTTGGGCATGGCGGGGGTAGGGACGTGGCGTGAGGCGGTCGCGCCGACCGTGGGGGAGCGGTGGTTCAGTCGGTCACAGGACGGGGCTTGACCGCCGGGACCGGGCTCTTGACCACTCGTACGGGCACGACAGGGCGGAAGGGCTGGAGCGCGGCCAGGTCCGGTACGAGGTCCGCCGTTTCGCGGCAGACGGCGGCGGCATCGCTGAGCGACAGATAGGGCGTACGGATCCGGGACCAGCCGCCGGAGGTGTCCCCGGCGACGGCCAGGCCGGGGCGTTCGGGTGCGATGGCGCAGGCGGCGCCGACTGCTTCGGGGGCGATGTCGCCGAGCGCCATCTTGGCCGAGGCCTCGTCGTTGACGCGGTGGCAGACGCGGCCGGTGAGCTGGGCGCGGAGCATGGTGGCGCCCTTGCCGAGTTCGGCGCCGAAGCGCTGCCCGCACACCTCCAGGTAGATGCCGGCGGCGCGGCCCAGTTGGGCGAGCCGGATGAGCTGGGTGACCATCTCGTCCCGCCTCTCCTCGTCCTTGCGGTTGGCGACCATGAACAGTTCGGCGACCTCGTCGACGAACAGCACGACCGGCACCGGCCGTTCAGCTTCCGGCAGCCCCCAGATGTCGGAGGTGATCTCCTCGTCCGGGATGTCCTGGGCGATGCCCTGCCGGGCTCTGATCAGGTCGTAGCGGTCCTCCATGAGCTGTACGAGCACCGGCAGCAGCTTGGCCGCCTGATCGGGCTCGGTCGCCAGGGCGGACAGCCGGGGCGCGAACGGCGCCAGCTCCACCCCGCGCTTGCAGTCGATCCCGACCAGCGCGACCGGCTGCGGTGCCAGTCCGGTGACCAGGTGCCGCAGGTACATGGACTTGCCCGACAGGGTCGCGCCGAGGGTGAGTTGATGCGGGATGGTCAGGTAGTCCCGTACGAACGCGGTCGCGTCCTCCCGCAGCGCCACCGGCACCTTGAGCAGGCCGCCGCCGACTTTGCGGGGCATCTTCACCTTCCGCAGCACGTCGTAGCCGACGAGCCGCAGTTCGACCACACCGGGCTTGATCTCGGACACGTACACGGCATGGACGCCCCAGGCGTGCCGCAGCCGTTCCGCCGAGGCCGCCACATCCGCCGGTTCCTGGCCCGGAGCCAGCCGCAGCCTCAGCCGCAGGCCGGTCGAGGCCGGGCGGATGATGCCCCGGCGGGGCGGTACCGGCCGCACCTCACGGCGGGTGGTCGCCCGTATCGCCATGGCCCGGAGCCGGGACGGGGCGACCGTCAGCCCGCAGGCGTCCATGACGGCGGCGTACGAGCCGACGAGCCGGACCGTGGAGGCCGGCAGGCCGACGGTCGACCAGTACACCGCCGGGTGCTGGGCCCGGAGGTACGCGGCCCCGCCACCGATCGCAGCGACCGGGCCCCCCACCTCCAACAACGTCACCAGGTCTGACATCAGGCTGCCGCCCCGGAGGCCTGGGCCGGGAAGGTCCCCGGCGCGACCGCAGCAGCGCGGAAGGCGATCCCGTGCCGCTGCTGGCCGTTGAACACGCTTTCCCACGGCCGGGCCACCAGGCCGACCAGCGAGACCGGAGCTCCGAGGGTCAGCCCCTCGGTGATACCGCTTTCCGGCACGGTGACCTGAATCAGCGAGGACTCCCCCGCGTCGATGAAGACGACGCCGAGCTTCACCAGTGCCTCGCCACTCAGGGCGTCCTTGGCAATCTCGCCGGTCTGTCGGTCCTTGACCTTCGGCTCCGGGGCCTCGGTCAGCAGGATCGTCGCGGACGAGGTCTCAACTCGGATGCTGCGCAAGATACTTCTCCTTCTGTGGTTGCCATCTAGTCGTCTATACAAGATGCATTGAGGTGATCCCGGTTGGGGAACGGGGACCACTGTAACCACAGACTTGCCCACTCGTCTATACGAGTATTCCTGTTGGCGTGTACGAGTTCGTGGGAGCCACCCGCGAAAGCTGCCGTCACGCCTCATCGCCCCGCCTCAGGTCGCCGGAAGCTGGTATGCGAGGACGTACGCGTCAGCAGCCATGACCGTGTCGCACACCTCCACGGCGCGCCCCTCGGTGTCGTACGCGGTTCGGATCAGGTGGATGATCGGCACACCTGAGGCCAGTTGCAGCGTCTTAACCTCCTGCGGAGAGGGCATCCGCGCGCGGATCTCCTCCTCGAAGTGGTCGAGCCTGTGCCCCAGCTCCTCAAGCCGGGCGTAGATGCCACCGGGGCCGGGGTTCGGCTCGGCGATCGGCGTATTCCGGGCCAGGTCCAGCGGCAGGTAGGAGGTAGCGAACTCCACCGGCCGCTTGTCCAGCAGATACCGGCGCCGACGGGCCAGCACCCGGCGAGGCGAGCCCAGCCGCGCCGAGATGTCCTGCGAAGGCCGCTCCTCCTTCACCTCCAGGCTGTCCACCTCCGGACGGCTCCCGGCGGCGTCCGCCTCCACGATGAACGCCGACTTCCCCTGCTCGCGGTGGCGCCGCGCGAACCGGTCGGAGGCCAGCCGGCGGACCGGCGGCCGCGGCCGCACGAACACTCCCTTGCCGTGCTCGGCCAGCACCAGCCCTTCCCCCTGAAGCACCGAGAAGGAGTTGCGGACCGTCATCCGGGACACGCCATAGTGCTCAACCAACTCGGCCTCCGACGGAAGCTTGTCCCCCTCCGCGAAGCGCCCCCTGTCGATGGCCTCGCGCAGCTGATCGGCGATCTGCCGAAACACCGCGCGGTCACTCGTCGGATCAAGCGCCCCAAGGGCACCCGAGGGAAGAGAAGGCATCTGCACTCCTTTAGGTATCTAGACGAGCGGCTGAGTTTTGTTGCTACGGTGGAGAGCCTAGCCAGCCGAGAGGGCCGAGAACGTGAGCACTGAGCGTCCGCACTCCGTGAGCGTCGCCGGGGTCATCATCGACGACCACGGCCGGGCCCTACTCATCAAGCGGCGCGACAACGGCCAGTGGGAGCCTCCCGGCGGCGTACTCGAACCCGGCGAGACCATCCCCGAGGCCCTTCAGCGTGAAGTCCTCGAAGAGACCGGCATCAAGATCGCAGTCCCGGCCACTCTCACTGGCGTCTACAAAAACATGACCGGCCTGATCGTCTCCCTCGTCTTCCGCTGCGAAGCGATCGACGGGGCCCCGACCACCGGCGAGGAGACCCGCGCCCTGCGCTGGGCCACCCGCGAAGAAGTCACCGAGCTTGCCGACGAGGCCTACGCAATCCGCGTCCTGGACGCGCTGGACTCGGCATCCCCGCCGGCCGTCCGCGCCCACGACGGCGTCAAACTCGTCTAGCCCGAAACCTCTACCCATGGCGGCCTACCAGCACGAAGGAACTTGTATGGACGAGTATACGAGCAAATTGCGGGTCTGGGGACTGACTTGCCCAGGTTTCCCCGAAGAGGTCAGCCGCGCCCGCCGCTGGACCCGCGACATCCTCAGCCACAGTCCCCACGCCGACGACGTCGCCCTCATCGTCAGCGAACTCGGCGCCAACGCCCTCGTCCATACCGCCAGTGGTGACGGCACCGGCACCTTCCACATCACCCTGGCCCTGTCCGACCTGGTCATCGCGATCTCGGTAACCGACTCCGGCAGCGGCACCGCCCCCACGATCGAGCACCCCGGAACCGATGCCACCCACGGCCGCGGGCTCGGCATGGTCGCCGCCCTTGCCGACAACGTGGAAATCCACGGCGACCACCACGGTCACACCATCACTGCGGAACTCCTCATGCCCCATCCCGGAGTCGCCGCGTGCTGACCATGGACGAACTCCACCTCCGCCAGGAATCGCCCCTCGCCGCCGGCTACTGGTGCGAGGTCATCGCCTACACCCCCCACGACGGCCGCGCCTTCTGGCTCGGCTCCCACCCAGCCACCACACCCCGCCTCGCCCTGCGCTGGCTCCATGAACGCGGCTATCACGTAGCCGATCAACTCGACCCACACGCCGCCCTACCGGTCCACCACTGGGTCACCGACCAGCGCGAGCACGAGCGCGCTTTATCCCACCTCGCCCAGGGCGCCATGTACGCCCACACGATCTTTGATGACACCACCCGCTACGTCCTGACCGCCCGCCCCACCGGCACCACCCTCAGACAGGCACCATGAGCACTAACGAGCCCCAAGAACCCACAGCAGCCCGGATCCGAGCCGAGGCCGAACAGTGCTACCGGTACGAGATCAGCGCCACCATGAATGCCGTTGTCCGCGCCTGCGCCGTCATCATCCGCGACTACAGCCACCGCGGCTTCTGGTACCCCGCCGACGACACCAGCCACGAAGGCGCCCACCACCTAGCGCTGATCCACAGTGCCCGGCGCCACATCCTGCACCGGCTCCAACTCACCATCACCGCAGCCGAAACCGTCTTCCACGACATCGAGACCGAGCATGACCGCCACCGCAACGACCCCAACAACCCGACTGAGTAACAACTTTCTCTACGGGTTCAAGACACCCGGCTGCGCTCCGCTTCGCCGGGCGCGCTCCCGGCCGGCGGCCGCGCCCGCGCTCCTGTCTACGCCCCGCTCGGCACGGCCGCAGGCCGTCGCGCGCCCACACATGGATAGGCCCGAAGGCATGAGGCGAGACCCGAGCCGGGGCCGGTCGGCTCCGAGACTTTAAGGTCCGTCCCTTGGGACGAGCCTC
>NZ_RJVR01000320.1 GCF_003999195.1 Streptomyces soli
GCCGACCGCGCCCCCGCGTCCGGCGGGGGAGGCGGATTTGCCGCGGGTTTGGCCGATGGGGGTGCCGGGGCCGGCGGGGCGGTGGGGGCGACGGCGGCGGGTGGAGGAGCCGGGGGCGGCGGGGGTGGGGGTGGGGGTGGTCTCGGTGATGGTGACGGCGGTGCCGGAGGGCCGGCGGGCGCCGGTGACCTTGACGAGATCGGGGTCGCCGGGGCGGACCCGGACGGTCTCGGGGCGGATGCCGGCGGCAGTCATCAGGCGGGCCGTCTCACGCCGCTGCTCGGGCAGCACCAGGGTGACGACGGCGCCGGACTCGCCGGCCCGGGCGGTACGGCCGCCGCGGTGCAGATAGTCCTTGGCCTCGGTCGGCGGGTCGACGTTCACCACGAGGTCCAGGCCTTCGATGTGAATGCCACGGGCGGCGACATTCGTGGCGACCAGCGCCGTCGCCCGCCCCTCGCGGAAGTGGTCGAGCGCCCGGTCCCGCTGCGGCTGCGACTTGCCGCCGTGCAGCGCGACAGCCCGCACGCCCTGCGCCAGCAGATGCTTGACCAGCCGGTCGGCACCGCGCTTGGTGTCGACGAACATGATGACGCGGCCGTCGCGGTTCGCGATCTCCGCCGTCGTGGCCTTCTTGGTGCCGTCGTCCACGTGCAGGACGTGGTGGGTCATGGTCGTGACCGTCGCGGTGCCGGGGTCCACGGAGTGCGTGACGGGGTTGGTCAGGAAGCGCTTGACGAGCTTGTCGACCTGGCGGTCCAGGGTCGCGGAGAAGAGCATCCGCTGGCCGTTGGGGTCGACTTGGTCCAGCAGTCGGGTGACCTGCGGGAGGAAGCCCATGTCGGCCATCTGGTCGGCCTCGTCCAGGACGGTGATGGCGACCTGGCCCAGCGCGACCGCGCGCCGGTCGATGAGGTCGAAGAGCCGCCCGGGGGTGGCGACCAGCAGTTCGGCGCCCTTGCGGAGCGTGTCGATCTGGCGGTTGATCGAGGTCCCGCCGAAGACGACGGCCGTACGGAGTCCGAGCGCGGCCGCGTAGGGGCTCAGCGCCTCGTTCACCTGGGTGGCCAGCTCGCGCGTGGGTACCAGGACGAGGGCGAGCGGTCGCTTGGAGTCGGCGCGGCGTCCCGCCGTACGGCTGAGCAGGGGAAGTCCGAAGGCGAGGGTCTTTCCGGAGCCGGTGCGGCCTCGGCCGAGGACGTCGCGGCCCGCCAGCGAGTCCGGCAGGGTGGCCGACTGGATCGGGAACGGCTCGGTGACTCCGTTCGCGGCCAGCGCAACCACCAGCGCCGGGTCGAGCGGCAGGTCGGAGAACGTCTGCAAGGGGAAAACCTTCCTGGGGACGGCCGAGAGGCCCGCACCCTGGTGGTGCGGGCCTCTCGGTTGTTGAGCGCGTCGCTCAGAGGGGGCGGATGTTCTCCGCCTGCGGGCCCTTCTGGCCCTGGGTGACATCGAACTCGACCTTCTGGCCCTCAAGGAGCTCGCGGAAGCCCTGGGTCGCGATGTTCGAGTAGTGAGCGAAGACGTCGGGGCCTCCGCCTTCCTGCTCAATGAAGCCGAAGCCCTTTTCCGAGTTGAACCACTTCACGGTTCCGGTGGCCATGTGTGTCTCCTAAAAAGCGAAATGGGTTCCCACACCGGACGGGCCGGAAAAACAAAAGTGCGCCGAGATCGCATACGATCTGGCGCACACAAAGTTCATGGGTACCACACGAGCAACCTGGACCACTTTAGCAGATGGCCCACGTTGCCCGATGTGACCTACGTCGCTCTCACCTGCGTCAGCTGGTGGTCAGGGCGGTGTCGTCGATGACGAAGCTGGTCTGGAGCGAGGTGTCCTCGACTCCGCTGAACTTGATGGTGGCGGTGGTGCCGGCCAGCGAGGAGACGTCGAAGGTCTTGAGGACGTAGCCGGTGGCCTTGTTGAGGTTGGAGTAGGTCGCCAGGGTCGTGGATCCGGCCGTGACGGTGAGCTTGTCGTACGCGGTGCTGGTGGTGGTCTCGGCGGTGTCGATGTGGAGGTAGAAGGTCAGCGAGGCCTTGCAGCCGCTGGGAATGGTCACCGACTGGGAGAGCGTGTCGGTGTGCGTTGACCCGTAGCCGTCCAGCCAGGCCTTGTACGAGCCGCCGTGGGCCGCCTCACTGGTGGAGTTGGTGATGACGCCACTGCTCGCGGTCCAGGTGGTGGCGCCCGACTCGAAGCCTGCGTTGCCCAGCAGTTGGGCCGAGGTGCAGGTGCCGCCGCCGGACGTGCTGACCGTCCAGGCGAAGGAGGCCGAGCCGGTGGCGCCGGTGCTGTCGGTGGCGGTCACGGTGGTGCTGTACGTACCCGCTGTGGTCGGGGTACCGCTGATCAGACCGGTGGAGCTGCTGATCGACAGGCCGGTGGGCAGGCCCGTGGCGGCGTAGGTGAGCGAGCCGCCGTTGGTGCTGCTGGCCGAGATCTGCAGGCTGACGGCGGTGCCGACGGTGGCGGTCCGGCTGCCGGGGTTGGTGACGGTCACGCCGCTGGTGGGGGCGTGACTGCCGACGGCGATGGCGGCGAAGGCGTTCTGCACACCGGCGTACTGGGTCGAGCCGGATCCGTACAGGGCGGAGGCGGCCGACAGGGCAGCGGTGCGGGCGCCCGCGTAGTTGGTGCTGGAGGTCATGTAGGTGGAGAGCGCCTTGTACCAGATCTGCAGCGCGGCGGCCCGGCCGATGCCTGCGACGGCGATGCCGTCGGAGGTCGGGCTGTTGTAGGTGACGCCGTTGATCACCTTGGTGCCGCTGCCCTCGGAGAGCAGGTAGAAGAGGTGGTTCGCCGGGCCCGAGGAGTAGTGGACATCCAGGTTGCCGACGCCGGAGTACCAGCTGTCGGCGGAGCCGCCGTCCTTGGAGGGCTTGTCCATGTAGCGCAGCGGGGTGCCGTCGCCGTTGATGTCGATCTTCTCGCCGATGAGATAGTCGCCGACGTCGGAGCTGTTGTTGGCGTAGAACTCGACGCCGGTGCCGAAGATGTCGGACGTCGCCTCGTTGAGACCGCCGGACTCACCGCTGTAGTTGAGGCCCGCGGTGTTGGAGGTGACGCCGTGGCTCATCTCGTGGCCGGCGACGTCGAGCGAGGTGAGGGCGTGGGTGCTGCTGGTGCCGTCGCCGTACGTCATGCAGAAGCAGGTGTCGTCCCAGAACGCGTTGACGTACGCGGTGCTGTAGTGGACGCGCGAGTAGGCGGCGACGCCGTTGTTCTTGATGCCGTTGCGGCCGAAGGTGTTCTTGTAGAAGTCCCAGGTCATCTGGGCGCCGTAGGCGGCGTCGACCCCGGCGGTCTGCGTGTTGGAGCCGGCGCCGGTGCCCCAGGTGTCGTCGGCGTCGGTCATCAGCGTTCCGGTGCCGGACGTCGCGTTGTTGAGGGAGTACGTCTTGTGGCCGCCGCGCGTGGTGTCGTACAGCTGGTACGTCGAGCCGGACAGGGTGGTGGAGAGGCTGACGGTGCCGCTGTACTGGCTGTTGCCGGTGCCGGTCTTGATGCCCTGGTACTGGTAGAGCTGCTTGCCGGTGGTGGCGTCGGTGATGACGTGCAGCTGGCTTGGCGTGCCGTCGTCCTGCAGGCCTCCGACGACTGTCTCCCAGGCGAGGGTAGGGGTGCCGTTGCCGGCCCAGATCACCTTGCGGGCGCTGTCGGTGGCGGGCTTGACCGCGTCCAGTGCCTTGGCGGCCTTGAGGGCCGTGGTGGTGGCGGCGGACTTGGCGACGGTCGCGGTGGTGGAGGCGACCTTGATCGCGTTCTTGTTGTTGAAGGTCGTGCCGAGTGTGCCCTCGCCGGACGCGGGGGTGTGGACGACGAGGTCGCCGCCGAGGACCGGGAGTCCGGCGTAGGTGCGCTCGTAGCGGGTGTGGAGGGTACCGTCGGCGTCCTTGACGACGTCCTTGACGACCAGCTTCTCCTTGGTGCCGAGGCTCAACGACTTGGCGGTCGTGGCCGTTTTGGCGCTGGCGCTCTTGATCAGGGCGGTGTGCTGCGCGGGGGAGAGCTTGGCCTCAAGTGCCCCGGTACGAAGGGGACTCGCGTGGGGGAGGGCCTTCGCTGCGGCGGTGGTGGTGGGTATGCCGACGGCCAGGAAGGCGGCGGTGGCGATCAGTGCGCCGGCTGCGGCCGCCTTGCGGGGGGATCGTCTCACTCGTACTCCTACTGCGACGGCCGCGGGTCGACGGCCGGTGACAGACCGGGCAGACGGGGTGTGCTGTCCGGGAAGAGCTGAGCAGTGCGGGAGCGTCGCTATGACACGGCTGTGCAGGATCTATGTGTGATAGCTGGATGCAGGCTGCCACTTTTTACCGGTACATGTCACGTCCCTGACTCGACCTTGAGGGTTATCCCTCGGCCGCCCTGTACGGCGGGTTCTTCTCGCCCACCCGCCCCTTCCCGAAACCGGGGGCAAGCCCCCGGACCCTCGCCCAGAGGGGATACCCCCAGGTCCTCAAACGCCGGACGGGCTGACACAACCCGGCCACGGACCGTCGGCCGCCGATGCACCCCCGGACACCCACCTCCAGGCGGCGGGTGGGGGTCAGCTGTGCCACGTGGCCCACAGGGCCGCGTACGCACCGCCCGCCGCCACGAGGTCGTCGTGGGTGCCGAGTTCGGTGAGGTGGCCGGCTTCCATGACGGCGACGCGGTCGGCGTCGTGGGCGGTGTGGAGGCGGTGGGCGATGGCGATGACGGTGCGGCCCTGCAAGACCGTGGCGAGGGCGCGTTCGGTGTGGCGGGCGGTGCGGGGGTCGAGGAGGGCGGTGGCTTCGTCGAGGATGAGGGTGTGGGGGTCGGCGAGGACGACGCGGGCGAGGGCGAGTTGCTGGGCCTGGGAGCCGTCGGGCTGGTGGCCGGTGGCACCGAGCTCGGTGTCGAGGCCGGCGGGCAGCTCGTCGGTCCAGTCGGCGCCAACAGCGGCGAGAGCCGCCCGAAGCTCGGCATCGCCCGCCGTGGGGGCGGCGATCAGCAGGTTGTCCCGGACGGTGCCCAGGAAGACGTGATGCTCCTGGGTGACCAGGACGACCTGCCGGCGCAACTGCTCGGGGTCGAGGTCGGCGATGGGGACCCGGCCGACCGTGACCGAGCCGGTGCGGGGGGCGTCGATGCCCGCGAGGAGCCTGCTCAGGGTCGACTTCCCGGCGCCGGAGGGGCCGACGACGGCGAGCCGTTCGCCGGGCCGGACGGTGAGGTCGATGCCGTGCAGGACCTCGGCCCCGCCGTCGTAGGCGTAGCGCACGCCGTCGACGTCGATGCGGTCGCCGTCAGGCACGGGGGCGGGGCCCGACACGCCGCGTGGGGCATCGCCAAGGCCCTCGACGCGGGCGAACGACGCGCTGCTGCTCTGCAGTTGCTCGACCCACATCAGGACGGTGTCCAGGGGGTCGGCGAGCTGCCGCAGATAGAGGGCGGCGGTCACCACCGCCCCCAGGCTCATCATGTCGTGGGTGTGCAGCACGCCGCCGACCAGCAGCACCCCGGCCACCGGGATGACGTACGAGATCTCAACGGCCGGGAAGAAGACGCTGCGCAGGTCCAGCGTCCGGGTCCGGGTGCGGCAGGCCTCCTCCAGCGCAACGCGGCTCGCCACGACGCGGCGCCGCTGGAGCCCGAACGCCTCGATGGTGCGGGCACCTTCCACGGTCGCCGCGAGGATCTCGGCGACCGCCGAATTCGCCGCGCCCTCGGCGAGATAGGCGTCCCGCGCTCGGCGCAGATACCAGCGCAGCGCGAACCAGACGCCGACGAGGCCGAACACGGCACACCCGCCGAGCAGCGGGTTGAGGACGAAGACCGCGCCGAGCAGGAACAGACACTGCAGCATGGCGATGAACACCGTCGGCCCGACGTCGCGCAACGTGGTGCCGACAGTGGCGACATCGGCGGTGCCCCGGGCCGTCAGATCGCCCGTTCCGGCCCGTTCCACGACCGAGGCGGGCAGTGCCAGCGCGCGGTCGACGAACTGCTCCCGTACGCGGGCCAGGGTCCGTTCGCCGAAACGGTGACCGATGTAGCGGGCGTAGCGCGCCAGCAGCAGCTGCGCCAGCGACGACACCAGGATGGCCAGCGCCAGCCGGTCCACCGGGGCCGTCCCGCGGCCCGCCTGGACGTCGTCGATGATGCGGCCGAGCAGCCAGGGCCCGGCCAGCCCGACGCCGGCGGCCAGAGCGTTGAGGGCGATCACGGCGGCGAAGGCCCGCCCGTCCGCCCGGATCAGCCGGATCGCAGCCCGGCGCACCTCCGGCTTTCCGGCCACGGGGAGATGGGCGGCGGTCATCGCAGGGCCTCCTCGGCGTCGGCATCGCGGGCCACGATCGCGCGGTAGCCGGGCTCACCGTCCAGCAGGTCGCGGTGGCAGCCCACGGCGGCGACCTTGCCGTCGACCAGGAAGTACACGGTGTCCGCGTGCTCCAGCAGCAGCGGCGAGGTGCCGGTGACCACCGTCGTACGTCCCGAGCGGGCCTCGCGCAGCCGGGCCGCGACCGCCGCCTCGGTGTGCGCGTCGAGCGCCGAGGTGGGCTCGACCGCCAGCAGCACCTCGGGGCCGGCCAACAACGCCCGGACCAGGCGGACCCGCTGCCGCTGGCCGCCGGAGAGGCTGCGGCCCTGCGCCTCGACGGCCGAGCCGAGGCCGTCCGGCAGCCCCTGGACGATGTCCTCGGCGACGGCGGCGTGGACGGCCCGCTCGACGGCCTCGTCGTCCGGGTCCCGGCGGCCGAAGACCATCTCGCGCAGGGTGCCGGCGAACAGGTCGGCCTCGTTGTCCGCGACCAGGATCCGGTCCCGCACCTGCGACAGGGGGATCTCGTCGAGGCGTACGTCGCCCCAGGTCACCGCCGATGCCGTGAACCGCCCGAGGCGGTCGACCACGTCGGCGGACTCCGAGGGCCGGGCGCTGACCAGCATCGTCAGCCTCCCCGGCGCCACCTCCACCCCGGACGCCGGATCGCGCAGCGTGGCCGGCTCGCCGGGGGCGTCCAGCGTCCCGCCGTCCGTGGTGCGGTCCGTGGCGCCCGCGGCATCGGGCTCCAGCGCCAGGAAACGTACGACCCGCCGGGCGCAGACCAGGCCGCGGCTGACCTGATAGCCGCACTCGATGAAGAACGACACCGGCCCCACCAGGACGGCCACATACCCGTAGACCGACACCAACTGGCCCACGCTGATGTCCCCCTGCGCCGCCATCCGGGCCGCCAGCCAGGTGACGACCGCCAGGAAGAGCGTCGGCAGCCCGACCCCGATCGCCTGGACCCAGCTCGTCACCGCGCCCACCCGGTAGCCCTGCTCCTGGAGCCTGCGCGATTCGCGCCGGAAGCCGTCCGCGTAGAGCTGCTTGCCACCCAGGCCGTTGAGAACCCGCAGGCCGCCGGCGAGGTCGCCGATCCGGGCGGTGAGCACACCCTGCCGTTGGCGGTAGACCGTCTCGGTGCCCTGCAAATGCCCCAGCAGTGGCCCGACCAGCAACGCCAGAACGGGCGCTCCCACCAGCACCACCGCCGCAAGCAGCGCGGAGATCGACAGCAGCAGCCCGGCCACCACGACGTACGCGACGGCCGCGCCGACGCCGGGCCCGGTGATGGTCAGGGCCTGGCTGATGGTCTGCACATCGCTGACGCCGATCGTGACGACCTCACCCGCATCGACCTGACGCGGCAGCGCGGCGCCCAGCCGGGTCGCCTGCCCCACCACGACCTTGACCGTGCGGAAGTTGGCGTCCATCCGCAGCCGGGTCATCGTCCGGTGCCGCATGACGCTCACCCAGGCGTTGAACACCCCTACGCCCAGCAGCACCGCCGTCCAGCCGGCCAGCGCGGCTACGTCCCCGGGCTGCAGCCCGTCGTCGATCGCCCGCGACAGGATGTACGGCGCCACCGCCAGGAGCACCATCCACACGGTGCCCAGCAGCGCTCCCGCGGCTGCCCGCCCGGGCTGGCAGGTCAGCAGCCACCACAGGAACCGGCCGGCGCCCCGGCGCTCCGGGACACCCGGGTCCTCGTATGGATCGATCATCGGGAACTCCTTGCGTGCAAGCATCGAGCTTCAGCCGGGGGAGGAAACGCGTCCTGAGAGCGGAACCGCGTAGCGGCGGAGGACACTGCCCGCGCCTGAAACTGGAACGCTGGAACCCCCCCCGCCCATAGGCGGGGGAGGAAGTCAAACGAGGCTGTCCCGCCAGGCCTGGTGCAGCCCGGCGAAGTGCCCGTCACCGGCGACCAGTTGGTCCGGGGTGCCGTCCTCGACCAGCTGCCCGGCGTCCATCACCAGCACCCGGTCGGCGATCTCGACGGTCGACAGCCGGTGGGCGATGATCACCGCCGTACGTCCGGCCAGCACCGTCTGCATCGCCTGCTGCACCGCCCGCTCGCCGGGCACGTCCAGCGACGACGTCGCCTCGTCGAGGATGAGCACGGCCGGATCGGCGAGCAGCGCCCGTGCGAACGCCACCAGTTGGCGTTGACCGGCCGAGATACGGCCGCCGCGCTTGCGGACGTCGGTGTCGTAGCCCTCGGGCAGCTCGGCGATGAAGTCGTGGGCACCGATCGCCTTCGCGGCCTCCTCGATCTGCTTGCGAGTGGCGTCCGGTCTGCCGATGGCGATGTTCTCGGCGACGGTGCCGGAGAAGAGGAAGGCCTCCTGGGTGACCATGACCGTGCCGCGCCGCAGCTCCGGCAGAGACAGATCCCGCAGGTCGACTCCGTCGAGGAGGACTCGGCCCCCGGTCGGGTCGTAGAAGCGGGCCAGCAGCTTGGCGAGCGTCGACTTGCCGGCCCCCGTCGCGCCGACCACCGCCACCGTCTGCCCGGCCGGCAGCCGCAGATCGAAGCGCGGCAACACCTCGCCGCCCGTTCGGTACGCGAAGTGCACCCCGTCGAACACCACCTCGCGCCCCGGCATCCCGTCCTGCCGGGACGGCAGCTCGCGCGGAGCCTCCGGCTCTGGAACTGACGGGGTCTGGGCCAGCAGCCCCGCGATCTTGTCCAGCGATGCGGCTGCCGACTGGTACGAGTTGAGGAACATCGCCAGCGGATCGATCGGCGCGTACAACCGCCGCAGATACAGCACGAACGCTGCCAGCACCCCCAGCGCGAGCGAGCCCGCGGCGACCCGATAGGCACCCCACAGCACGACCAGCGCCACCGAGGTGTTGGCGAGCAGCCACGAGGAGACCGTGAACCGGCCCATCTCCAGGATCGCGTCCCCATTGGCCTGGCGGTGGGCCGCGTTGAGCCCCGCGAACGTCTTGTCGTTCGCCTTCTCGCGCCGGAAGGCCTGCACCGGCCTGATGCCGTTCATCGTCTCGGTGAACTGCACGATGACCGCGGCGATCGCCGCCGACCGCCGCGCGTACACCTTGTGCGAGCGGCGCCGGAAGGCCCGTACGGTCAGTACCAGCGGCAGCGCGGTCGCCAGGGCGAAAAGTCCCAGGCCCCAGTCGAGATACAGCAGGACCACCGAAATGTAGATGACCGACAGCCCCACATTCAGCAGCTCCTGCAGGCCCTCCGTGAGCAGTTCCCGGATCGACTCCACGTCCGACGTGGCCCGCGCGATGATCCGTCCCGATGTGTACCGCTCATGAAAGTCCAGCCCCAGCGCCTGCGCATGCCGGAAGATCCGCCCCCGCAGGTCCAGCAGTATGTCCTGGCTGATCCGGGCCGCGGACCGGATGAACACGCGCTGCAACACCGCCCCCAGCACCGCGCAGCCCACATAACCGACCGCCACCGCGATCAGCGGCCCATGGTCATTCCTCCGCAACGCCGGAATCGCACGGTCGATCGCATACGCCACGATCAGCGGTCCCGCCTGCACGGACGCCTGCTGCACGACCAGCACGATCGCTGCCGCCCACACCCGGGCCCGGTGCGGGCCCAACAGTCCGCGCAGCAGCGCCCGCGACGCGCCGTCGGGGGTGGGGAGTTCGGGCTCGGTCTGGGCAGGTGCCGCTTGCTCTTCCTGCTCAGCGGTTTGCTCGGTGACGGCGGTCATCGGGCACTGCTCCTCTCGCAAATTCAGCCCGCCCGGCGTTTGAAGACCTGGGGGCACTCCCCCAGCCTTCGGCCGGGGGGACCCCCACCCAGCCGCCAGGCTGGGGGAGGGTCTGGGGGCGGAGCCCCCAGCGGGTCCGGGTGGGGGCACTCCCCCAGAGGGGGTACCCCCACCCAAACGAAGGTTTGGGGGAGAGCCCGGTTTCGGGAAGGGGCGGGGTGGGGGAAACGAACCCAGCCCCCGGGCCGGCGGAGGGGGGCACTCTCCCCCGGACTCCGTCCGGGGGACCCCCACCAGCCTTCGGCCGGGGGGACCCCCACCCAGCCGCCAGGCTGGGGAGGACCCCCACCCAGACGGAGTCTGGGGGAGAGTCCGGCGCAGCCGGCCCGAAGCCTGTGAGGCCCCCTGGGGCCGAGCAGTGCGAGGGCGGCGCCCAGGAATCGGGCAGAGGCGGGGTGGCGGAGGAACAAACCCCCGGCGCAGTCACGCGGCACCGACCTGCGCGCCGGACATCATGTGGCGGTATTCGGGGCTGGAGTGGAGGAGTTCGTGGTGGGTGCCGACCGCGGTGATGCGGCCGCCGGAGAGGAGGGCGACGCGGTCGGCGAGCATGACGGTGGAGGGGCGGTGGGCCACGACGAGGGCGGTGGTGGTGGCCAGGACGTGGCGGAGGGCGGCCTCGACGAGGGCTTCGGTGTGGACGTCGAGGGCGGAGAGGGGGTCGTCGAGCACCAGGAAGCGGGGGCGGCCGACGACGGCCCGGGCGAGGGCGAGCCGCTGGCGCTGGCCACCGGACAGGCTGAGCCCCTGCTCGCCGACCTGGGTGTCGACGCCGTGCGGCAACCCGTGGACGAAGTCGCACTGGGCGGTCTCCAGAGCCCGCAGCAGGTCCGCCTCGCTCGCGCCGGGCGCGCCCATCAGGACGTTGTCGCGGACGCTCGCCGAGAAGAGCGTCGGCTCTTCGAAGGCCGTGGACACCAGCCCGCGCAGCGCCGTCCGGGTCAGCTCGGCCGTGTCGACGCCGTCCAGTGTCAGCCGCCCGCCGGTGGCCTCGTACAGGCGCGGGATCAGCGCCGTCAGTGAGGTCTTGCCCGAGCCGGTGGCACCGACGAGGGCGAGGGTCTCGCCGGAGCGGATGTGGAGGTCGATGCCGGTGAGCAGGTCCGGGGTGCCGGCCGGGGCGTCGGGGTAGCGGAAGCGGACGCCGGTGAAGCGGATGCCGTCGCCCCCGCGTTCGGGCAGGCTCTGCTGGCCGTGCTCCTCGGGGATGGGGGTGTCGAAGACCTCGAAGACGCGGTCGACGGAGGTGGCCGCCTCGTTGCTGATCGACAGCAGCCAGCCCATCGACTCCACCGGCCAGCGCAGCGCCAGGGCTGTGGACAGGAAGGCGACCAGGGTGCCCACCGACAGCTTGCCGTCCGCGACCTGCACCGAACCGACGACGAGCGCCGCGCCCAGCGCGACGTCGGGCAGCCCGATGATCAGCATCCACAGGTCCGAGAGCAGGCGCGCCTTCCGCAGCTCCGTGCCCCGCAGTTCGCGCGACTGCTCGCGGAAGGCCACCGCCTGGCTGTGGTGGCGTCCGAAGGCCTTGATGATGCGGATGCCGAGCACCGACTCCTCGACCAGGGTCGTCAGGTCCCCGATCTGGTCCTGGGCGCGGCGCGAGGCCAGCGAGTACCGCGACTCGAAGTACGAGCAGAGGATGACCAGCGGCACCGCGGGTGCCAGCAGCAGCAGGCCCAGGGTCCAGCGCTGCGAGATCAGGATGCCGAAACCGACCACGATGGTGGTGGTGTTGACCACCAGGAAGACCAGCGGGAAAGCCAGGAACATCCGGCAGATCTGCAAATCGTTCGTTGCCCGCGACAGCAGCTGTCCTGACCCCCACCGGTCGTGGAAGGCCACCGGGAGCCGCTGCAGATACCGGAACAGGTCTGCCCTCATCCGCGCTTCGAGCGCCGCGAGCGGCCGGGCGATCAGCCACCGCCGGATCCCGAAGAGCCCCGCCTCCAGCACGCCCAGCGCGAGCATGATCCCGCCGCCCAGCCACACCCCGGACGGGTCCCGGTCGGCCACCGGGCCGTCCACGATCCACTTCAGGACCAGCGGGATCAGCAGCGCCAGGCACGAGGCCAGCACGGCCACCCCCGCCGACCCGAACAACCGGGCCCGGACGGGCCGTACGTAGGGCCGCAGGCGCAGCAGCGAGCGCACGGCGGAGCGGGGTCTGTCGGGGGTGGCGGGCGTGGGGTCAGCTGGGTTAATGGTCGACTCAGGCATCGTTTCTGAGACTACGTGCGACCACTGACATCCCTCACCTGGATTTCCGGCCGTCCTCCCCAGCCCGGCCTGCCTGCGCCCGGACCAGATTCCGCACCGCCGGTATCGACAGCAGCACCGTGGCGGCCAGCACAGTGATCACCCCGCCCGCCAGCAGCACGTGCGGTGTTCCGAACAGTCCCGACGCCGGGCCGGCCAGGGCCTGGCCGAAGGGCACGGTGGCCACGGATCCGGCGACCTCGTACGCGTGTATGCGGTTGAGGATGTCGCCGGAGACCTGGGTCTGCACGCTGGTGGCCCAGTTGACGCCCCAGTACGAAGAGCAGACCCCGGCGATCAGCACGCAGCCCGCCATCGCGGGGACCGGGAGGTGCGCCCCGATCGAGGCTGGGAAGAGGGCGGTGCCGAACAGGGCGGTGGAGCCGGCGCGCAGTGGGTGTTCGGAGCGTACGCGGATGGCGAGGAGGGCGCCGAGAGCGGTGCCCGCGCCGAAGGCCGACTGGACGAGGCCGTAGGCACGGATACCGTGGGAGGGGATGATTTCGACGGCGGCAAGCGGGGTGAGCGGGCCGATGACGGTGATCATGTAGACCATCCAGACCAGGATCACCGACCACATCCAGGTACGGGACCTGAACTCCCGCCAGCCCTCGACCAGGTCGGCCCTGAAGGTGCTGGGCGGCTTCTCCTCGTCCGACAGCGCGGCCGGCGGCAGCCGCAGCAGGAGCAGGCAGACCGCGCTGGCCGCGAAGGTCGCCGCGTCCACCGCGATCACCCCGCCGGGGGACACGAAGGCCACCAGCAGTCCGGCCAGCGCGGGCCCGGCGAGGAAGGCCAGGGACTCGGCGGTGCGCAGGATGCCGTTGGCGCCCTGGACGTCGCGCGCGACGCGCGGCACCGTACTGGCCACCCCCGGCTGGAACATGGCGGCCGCCGCGCCGCTCGCCGCCGCCAGCACGCACATCTCCCACAGCACGACGTGCCCGGCGACGAATAGCGCGGCCGCCAGCGACATCGTCCCGAGGCGCACCACATCGGCGCCGATCATCAGCTTCCGCGCGTCGAAGCGGTCCGCGATGACTCCGCCCAGGATCACCAGCCCCGCGAAGCAGGCCGTGTACGAGGCCATCACCACACCGATCGCCCCGGCACCGTAACCGTGCAGGAGCAGGCCCGCGGACTGGGCGACCGGCAGCATCGAGTCGCCGAGGGTGGCGATCGAGCGGGCGATGAAGTAGAGGCGGAAGTTGCGCGACCACAGCCCGCGTGGGGCAGGACTGTGCTGCCGGGCGGTGGATCGCGGCGGGGTGGAGGTCACAGGCGGTCAGTGTGGACTAGGAGTGTGCTGAAGATCTATGCCGGGCTCGCGACGCCCTGCACGCACATCTGCTGCGTTGGCCGGATTCCCGGATAGAACACCACTATCCGGGAATCCGTCCGCCTTGCAGCTGCACGCACCGGACGCCGCTCGCTGATCCGGCCCAGATCTTCAGCACACTCCTATACCACTGGGCGAGGTCCAGGGGATTTCAGCCGGGGTCGACCCGGTAGACCTGCACCGAGCGGGGGCCGACGGTGACCGGGGTATCGGCGGCGTGCCGGGTGCCCGGGGGAGCGGACTGGTCCTCCAGGGCAGTGTCCAGGACGAGTTCGTACTCCTCGGCCCAGGGCAGGCCGGGCAGCGTGAAGCTCGCCGGGAGGTGGGAGGCGTGCAGCACGACCAGAAAACTCTCGTCGATGATTTCCTGGCCGAGGGCGTCGCGCTGCGGGATGTCGAAGCCGGACAGGTACATCCCGAGGGTGGCCGAGGGCGAGTACCAGTCCCCGTCGGTCATCTCGTCGCCGGCCGCGGTGAACCAGGCGAGGTCGCGCAGGCCGCCGTCGGTGTGGGCGCGGCCGGAGAAGAAGGCGCGGCTGCGTAGCACGGGGTGGTCGCGGCGCAGCGCGATGAGCCGGGCGGCGAGGTCGTACAGCGACCGCCACGCCGGATCGTCCAGCAGCGACCAGTCGATCCAGCTGATCTCGTTGTCCTGGCAGTACGCGTTGTTGTTGCCGCCCTGCGTACGGCCCATCTCGTCGCCCGCGACCAGCATCGGGACGCCGGTCGACAGCAGCAGGGTGGACAGCAGGTTGCGCAGCTGCCTGCGCCGCAGCTCGTTCACCGAGGGGTCGTCGGTCTCGCCCTCGTGGCCGCAGTTCCAGGAGCGGTTGTCGTTGGTGCCGTCGCGGTTGTCCTCGCCGTTGGCGGCGTTGTGCTTCTGCTCGTACGACACGAGGTCGCGCAGGGTGAAGCCGTCGTGGGCGGTGATGAAGTTGACGGAGGCGTACGGGCGCCGGCCGCCCCAGGCGTACAGGTCGCTGGACCCGGAGAGGCGGTAGCCGAGGTCGCGTACGTCATGGCGGGCGCCGCGCCAGAAGTCGCGGACGGTGTCGCGGTAGCGGTCGTTCCACTCGGTCCACAGGGGTGGGAAGGCGCCGACCTGGTAGCCGCCGGAGCCGACGTCCCAGGGCTCGGCGATGAGCTTGACGCGGCGCAGGACCGGGTCCTGGGCGATGACGGCGAGGAAGGGGGAGAGCATGTCGACGTCGTGCATGGAGCGGGCCAGGGCCGCCGCCAGGTCGAAGCGGAAGCCGTCGACGCCCATTTCGGTGACCCAGTAGCGCAGGGAGTCGGTGATGAGCCGCAGTACGTGGGGCTGGACGACGTGCAGGGTGTTGCCGCAGCCGGTGTAGTCGGTGTAACGGCGTGCGTCGTCCTGCAGCCGGTAGTAGCCGCGGTTGTCGATGCCGCGCAGGGAGAGGGTGGGGCCGAACTCGCTGCCCTCGGCGGTGTGGTTGTAGACGACGTCGAGGATGACCTCGATGCCGGCGGCGTGCAGGGCGCGCACCATGCCACGGAACTCGTTGACCTGCTGGCCGCGTGTGCCGGAGGCGGCGTAGGAGGCGTGGGGCGCGAAGTAGCCGACGGAGTTGTAGCCCCAGTAGTTGCGCAGGCCGCGGCGGAGCAGGTGGTCCTCGTGGGCGAACTGGTGCACCGGCAGCAGCTCGACCGCCGTCACGCCGAGCCGGGTGAGGTGCTCTATGGCCGCCGGGTGCGCGAGGCCCGCGTAGGTGCCGCGCAGCTCGGGCGGGATGCCGGGGTGGCGCATGGTGAAGCCGCGCACATGCAGCTCGTAGATGACGGAGTCGGCCCAGGGGGTCTTGGGCCGCAGGTCGTTCATCCACTCGTCGGGCCAGCCCACGCCGTCCTCCACGACCACGCCCTTGGGCACGAAGGGCGCGGAGTCGCGGTTGTCGCGGACGGTGTCGGCGATGTCGTTCTCGGGCCAGTCCCGTACATGTCCGTAGACCTCGGGCGGGAGGGTGCTGTGTCCATCTCGGGGGGCGACCCCCGAACCCCCGAAGTCGCCGTCCACGGCCCTCGCGTACGGGTCGAGGAGCAGTTTGGCCGGGTTCCAGCGGGCCCCGGTCCAGGGGTCCCAGCGGCCGTCGACGCGGAAGCCGTAGCGGGTGCCGGGGAGGACCCCGGGGACGTAGCCGTGCCAGATCTCGTGGGTCAGCTCGGTGAGTTCGAGGCGTTCCTCCCGGCCCTCGGCGTCGAACAGGCACAGCTCGACGGATTCGGCGCCGCCCGCCCACAGCGCGAAGTTGGTGCCCGGCCGCCCGTCGGGCCCGGTGTGAAAGCGGGCGCCCAGGGGCTGGGGGCTGCCGGGCCAGACGGGGCGCGGCGCGTGGAAGAGCTCGGCGGCCGGTTCCGGTTCCGTACGCGGCTCCGGCAGCGGTGTTCGCGGCGGCGCGGCGACGGGTCCGGCCCGGTGGCCGTTCGGCCGCGGGGCGGCCTCGACCCCCTTGTGCTCGCGCGTCCCTGACACGTGCCCTCCCACGGCTCCGCGGCAGCCGGTTCGCGATGTCCCTATCGCGGACGGTGCCGTCCTCACCCTTTACTTCCCGTTCGGACGCCAGTAGTCACACCCGTGACCTCGCGGACACGTTTCCACTGGGCACGCACGCTCGTTGACGATGCGTGACGAAAGTGGTGAGGCGCGCACTGCGCGCGTGCGCGGGGGCTGGGCTGGTCGTACTGGCCGGCTGTGGAATCAGCGGCAACGGGGGAGGGACGGCGGCCACTCATGACACCCCTCTGGTGTCCAGCGCCCGGATCCTGATCACGCCGAGGGACGGCGCGCGGGACGTCCGCCCGGACGACCCCTTCACCGTGGAGGCGGACGAGGGCACGCTGACCTCCGTACGGGCCGTGGACGCGGACGGCAAGGAGGTCGGCGGAAGGATCTCGGCCGGCGGGCACACCTGGCGGCCGGAGCCCGCCAATCGCCTTGCGCTGTCGACGAAGTACACCGTGGACGCCTACGCCGTGGACGCGGACGGCCGACGGGCCGCCAAGCACGCCGTTTTCACCACGCTCGTGCCGAAGAACACCCTCGTCGGCTACTTCACGCCGGAAGAGGGCTCCACCGTCGGCACCGGCATGATCGTCTCGCTCACCTTCAACCGCCCGGTCACCGACCGCGCCGCCGTCGAGCGCGCGATCTCGGTCACCTCCGAGCCCGCCGTCGAGGTCGCCCCGCACTGGTTCGGCAGCGGCCGCCTGGACTTCCGCCCCGAGCAGTACTGGGCGCCGGGGACCCGGGTCACGCTGCGGCTGCGGCTGCGCGATGTGGAGGGCGCGCCGGGGGTGTACGGGACGCAGTCCAAGGACGTGGCCTTCACCGTCGGCCGGGACCAGACGGACCTGGTCGACGCGGACGCGCACACCATGACCGTACGGCGCGGCAGCCAGGTGCTGCGCGTGCTGCCGGTTTCGGCGGGCGGCCCGTCCAGCCCCACGTACAACGGGAAGATGGTCATCTCCGAGAAGCTGCGGCTGACCCGGATGAACGGCGACACGGTCGGCTTCGGCGGTGAGTACGACATCCCGGACGTGCCGCACGCCATGCGCCTGACCCGCTCCGGGACTTTTGTGCACGGCAGTTACTGGGCGGCGCGGTCCGTCTTCGGACAGGAGAACACCAGCCACGGCTGCGTCGGGCTGTCCGACGTGAAGGGCGGCGGGAACGCCACCCCCGCCGGGTGGCTCTTCGAGCATTCGCTGGTGGGGGATGTCGTGGAGGTCGTCAACTCCCATGACCGCACGGTCTCCCCGGACAACGGGCTCGGTGGCTGGAATCTGTCGTGGGAGGACTGGCTCGCCGGCTGAGCCCTCATGATCCACGGCGATCCCCGCCGTTCCCTCCTGATCCAACTGGTGCGGAACGGTGACACAGCTCGGTGCTGCTTCCCAGGTTCATGTGGTTATCTGACCCCAGAGCTGACCGGGTATGGGGAGATACGAGTTGAAGCCGATACGGACGGTGCCGGGGGCCAGAAAGACCATTCTGGCCCTGGTCATCGGAACGATGATGCTGGTGGCCACGGCGTGCGGGGGGAACGACAGCAACAGCGGGAGCAGCGGCGGCAAGAACGGCGCCGGCGCCACCGCGCAGGACAGCGCGTCCGCGTCGCCCGTGTCAAAGGCTGTGGTGAGCGTGACGCCCAAGGACGGCGCCGACGGCGTCGAGACCTCCGGCGTCCTGAAGGTCACGGCCGCCAAGGGCACGCTGACGACGGTCGTGGTCAAGGACAGCAAGGGCAACAAGGTCGACGGCGCGATAGCCGGCGGCGGCACCGGCTGGGAGCCGTCGGGCACCCTGGCCGCCAACACCAAGTACACCGTCGACGCGACCGCCAAGGACAGCGCCGGCGGTACGACGACCAAGCACACGACCTTCCGTACGGTCACGCCGAAGGCCACCTTCATCGGCTACTACACGCCGGAGAACGGCCAGACCGTCGGCACCGGTATGGAGGTTTCCCTCAACTTCAACCACGCGATCACCGACAAGAAGGCGATCGAAAAGGCCGTCAAGGTCACCGCCAGCCCCGCCGTCGACGTCGTCGGCCACTGGTACGGCAACCAGCGCATCGACTTCCGCCCCAAGAACTACTGGGCCGCCGGCACCAAGATCACGCTCAGCCTGCACCTCAACGGTGTGAAGGGCGCCTCCGGCACCTACGGCACCCAGTCCAAGGACGTGCACTTCACGGTCGGCCGCAGCCAGGTCAGCATCGTCGACGCCGCCAAGGACACGATGAAGGTCTACCGCAGCGGCAAGCTGATCAAGACCGTCCCGATCACCTCGGGCGCGCCGGGCAAGACCACGTACAACGGCAAGATGGTCATCACCGAGAAGTACAAGACCAAGCGGATGGACGGTGCCACCGTCGGCTACCAGGGCCAGTACGACATCCCCGACGTGCCGCACGCGATGCGCCTGACCACCTCCGGCACCTTCATCCACGGCAACTACTGGGCCAGCTCGTCGGTCTTCGGCTCCAGCAATGTCAGCCACGGCTGCGTCGGTCTGCGGGACACCAAGGGCGCCAACGACACCAGCACCCCGGCGTACTGGTTCTACACCAACTCGATCATCGGCGACGTCGTCCAGGTCAAGAACTCCAACGACAAGACGGTCGCCTGGTACAACGGCCTCAACGGCTGGAACATGGACTGGTCCGATTGGATCAAGGCATCCTGACGTGGTGATCCAGACCGCAGCGTAAACGCCCGTTCACGACTACCCTCGTCGGCCATGACAGTGAACCTTGAGGTCGACGAGGGTGTCGGCACGATCCGCCTGGACCGTCCGCCGATGAACGCCCTGGACATCGCCACGCAGGACGGGCTCCGCGCGGCCGCCGAGGAGGCTTCGCGCCGCGATGACGTACGTGCCGTCATCGTCTGGGGCGGAGAGAAGGTGTTCGCGGCCGGCGCGGACATCAAGGAGATGCAGGCCATGGACTACGAGGCCATGGCCGTACGCGGCAGGGACCTGCAGGACTCCTTCACGGCCGTCGCCCGCATCCCCAAGCCCGTCGTGGCAGCCGTCACCGGCTACGCCCTCGGCGGCGGTTGCGAGCTGGCGCTGTGCGCCGACATCCGTATCGCCGCCGACAACGCCAAGCTCGGCCAGCCCGAGATCCTGCTCGGCCTGATCCCGGGCGCGGGCGGCACCCAGCGCCTCGCCCGTCTCGTCGGGCCGTCCAGGGCCAAGGACCTGATCTTCACCGGCCGCCAGGTCCGTGCCGACGAGGCCCTGGCCATCGGCCTGGTCGACAAGGTGGTCCCGGCCGACCAGGTGTACGCCGAGGCGCGTGCCTGGGCGGAGCGGCTGGCGAAGGGCCCCGCGGTCGCACTGCGAGCCGCGAAGGAGGCGGTGGACGCCGGCCTGGAGACCGACCTCGACACCGGTCTGGCCATCGAACGCGCGCTGTTCGCCGGGCTGTTCGCCACGGAGGATCGTGCGACCGGCATGCGCAGCTTCGTCGATGAGGGCCCGGGGAAGGCCAAGTTCCGCTAGACGGCGGCCCGGTGGAGGCCCGTAACGGACAGCAGCGGCGTACGGCGGCCTTAAACCAGCCTTAAGTGAGCCTTAAGGCCGCCTGCGCCCTGCGATGCCTTTGCGATCATCTCGTGCCACAACGCCCCAGTTCACCCGGGTTGTACGCGACCCATCAGTGCCCTCGGCATATGCCCCCACCCCCGCGAGGAAGCAAAGATTCCGGAAGGTGAATTCCGCCGAACCGCCCCCAATTACCGCTGGTACGGCCATCATGAAGGCATGGCGGGGCAGGGAGCATCGGAGCGACCGCAGTGGGTGACCGTACCCCCTGCGGGATGGGTGCCGACGGCGGTGCCCATGGCGATGGACGACGTCGTCGCAACATTCCTTGATCTGATCGGCGATCCCTCTGTCGACGAAGTACCGCTCACCTCCCGCCCCGAGTCCGCCGGCGCCGCGCGCCGGCTCGTACTGTCGGTCCTCAAGGCCTGGGCCATGCCCCAGCTGAACGAGGTCGTCGAACTCCTCGTCTCCGAGCTGGTCGGCAACGCCGTACGCCACACCGGCGCCCGCACGGTCGGCCTCCGCCTGCTCCGCCGTCGCGGCTGGATCCGCGTCGAGGTCCGCGACCCCTCGCGCGCCCTGCCCTGCCTCATGCCGGTGCGGGAGTTGGACGTCAGCGGCCGGGGCCTTTTCCTCGTCGACAAGCTCGCCGACCGGTGGGGCGTTGACCTGCTGCCGCGCGGCAAGACCACCTGGTTCGAGATGCGCGTCATCGACCGCTGAGACTGCTGACCCCCGACCAAAACCGAAGAGGCCCCCTGCGACGTTGTGCGACGCAACGGGAGCCTCTTCTGTCGGCCGCGGGCCAGGGGGGTGGGGCCGCGACTGCTCCCACTGTACGCGACCCGGCTTGCCCGGCCTAATCATCCACGGGTGTGATCCCCCACTTGCCTTGCAAACGCTGGTCAGGGTGCCTCCTCGCCCTCATGTCCTGACCGCGCCAAGCGCGCCGAACGGAACAGCTTGACCTGGACCTTGGTTGAGATTGCATCGTCAACGGCATGAAGATTCTCGTTACCGGCGCCACCGGAAAAGTGGGCCGCCACCTCGTCGCCGAGCTGCTGTCGACCGAGGGCGTTGCCTTACGGGCGCTGGCGCGCCGCCCTGGACCACGCGGTCGCCTTCGGGAGTACTGCGGTTATGTTGTGATTCTGTCACAGCTATTTCCGGTAAAAGCAACCGGAGACTGAGAAACCCTCTTACCTCTAATTCACCGTTATCTAACCGGATTTGGTGGGCGTCGGCGAATTCAGCGCGTATTGTTTTACATGTCGAAGCCGAAAGGCGGAGACGGAAAACAAGAACCAACCACTCGCCCAAGGAGAAGACCATGGCTCTCAACAAGATCGTCCCCGTCAAGAAGCACAAGAAGGACGAGGACAAGAAGGTCACCAAGAAGGCCACCAAGAAGGAGCGCCGCCGCCCCATCGGTGGCTGACGGCTCCTGCTGGTAGCCGCCCAGGCATCACGAGGCGGGCGTGCGGCCGAGACGCCGCGGGCCCGCCTCGCCCCGGAGGGGGCGACTACTTAACAGTTGATGAGCGGATTCTCATGAAAGGGGAGGGGGTGGCATGCGCAAGAGCCGCATCGCCTTGCTGCTTTACGCGATCGCCCTCGCTCAGGTAACTCTCATTCCCGTCGCTTCCGCGGCGGATGTCACGTACAACAACGTCGTGCCGGGACGCACGATCCGCTTTTACATCGACCACTCGTCGATCTCGACCTTCCTCCTGGAGATCGGCGGAAACCTTCTGCTGTGCGCCCCTCTCGGCATACTCCTCCCCCTCGCCTCCCGTCGCCTCGACGGCCTCCGCCAGGTCACCCTGGTGACCGGCGCCGCGATGCTGCTGGTCGAGACGATTCAGGGGTTTCTGCTCACCGGCCGCAGCTTCGACGTGGACGACCTCATCCTCAACACGGCCGGGGCGTCGCTCGCGTACACGCTGTACGCGAGCGTGCGGCGAGTCGTCAGCGGGAGCCGGATGCTGCAAACGACGTGAGGGCCGCCCATGCGGCCGGACTGAACGTAAGGGCGCCCACGGCGGGGTCCTTGGAGTCGCGCATATGGACGGCGTCGGGGTGGGCGGCGACCTCGACATGATCCTAGTGACAGAGAGCGACGCTTGATGAATGACTGAGGAATGTGAACACTCCGGCTGTCGCGAGTACTTCTACCCACGGACCCGCCGATCCGTAGCGGCGGCCCGCGAGTTGACCAAGCACGTTCTGAGCGACTGGGGCGTGGCCGCCGACCGGGTCGACGACATCGTGCTCTGCGTGAGCGAGTTGGCGACCAACGCGCTGCTGCACGGCGTGCCGCCCGGGCGCGGTTTCCGCCTCCGGCTGCGCCTGGAGCCGGAGGCGCTGCTGCGGGTCGAACTGCACGACAGCGGCGGTGGCCGTCCGCGCATCCCCGAGGTGGCCGACGAGTCGGGGCGCGGTCTGGCGCTCGTCGAGGCGCTGTCCGACAAGTGGGGCGTCGGGGCGCGGGGCCCCGGCAAGATCGTGTGGTGCGAGTTCGCCCTGCGGGGGTAGCGGCGTGCTGGCCGGAGTGGGTCTTCCCCCACGGGGGCGCTTCGGTCACCATGGGGGGATGGCGTATACGGCAGGAACCACCGAGAGCCTGCGGTCGGACCTCATCGACCTGTCGGGTGTGTCCCTGGACGAACTGAAGGAGGTAGGTGGTCTGCCGGGCGCACTCGCCGCGCTGCGGCATCGGCTGGCGGATGCCTCCACACCACTGTGTCAGGGCGAGATGACCGCGCCGTGCGGGAGCGCGCCTTGGGCGCAGACCGGTGCCCGGCCTTGACAGTTGATCAGTGCTGAGCCCTACCGGCTGCCGCTGCGGACGCTTTTTGCCGTTGCCACCGGTGAGGTGGACGAGACAGATCTCGCATTGCTGGTGTCGGCGCAGCGCAGCCGTCTCCTGCTGGCGCTCGCGGCCATCCTTGAGCTTGCCAAGCATCCGGACGAGGGGCGGCCCCGTGATGACGTGCCCGCCACGCGTCCCGCCACCGCATGGGCTCTGCTGGGCACCATGCAGCACTCCGCCCCGGAGGCCGTGGAAGCTGTTCTCCACGATCCGACGGTCGGCGCCTGGGCGTTCCAGCTGTTACGGAGGCTGACGCACGGAGCGGTGGTCACCCCGACCGACGCTCCGGCGTGGGCCGGAGCCACCCTGCTCGGCTCGCTGGCCGCTGCCGCCGCGATACGGGCTCGTGCCCGGTGCTCGCTGCGCGTCCCGGCCCGGGACGGACAGCTCTGGCTGCCCTCTCTCGGGCTGACCGGCAGGGTGGGCCGTGGGGACTGGGCGGTCGTGGGCGTGGAGTGCGGCCCGAGCGGAACGGTGGTCTTTGGCGACAGCGGTTCGGTGCGGCTGCCGGACGACCTGTCGCGCCCCGCCGAGGGCTGGTCACCGCTGCCGCGTATCCGCGTCGGGGCGCAGGAGGGCGCGGCCGGCGGAGTGATGCTGGACCACCTCTCGCCTTACCGGGACTTCCGTTCCCTCAGCGATCCCGTGGAGCTGTCGCAGGAGGCACTCCGGGCCTGGCACATCATGGCCGCGGACTCCTTCGTGCGACTGGGTCAGGGGGATCCCGACGCGCACCGCATGGTGGCCGGAACCGTGCGGTCGCTGGTCCCCGCCGACGCCCCCAGTGTCTTACGGCCCATCAGCGTGTCCGTGCCAGATGCCTACGGCCTGGTCATGATCTCGAGGCCCTCGGACGCCTCGGTGCTCGCCGCCACGCTGATTCATGAGGCGCGACACCAGTTGCTCACCGCTGTCGGCGATCTGACTCCGCTGTTCGTACCGCTGCGGGACGGGCCGGAGCCCGTGTACTTCGCTCCGTGGCGGGAGGACCCCCGGCCGCTGCGCGGACTGCTGTACGGCGCACACGCCTTCGCCGGAGTGACGTCCTTCTGGCGCGAACGCCGCCCGCTCGAGGGCGAGCGGGCGGACTTCGAGTTCGCCCTCCACCGGTGGCAGCTGCGTACGGCGCTGGCCGCTCTGCGCAATGCGCCCGGCCTTACGCCGGCCGGCGCATACGTCGTCTCGGCGCTGGCCGAATCATCGGCGCGCTGGTGGACGGAACCGGTGGAGGGGGCGCCGGGGCGGCTCGCGCAGCTGTGCTGTCGCGATCTGTGGGCAGGCTGGCGGGCAGCGCACCTGACGGTGGGGGAGAGCGAGGCCGATGACCTCGCCCGGCGCTGGTTATCCGGCTGTCCGCCGCCCGTCTCGCTGCCCGCGGGGCGCGCTCTCGCGACCCGGTCCACGTCGCGGGGCGGTGCGAGAACCTGGCTGGCCAGGCTGTGGTTGGACGACCGGGAAGCCTTCGACCGGGTGCGGTCCGACCTCGCCGCCGGGGCCGTCAACCCGTGGGGGACGGCAGGAGCCACGCCTGCCGACGCGGCGTTGGTGGCCGGGGACACCGAGGAGGCGCTGGAGCGCTTCCGGCGGGCGGACCCCACCCCCGGAGCCTGGACCGGCGTGGGTCTGGCGGCGGAATGGCCGGCGTCCCCCCTGGTGGAGCGCCCGGAACTCGTCCTGGCGCTCCACGCCGCCCTGGCCCGCATCGGTGCGGAGCCGCCCGGCCCCGAGGAACTCGCCCAATGGCTCGGCTCGCGCCTCGGCAACCGGAGGTCCGGGTCAGATGCTCAGCATGTCGATGTCGCAGTTGGCCCGCCGTGATTGGCCCGCATCCAGCGTCGCCTGGTGATTGGGCCCCAGCACCGCGCGGAAGGACGCCAACACCCTGTCGTAGAGCTCCTTGGCCTTGGCGGTCTCGCCCAGGGCCTTGAGGTCGTAGGAGAGGTTGAGGCCGATGGCCAGCGACGTCGGGTGGGTCTCGCCACGCCGCTCGGTGCTTCGTTCGAGCAACTCGACACCGATGTCGTGGGCCTGCTGGGTCTCGCTGAGCGCGGCGAGATCGCTTGCGAGATTGGTCCGGACGAGAAGAGTACGGGGGTGGGTGGGGCTCAGGACCCGGCTCAGTCCGTTCACGGCCGCCTCGTCGAGCTCATGGGCCTCGGCGATCCGACCGAGCAGACGGAGTGTCACCGCCAGGTTGGTGGCGGTGGCGTAGGTGTGCGGGTGCTCCTCGCCCAACAGCCCGCGGCACTGTTCCATGGCCTGCCGGCCGAGCGCCTCGGCCCCGGTCAGGTCGCCGGCCTGTCGGAGGTCGGTGGCGTGGTTGAGCGAGGCCCAGGCGACGCCCACCAGGTCGTCCCTGCGCTTGGTGCGATACAGGTCCAGGACCCTTGAGGACAGCGCCAGCGCTCCGTCGTGGTCACCGAGTTTGCGGCGGGTGACCGACAGCTCACGGGACACCCATGTGGTCATTGAGTGTTCCTCGCCGAGCATGATGAGCACCCTGTCCCTCAGCTTCTCCCCACCCTCCAATGCGGCCTCGTAGCGGCCGAGTTCTTGAAGGTCGATGTAGAGGCAGTGCAGGCTGAGGAGCGTCTGCAGATGGTCGTCACCCAGCACCTCGACCCTGCGCTGGTAGGTGTCCTCGTCGAGCCGGTAGGCCTCCTCGACGTCGGCGGCGAGACGGAGGCTGACCGCGTAGTTGTGAGCGGCCAGCAGCGTGCCAGGGTCGTCGGCGCCGAACTCCCGGAGCGTTGTCTCATAGGCCTGCTGGTCGAGTTCGCGGGCGCGGTAGAAGTCGCCGCGTGCCCGGAGCAGGATCGCGAGAAAGCTCAGTGCGCGCTGGGTGGCCTCATGGCGCTCGCCGAGCACCCTGCGGCAGCGTTCGACCAGCTCCGACTGGAGCTCGTACGCCTCGCTGTAGCGGTTGAGCCAGCGGAGCGACTGGGCACGGACCTGGTCCACCGCGATGACGTGCTCGTGGTCGTCACCGAGCAGCCGCCGCCAGATTCCCGCGGCCTCCTCGGCGACATCGAGCGCCTCCGCGTAGTCGCTGCGGGCGACGAGGAAGCGTGACTCGTTGAGTACCAGTTCCCGGACCCATGGGTCCTCGCACTCGACCATCCTGGAGGTCCGGACATGCGGCAGCAGCGCCGAATAGCGGGGCCATTCGAGGGAACGCTGGGGGTTCCTGGGGTCGGAGTTGGCAAGGATTTCGTGGGCGCAGTGGCGCATTTCGGCGCGCTCCGCGCTGTTCATCTGCTCGATGAGAACCCGCTGCACCAGACGGTGGACCTGGATGGTCGACTTCCGGTGGTCGATCCGGGCGAGTGCGTACCGGCCGATCTCGCGAACCGCGCGGCCGAGTTTGATCGGGTCGTCCAGCGTGGCACGCAGGGCGGGGGGTGCCGCCACGCCACGTACCGCCGAGAAGATGTCCCAGTCGATCGGTTCCGGTGCGAAGAAGGCGCAGACCTGGAGAAGCTGAAGGGCCGAGGGATAGTCCTCGCGAAGGCGGTCCAGGGAGACGTTCCAGGCCGCCGCGACGGGTAGATCGTAGTCCGCGGGCGGATCGACCTGGAGCAGCTCCGCGTATTTGGTTTCGAACAGATCCAGGTACTGATGGACCGGCATGCCCGTCTCGGCCAGCCACACGGCGGCCTGCTCCACGGCAAGCGGCAGGTCACCGAGCGATTCGGCCAGCCGGTCGGCGGCATCGTCGGGAATCTGTGGGCTGCGCCGCCTGATCAGGGCGACGCTCTCCTCACGTGCAAACACATCGACCTCAAGGGAACTGGCCAGGTGCGACCATTGCGAATTGCGGGACGTGACCATTACCCGTCCCGGCCCGTCATTCGGGAAGAACTGCCGGACCTCATGCGGGTTCTCCGCGTTGTCGAAGACCAGGAGCCAGTTCGAGTAGGGTTCTCCGACCCGCAACGCCTCCAGGACCGCGGGCACGGCGCTTCGGTCGGCGCCTGCCCGCAGTCCCATCTGTTCCCCGAGTTCGATCAGGGATTGCACGATCAGGTTGGTCTGTTCGGATGGGATCCACCAGATCAGTTGGTAGTCCCTGCTGTTTCTGTACACATGTTCGATGGCGATCTGGGATTTCCCGACGCCTCCCATGCCGTGCAACGCCTCGGGAAGGACGGCGGTCACGCCGGTCGTCAAACGCTGGCGCAATCGGTCGAGGAGGTCCTCGCGGCCCGTGAAGTTCCGATTCCTTTGCGGCACGTTCCCCCAGAGGCGTGACTGTGTCCCTGTCTGCTTTATAGGGGTGACGGACTGTGACGCGGTGGACACGGAACCTCCTGGGGCTGTTGGCGGGGGCGGCTCCTGCTGACTGGGCACAGGAAAGGGTGAATCCAACGTAGTCGAAGGATGACCGTGTGTCATTCTGGCTGGTAGGAGCGACGCCTTGGGCGTGATCGCCTCCTCATGGAGCAGCCGGCTGAGCCGGTTGGCACGCGTGAGGTACGGACCGGAAAGCGCGCACAGAGCCGAGTGCAGCGGCCGGACGAAGGGCCGGGTCCGGTCATTCACCGGAGGGTCGGCGGCATCCGCCTGCCAGGCGACCAGGGCGTCGCCGCCGGCGACGGAGGAGGCCAGTCGCGGTCCCAGGTGGGTGGAGACCCGCCGGAGAACGCTCATCGTCTCCGCACGCGTACCGAGCCCGAGCAGTTCCTCCCTGACTCCGTCGGTGAAGTCGAAGGAGACCTGCTGGGCGTCCTCCACGTCACTGCCCTGGTCCGTCCGCCGTAACAGGCCGAACAGCATGATCTCGGCGAGGTTCCAGTCCTCCGCGCCGGGCAGCATGCGCTGGATCAGGCGCATGACGGGCAGGTTGAGCGGGGCGGCGGCCAGCCGCCGGGCCAGGGCGAAGGCTGTGGGGGACGCCTTGGCGGTGAAACGCCTCACCGTCTCGCGGGCCCGTCCGGGCAGTGGACGGGGCAAGGTGGTGCTGTGGTGGGACCGTGCCTCCGGGTCGCCGTGGCGGCTGGTGAGGAGCACCGCCAGATCGTGGCGGCCGCCGGGAGAGGCCACCAGCCGCGCCCAGCGTGCCAGCGATCCGGGCGTCAACTCCAGCAAGGGCACGGGCACCGGCGCTGACGCGCCGGACCTGGTCGGGAGCGGATCACCGAGGACCGAGGTCGGGGTGCTGGTGCGGCCCAATCGGAAGAGCCGGTTCGGTACGGCCGCATCGTGGACGGCCAGTTGCGCCCTGACGGCGGTGGGGAGGGTGATCTCCCACATTTCCTGCGGCAGCAGGCTGAGTACGGCGGTGGGGGAGGTCTGTGCCGACGAGTACAGGTAGGCGGCCGCGTCGCCGTTGCGCCAGGCCTCGGCGACGCCGTCGGTGATCACCAGTACCAGGCTGTCGGGGGCGGACCCGCCCGAGCCGAAGGCCGTCCCGTTTGCGCGTAAGACGGAACCCGCAGCCGTGATGTCGAGGCGCGACGTGCTGATGGCGCGGAAGGCGGCGGTCTGCTCCATCAGTGCCCGGATCTGACGCACCGTGTCCTGCCACAGCGCCATCGAAGGGCCTGCGTCCACGAGAACGGTCAGATCGAGGCGACGCTCATCGGCGGGGCGGCAGATCGGCAGCCAGAGATCCTCCGCCGCGGCACGCTCGGCGGTGGCCTCCTCGTCAAGCTCCCAGGCGCCGGGCGAGGGTCGTCGTAACCGCAGCGGCCGCAGGGCGCGCGCCAGGGCGAGTCCGTGGGCCAGGGGCGGGGTCGCAGGCCAGACCGGGTCCGCTTCCGGTCGCGGGAGGATGGTCCAGGGTTCGGGCCAGCCCGCCGTCTCCTGGGCGATGGCGGTGTCCTCGTCGTCGTACGGGCCCGCGGGCGCGCTCTCACCGGGTCCTTCGGGGCGCGCACCGTTGTCATGAGTGTCCTCGCGCCCGGCGGGGCCCCTTGCCATGGCGGATGTGTCGTGCCCGGCCCGGTCATCGCGGGGGTCCTTGCCGTTCCCCACCGTGGAGCGGTCCGGGACGTCGCTGAGGGGAGCCGGGGGCGGGGGCGTAGGGCGGTCGGTCGTGCGTGAGGGCCGCCAGTCCCGGTAGGGCGCCGCCGCGTCCTGGCACGCAGCCAGATACACCGCGTCCAACAGCTCCGACCAGGACGGGTGCGGTGACGGACCCTCCGGCGGGCCGGTCATCCGGGCCTCGTTCCGGGACCACTCCCGTCGAGCCGGTGCCACAGCGCTTCCGCCAGATCCAGTCCGTCGCCGTCCTGGCCGCCGCTGCGGTGCGAGGTGGCGAGGTAGAGCGAGTTGAGCAGCTGATCGATGGACAGTCCGCCGCGCTCCCGGCTCCGTTCGAGGAACCGGGAGATCAGGGGGCCGCCCCACTGCTCGGCCGCCTCGATGCCGAAGTGTGCGGTGAGCATGTCGGCGAGGTCGCGCTCGTCGGGCTCGGGCATGGTGAGCAGGAGGCACCGGCGCAGGAAAGCCGGCGGGAACTCGCGTTCGCTGTTTGAGGTCATGATGACG
The DNA here is from genome assembly GCF_003999195.1 of Streptomyces soli. Lineage (GTDB taxonomy): Bacteria > Actinomycetota > Actinomycetes > Streptomycetales > Streptomycetaceae > Actinacidiphila > Actinacidiphila soli. The sequence continues at coordinate 29,108 of NZ_RJVR01000320.1, forward strand.
ATGGGGAAGGCGTTGCAGGCCACCGTTCCGCCGGTGATCTCGGCCTCGCCTTCGGAGTCGTCGGTCAGGACCTTGACGGACGGGTGCCTGCGCCGGGCGCGCAGGAGTTCCGGGATGGTGAAGGAGCCTTCCTCGAAAACGCTGAGCAGGTCGTTGGCGAGATCGAGGTCGCTCTTGTCCAGCTCGTCAATCAGCAGGACCCGTGGTTCGCCGTACGGCAGGAGGGCGGTGCCCAGCGGACCGAGCTGGATGTAGTCGCCGACCCCCGGTGGCGAGGTGCGGTCCTCATGCCCGTCGGAAGGGGTGTCGCCGGCTGCCGCGCGCAGGGCCGCGGTGTCCTGGACGCGGCCGATGGCGTCGTACTCGTACAAGCCACGCTGGAGGGTGGAGCGGCTGGTGATGTGCCAGCGCAGGACCCGGCCGAGACGTAATTCGCGGCTGATGCGGTACGCGAGGCTGGACTTGCCGGTGCCCGGGCGGCCGCTGACGAGCAGGGGGCGGCGCAGCAGCAGTGCGGCGTTGACCATCTCGGCCTCGCGGCGGGCGAATTCGGAGAATGCCCGGACGGGGTTCCCCACGCCCAGACGGCGTACGGTCTCGGCTTCGTCGTCCGGCGGCGGTGGAAGGACCGGGCCGCCCTCGAAGCGCCTCCAGGGCGGAGGAGGAGGCAGGAGGTCGCCCAGTGTGGTGTCGTGCAGCCGTTCGCCGGTCCCCCGGTAGATCCACCAGCGGGGCCGGGCCGCACCACGAGGGCCGGGAACCGGTACGGGAACGTCGTCAGGAAGCGTCAAGGACCCTCCTCCCCAGCTGTGGGAGGTACCGTCGAAGTGCCCGCGGGCGCGACAGGCATCCGGCTCGGGTCGTCCCACAGAAGAGCGACATGGCGGCCGACAATCACATCCCCTTCAGGATCGCGGTCGGTGGATGCTATTCGCAACGCCTTGACAACTCCTGGTAATCCGCGTGGATCCTGACGGTCCAGCAGGGCTCGGAGAGCCGCGCGGAAATCCGGGTCCTCCCCGTCCCTGCGGTCCCACAGCACAACAGGAACCCCGACTCTCAGCGCCTCTCCCAGTTCGTCCAGGTATCCACGCGCCCCCGGTTCGCCTCGCGCGCCTTCGGGCGGCTTGCTGAGTACGACGACCGCGGGCGGGGGATCGGAGAGCAGATGCGGCCTGCCGTCCTCGGGGAACCAGTGGACGCGCCCCGCGCGCCCCTCCGTGAAGGCGTCCCATCGTCTGCCCCAACGGCCGTGCAGATCACGGCGATTCAGCCGGTCGAGACTGCGCACGACGACTTGATGATCTTCCCCCAGCACTCCGCCCACCCCTTGGAATGAAGACTTGCGCCATCGTTCCACACGCAGGTGGAGAAGGTCCCGGGGCAGCACGAACTCCACCGCGAGATCGGTCTTCAGGAAGTACGCCCATTCGCTCTCGGCCTGGTGGATCAGGGTCCGTACCTCCCTCTCTGCGTTGCTCAACTCGATCCGGCGGTCCGCGCCCCGGAGCTGGTTCTCCGGATGCACTCGCCTCCAGTGGGAGAGGAGAGTATCGCTTCCCGATGTGGTGTCCAGCAGTGGCCTGAGCCGGATGATGAGATAGTCCGAGGGGCTCCAGACATCGGTACGGTCCGACGGCGGGGACTTCTCGACGGGCGGCGCCGGTGGGCCCTCGGCAGCTCGGTAAGGGTCGTGGTCCTGAGCCCATTCGATGATCCTCAGCTGCTGCTCGCCCTCCGCCCCCAGCGCCAGCAGCTGTTGCAGCACCAGGAAGCAGGGCAGCGGTTCACCGGGCCGGGCGTTCAGCGTGGCGGCGTGCAGGAAGACCGCCCAGGGCTCCATGCAGTGGACGGGGGCGATGAGGCGACCGTGGGCGTGCAGGAAGTCGCAGTAGCGGCGGTACAGGTCGGGAATGCGCACGCCGTCCAGGAGGCCGAAGAGCTCGTCCCACTCCTCGTTGTCCAGAAGCTCCACCTCCCAGGCGGCGGTGGCCACTTTGAGCTTCCGGATGGCGGTCGAGTTGCCCTCGCGCATCTCCAGGCTCTCCACCAGCAGGGCGAGCCCCGCCGGCCGTTCGCACAGCTCCTCCATCAGCTTGACGATGAGGCCCCGCTGAGAGGTGCCGGCCGTGCTGTCGAGGGCGGACCGTGACTCGCGGCCCAGGCGGTGGACGAGCTGACGCAGTGTCTCCAGTTCATTCAGACAGCCGACGTCGGTGACCGCGTCCACCAGATACCTCGGCAGTCCCCGCTGGGCGACCGTCATGCACCGCCCTCCGATCCGGACTCGCCGACACAACAGATGCGATCAAGGATGTCCACCGCCGCCCGCGCCGACACCGAATCGCCGCCCAGATTCAGGACGGCGGCACGTAGCGCGGGGCAGCCGTCCTGGTGATCGGCGCAGGTCCGGACGAGGGCCTGGAGCTGCTGGCGCGGCCAGGGGTGGTCCGGGATGTTGCGGCGGACGGCCGGGGGGAGGGCGTCGCGGAGGGTGCGACCGGAGTCGTAGCCGATCTGGGGTACGTCCAAGAGGGCGTCGGCGAGTTGGTACTGCTGCTCGACGGTCGGGGGAGTGCAGGGCCGGGGGATCGGGGGGCGTACCGCGCCGGCGAGGGGCGGCCAGAGGCGGACGGCAGCCTCGACGGGCAGCATCCAGGCGACCTTGACGGTGCGGTTGGTGTGGGCGGCGGTGATGAGGCCGATGACGCGCCGGCGGACCGGGTCCCACACGGCCGCACCGCTGAAGCCGCGCTCCACCACGGCGCCGGTGGTCCGCAGGCCGTCGAGCTGCACCCACTCCGGGCAGGGACCGCCGCCGCCGGTGACCCGGGCCGTGGCGATGAGGCCGGCCGGGGCGCCGCGCGGGTAGCCGATGACCGCGACCCGCCGGTCGTCCGGGATGCCGCAGGGCGCGAGGGGCAACGGCCCGCAGCCACGCGGGAGGTGGGGGTGTCCGGCCCCGAGGACGAGGACGGCGAAGTCACCGCTGTCGGCGAGCGCCGCGCCCGGGGCGGGCTCGCCCGGCGGCGGCGTGGGGGACCACCCCTCCGCCAGCGGGCGTGCCGGGGCGGACCAGGCCCGCCCGGGGAGGTCGACGACCAGCTCGCCGCAGGGCCCGCCAAGAGCGGCGGTGACGACATGGGCGCAGGTCAGCACATGCGCCGTGGTCCCGCGGGGCGCCACCAGAACGCCGGCTCCCCATAACGCGCCGTCCGGGGACAACACCCGCACCTGACCTCGTTCCGGCCCCACAGCGATCGTCTCCCCCGAGCGTCACACACGTCCCCCGCACCAGCTGAGCCCAGTGTACGAGCGGGATCCGGAATTCAGGGGTCAGGGGTCTGTTGGATCCGGCTCGTCGGCGGCACGATGTTCGGCGGCCGTGGCGACTACTGGCGCACGGTCCTCGGCGCGCTCGTCCTGTCCGTCGTCGCGCTCCTGCTCAGCGCCGCCCAGCTCTCCTCCGCCGACCAGCAGATGATCACCGGCGGCCTGATCCTCGCCGTGGTCGGCCTGTACGGCCGTGAGCGGCGGCGGCGCGACCGCATCTGAGCCCGTCCGTGGTACCTTTACGTCAGTTGCAGTTTTGGTACCCATGAAGTTTGTGTGCGCCTGACCGGTTGTGACCGTCGGGCGCATTTCTTTTGCCGGTCATCTCCGGATGGGTCAATGCGGCGACGCGGAATCAGCACACGCGGATTCCGGTTTTGCCCCCTATCGAAGGAGATTGACATGGCCAGTGGCACCGTGAAGTGGTTCAACGCGGAAAAGGGTTTCGGCTTCATCGAGCAGGACGGTGGCGGCGCTGACGTCTTCGCCCACTACTCGAACATCGCCACCTCCGGCTTCCGCGAGCTGCAGGAAGGTCAGAAGGTGACCTTCGACGTCACGCAGGGCCAGAAGGGCCCGCAGGCCGAGAACATCGTTCCGGCCTGACGCTGACCAGCGCCTCGCAGCAGGGCCCGCACCACCGGTGCGGGCCCTCCGCTTTGCCAGTGGCGGCAGACCGCCACAGCACACTTTCGCGCCGAACGGCGGCCCGTTCCGGGCCGGCCGCCGGCCGCCGGCCGCTCACCAGCGATCGGCGCGGGCTGTTCCCGTCCCGGGTTCGTTTCCGTTTTTTGTTTTCGGCTCGTTCTTGCGATTCCTTGCGCGGCTGCCGGCCGCCGAGACTCCCTCGACCGCGCCGCATCGAGGAGGGTTCTCCGTTGAACCGCACCACACGTTCGAACAGCTCCTATTCCCGTAACCGTTCCGGTGGTGCTTCCGCCGGACGCAACCCGGGGCGTGCCCCCGGCCGCCGTCCCGCCGCCGTGCAGGGCGAGTTCGCGATGCCGGTCACCATCACCCCCGCGCTGCCGGCCGTCGCCGCCTTCGCCGACCTGGACATGCCGTCCGAACTGCTGACGACGCTCACCAACCAGGGCGTGACCGAGCCGTTCCCGATCCAAGCGGCCACGCTGCCCAACTCGCTGGCCGGCCGTGACGTCCTCGGCCGTGGCCGCACCGGCTCCGGCAAGACCCTCGCCTTCGGCCTCGCGCTGCTGGCCCGCACCGCCGGACAGCGTGCCCAGCCCCGGCAGCCGGTCGCCCTGATCCTCGTTCCCACCCGCGAGCTGGCCCAGCAGGTCACCGACGCCCTCACTCCGTACGCGCAGTCGCTGAAGCTACGGCTGGCCACCGTGGTCGGCGGTCTGTCCATCGGCCGCCAGGCGAGCGCCCTGCGGGGCGGCGCCGAGGTCGTCGTCGCCACTCCCGGACGCCTCAAGGACCTGATCGACCGGGGCGACTGCCGCCTGGACCGGGTCGGGATCACCGTCCTGGACGAGGCCGACCAGATGGCCGACATGGGCTTCATGCCGCAGGTCACGGCGCTGCTCGACCAGGTCCGCCCGGACGGGCAGCGGATGCTGTTCTCGGCCACCCTGGACCGTAATGTCGACCGGCTGGTACGCCAGTACCTGCACGACCCGGTGGTTCACTCCGTGGACCCCTCGGCCGGCGCGGTCACCACCATGGAGCACCACGTGCTGCACGTCCACAGCGCGGACAAGCACGCCACGACCACCGAGATCGCGGCCCGCGACGGCCGGGTGCTGCTGTTCCTGGACACCAAGCACGCCGTCGACCGGCTCACCAAGGACCTGCTGGCCAGTGGCGTGCGGGCGGCGGCGCTGCACGGCGGCAAGTCCCAGCCGCAGCGCACCCGCACCCTCGCCCAGTTCAAGGACGGGCACGTCAACGTGCTGGTGGCCACCAATGTCGCCGCCCGCGGCATCCACGTCGACAACCTCGACCTGGTCGTCAACGTCGACCCGCCGACCGACCACAAGGACTACCTGCACCGTGGCGGCCGCACCGCCCGCGCGGGGGAGTCCGGCATGGTCGTCACCCTGGTGATGCCCAACCAGCGCCGTGACATGGCCCGTCTGATGGCTTCCGCCGGCATCACCCCGCGTACCACCGAGGTCCGCTCCGGCGAGGCCGAGCTGACCCGGATCACCGGTGCGCAAGCCCCGTCCGGCATCCCGGTCACCATCAGCACCCCTGCCCCGGAGCGCCCGCAGCGCAGCGCCGCCTCCTCCCGTGGCCGCCGCAGCCGCTCCTCGCAGGCCCGCCGTGCGGGTGGCGGCAAGCCGGAGCGTTCCGCACCCCGCAGGTCCGCCGCCGCGTAACAACCCCGCTGACAGGCGCGCCCGTGGTCACGGGCGCGCCTGTCCGTCGTTCAGGCCGGTGACGCGCATGGTGATGTTGAGGCGGCCGGAGGCCAGACCGGTGGCGGGGTCGCCGGTGCCGGGGTGGATCTTCGGGACTGCGTGGTAGGCGTAGCGCGAGGGGCCGCCGAAGACGAAGAGGTCGCCCGAGGCGAGTTCGAGGTCGGTGTAGGGCTTGGTGCGGGTTTCGGTGTTGCCGAAGCGGAAGACGCAGCTGTCACCGATGGTGAGGGACACCACGGGGGCGCTGGAGCGTTCGTCCTTGTCCTGGTGCATGCCGAGCTTGGCCTGGCTGTCGTAGAAGTTGATCAGCGCCGTGTCGGGCGCGTAGCCGTCCCCGGCCGTCTCGTCCTCGTACGCCTCCACCAGCGCCCGGCGGCCCAGATCGGCCAGCCAGTCCGGGAATTCGGCGACGCGCCGGCCGTTCACGTCGTCCGCCGATGCGTACGGCTGCCAGTGCCAGCCGGGCACTTAATCGAGTAGCATACGGAAATGCCAACTGCTATGGGTACGCGAGCCCTTGCTGCCATCAGGCTCTCTGCCAACCACGACCACACGACGTCGCCAGGTCGACAACGGGAAGCCGATGAGACCGCGGCTGAGGCTTTGGGGCTGGTCATCATAGGTTGGGCTGAAGACCTCAACGTGAGCGCCTCGAAGGTAAGCCCCTTCGACCGCCCGCAGCTAGGCGATTGGCTGCAGCGACCCTCAGAGTTCGACGCCATCATTTGGTGGCGCCTGGACCGCGCTGTTCGGTCGATGGGGGACATGGCCGAGCTGGCCAAGTGGGCGAAGGCACACAAGAAGCGGCTCGTGTTCGCCGAAGGGCCAGCCGGCGGCGTATTCGAGCTGGACATGGGGAGTCCCTTCGGAGAGCTGATCATGCTCCTCCTGGCCTTCGCAGCACAGATGGAGGCGCAAGCGATCCAGGAGCGCGTCACTGGAGCACGTGCAGCCATGCGCTCCATGACCCGGTGGCCTGGAGGTCAGCCCCCGTACGGCTACCAGCTCGCTAAGAACCCAAAGGGACCGGGTTACGTCCTGGAGGCGGACCCGGAGGCGTCTGTCACGGTTCAGTGGATGGCGCGTCGTGTCCTGGAGGGCGCTTCAATTGCTGAGATCGCGCGCAAGCTCACGGAGAACGAGAAGACGCCGGCTCCCCGGGACCACGTGCGACGTCGGGCGCAGCGTGAAGAGGCGGGGTCCATTTGGATGGACACGACGGTTCGGCACATCCTGACGTCCCCCGCCGTCCTCGGGCAACTGATGCACAAGGGCAACCCCTTGCGCGACCTGGCCACGGGCGCCCCGCGTCAGGTAGGTCCCCCTATTTTGGAGAGGGAGACGTACGACGCCATACAGGCGCAGCTATCCGAGCGGACCAGCAGCACTGCAGGGCTCACCCGCAAGGACACGAAGGCCATGCTGCTAGGTGTCTTGCACTGCGGACACTGCGAGGGACGCATGTACCGGAAGCCTCCGCCAAAGAGCCGGCCGACAGCTAAGCCCCGGTACGAATGCACTGGGCGGGCCCGCGGAGGCCAATGCCCGCACAAGCCTTCCGTACGCGCCGATTGGGTGGAGGAGTACGCCGGCCGGAAGTACATGGAGACGCTGGGCTTCTTCCGCGAGTACACCGACGTCACTCACGGCGGGTACGACCCGACAGCGGAGATGGAGGCGGTCCAGGCTGAGCTGAAGGAGCACATGAAGGACCGCGACCTCTTCAAGTCCAAAGCTGGACAGCAGGAGTGGCGCGACCGTGCGCAGGCACTGGAGGCACGGCTCGCCACGCTGGAAGAGGCGGAGGTGATCCCGTCGAGCACGGAACGCATCTACGGGAGCCGCACGTTCGCGGAGGCCTGGCTCGCCAACGATGACGACCTAGTACGCCGCGGGCTACTGCTCTCCGCGGGTGTGACGGTACGCCTCGTGGTGGGCGGAAACGGAGACACTGGCGCCCTTGACGAGTCGCGGCTCACGTTCAGTGTGGGCGATCAGGTCGACCCGGAGGAGGACGCGACGGAGGACGCGCTCCGTCAGGCGCTGCTCTAGCAGCGACGCATAACGGCCCCTGACGTTCGGATCCACGTCAGGGGCTGTTCTGTCACTTTGAAGTTCCCCCCCGATCTTGGACAGCGGGTGCTTACGCTGCGGGGGTGAAGTCGTGTCGTAGCCTGGCTCGGGTTTCGAGTGGGGTGAGGTACCCGAACTCGGGGTGCTTGCGGAGCCTGGTGCGGTTGTACTCGACCTCGATGAAGCGGAAGACGTCGGCTCGGGCCGCCTCGCGGCTCTCCCACATGGTGGTACCGATCTCCGCTTTGAGCAATCCAAAGAAGCTCTCGGCCGCGGCGTTGTCGTGAGCCGTCGAATGCGCTCGTTCGCCGTGGTGACGATGGATCTGTGCGGTTGATTCATCCGTTCCATCCGCGGAGCGGGGAGGTCTTCGAGTTCCTCGAGCGGATGAACTCGTGGCGCGGGGATGTCGTCCTGGTGCTGGATTCGGCGGGTCGTCGCTGCTCGTTTCCGGTGGAGTGGACGGATGTCGCGCCGGTCGATGTGTTCGTGGTAACGGCTGCGGGCCGGTGTCCGTTCCGGGCCGAGGATCTGTGCGCGCTCGCGGATCTGGTGGAACGTTTCCGTGATCAAGGGCTCAGCGGTGTTGGGGAGATGACGCCGTGACCGTCGTGGGAATCGGGCCGCTGCGGCGGGCGCGCGTGCTCACCGGTGGGGGCGTGCGGAGGTACGTCCGCCGCTGTGACCTGCTCCTTGTGCTTCTTCTGGGCTGGGATGCGCCCTTGGGGGTAACGACTCACGGCCGGATTCTTGAGACATTAAATCCGAAGGGGAGGCGACATGGCGGCGAAGGGCCTGGAGCGGGGCAAGATGACCGCATTGGCGGCTTCTCGGACGTTGAACCCGCGTCCGCAGGCGGTCGTGGACGAGGTATTCGCCCGCTCGGTGTTCCTCGATCCGTACGACTTGGTGCAGGTCAAGTACGAGATGGTGCGCCGGGTGCGGGTCGACAAGGTGCCGGTGACGCAGGCGGCGGCTCAGTTCGGGTTCTGTCGCCAGAGTTTCTATGTGATCGCTGCCGCGCTGGATGCGGGCGGGCCGGCGGCACTGGTGCCGGGCAAGCCGGGGCCGAAGGGGCCGCGCAAGCTCACCGACGAGGTGATGGAGTTCATCGAGGGGCTGCTCGAGGCCGACTCCTCGCTCCGCTCACGGCAGTTGGCGGAAGCCGCACTCGAGCGCTTCGGGCTCACGGTGCATCCACGTTCGGTGGAGAAAGCGCTGGTCAGGCGCCGCGAGTCGCGGTCTCAGGAGGAACCTCATTGCCTCTGAACCGGTGGGTGAGCCGGCGGGAGCCGTGGAGCTGGCTCGGCGGTATGAGGATCTGCGGGCCGCGGTGCTCGGCGGTCCGGACGGTAGCTCGCGGCATGGCTGGGCGGTGCTGGCCCGCTCGGGAATGGCTGCCTGGCTTCTCGCGGTGGCCCTGGTCCCGGCGGCGGCGCTTCCTGCTCACCGGACCATCCCGCCGACGGTGGACCGGGGCCCGGAGGCCGGGGAGTTGGTGCAGGTACTCGCGCAGATGGTGCTGGCCGCCGCAGGCGGTGGCTGTCGTGACGGCTGAGACACAGGATGGGAGGAGCGGGTGATGGCGACGGAATCGACGGGCAAGGTGAGTGCTGATCATCTTCGGCGGGGCGCTTATCTGTATGTCCGGCAGAGTTCGCTGAAGCAGGTCGTGAACAACACCGAGTCCACGCAGCGGCAGTACGCCCTGCGCGGCCGGGCCGTCGCCCTGGGCTGGGAGGACGACCAGATCACGGTGATCGACAGCGATCAGGGCCGCTCGGGGGCCTCGATCAGCGGCCGGGACGGCTTCCAGCACCTGGTCGCCGAGGTGACCATGGGACGCGCCGGGATCGTGCTGGGCCTGGAGGTGTCCCGCCTCGCGCGGAACAACACCGACTGGCACCGGCTGCTGGAGATCTGCGCGCTGACCGGGACGCTGATCTTGGACGAGGACGGTCTGTACGATCCCCTCACCTTCAACGACCGTCTCGTGCTGGGCATGAAGGGCACCATGTCCGAGGCCGAACTGCACCTGCTCAAAGCCCGGTTGCGGGGTGGGCAGCTGGCCAAGGCCCGCCGCGGCGAACTCAAGCAGGGCCTGCCGGTCGGCTATGTCCACGACTATGCCGACCGTATCGTCAAGGACCCCGACGCCGCCGTGCGCGAGGTGATCGAGCGGGTGCTGAGCCTGTTCGCGGCCACCGGCTCGGCCCGTCAGGTCGTCAAATCCTTCGCCGCCGATCAGCTGACTTTCCCCTCCCGGATCCGCACCGGCCCGCGCAAGGGCGACCTGGTCTGGGGTCCGCTGAAGCACTGGCAGGTCCTGAACGTCCTGCACAACCCGCTCTATGCCGGGGCGTTCTGCTACGGACGCCGCAAGGTCCGCCACGACGTCCACGGCAAGGTCCGCATCCAGCTGCTGCCGCGAGAGCAGTGGGACACCCTGATCCCCGATCATCACGCGGGCTACCTCTCCTTCGAACAGTGGGAGAACAACCTCGCCCAGCTCCAGGCGCAGGCCGCGACCCGCGGGGACGACCGGCGGGCGGGCCCGCCGCGCGAGGGCACCGCGCTCCTGCAGGGCATGGCGGTCTGCGGCCGCTGCGGGCGGCGGATGACCATCGCCTACCACCTCCGCCACGACCACGAGGTCAGCGACTACCGGTGCATGACCCACGCGATTCAGGACGGCGGACAGGTCTGCCAGCGCATTCCCGGACCCAGCATCGAGGCGGCCGTGGCCGAACTCCTGCTGCAGATGCTCACCCCGCTCGCGGTGGAGACGGCCCTGACGGTCAGCGATGAGATCACCGCACGCGCCACCGAGGCCGACCGGATGCGCACGACGCATCTCCAGCGCGCCCAGTACCGGGCCGACCTGGCCAAACGACGCTATCTCGCGGTCGACCCGGACAACCGCCTGGTCGCCGACTCGCTAGAGGCCGACTGGAACGCGACCCTGCGCGAGGTGGCCATCGCCCGGACCGACGTCGAACGCGCCCGCACCCTGGCCGCCCCGCGTCAGCAGGCAACCCGCGAACAACTCGCCCGCCTCGCCGGTGACGTGAAGGCTCTGTGGCACGATCCGGCCACCCCGATGCGCGAGCGCAAGCGCATCGCCCGCCTGCTGATCAAGGACGTCACCCTGATCAAGGACGACGACATCACTGTCCACGTCCGGTTCAGCGCCGGCCAGACCCACACCCTCCACCTTCCGTTGCCGCTGGGCGGCGGCAAGCTGTGGCAGACCCCGCGTCCGGTCGTGGCCGCGATCGACGAACTCCTCGAGCACCACACCGACGCCGAGATCGCCGACATCCTCAACCAGCGCGGCCTGACCAGCGGCAAGGGATGCTCCTTCCACCGCCTTCTGGTCCGCGACATCCGTGAGAACTACCAACTCCGCAACCGCCACGACCGCCTGCGCGACCGCGGCCTGCTGACCGCCCCCGAACTCGCCGTACTCCTCGATGTCAGCGTCCCGACCGTCTGGAAGTGGCACCGGGCCGGACTGATCGAGGGCGAGAAGTACAACGACAAGAACGCCTGCCTCTACCCGCCGCCGGGCCCCAACCCGCCCCGCGTCCAGCAAGGCATCCGCCTCGACCGCCGCCGACCGGCCACAACACCCTCAAAGTGAACCCGATAGGAGAAGAGGTGCAGTGTGATGACAAGTGTTTATCATAACATATGCCGGTTCGTCCCATGCTCTGCCTCAGGTTCAACTTGCTTATCTCGCGGCGGAATTCACCACTGGTGTACTCGCTGCCGCGGTCGGTGTGCATGATGCAGCCGCGCTGCAGGTCGCCGCGGCCGGCGGCCATGCGCAGCGCGTCGGTGACCAGTTCGGCACGGTGGTGGTCGGCCATCGCGTACCCGATCACCTCCCGGGTCGCCAGGTCGATGACGGTCGCGAGATACCACCAGCCCTCGATGGTCGGCAGATACGTGATGTCCCCGACGAGTTTCGTGCCGGGCGTGTCGGCGGTGAAGTCGCGGCCGACCAGGTCCGGGGCCGGGGCGGCCTTGGTGTCCTGCTTCGTCAGATGCCGGCGCTTGCGGCGGGTGATACCGCGGATGTCGCGTTCCCGCATGATCCGCTCGACCTTCTTCCGGTTGATCGCGTAGCCCTTTCGGCGGAGCTCGGCGTGCACGCGGGGGCCCCGTAGGCGCCTCGGGACGTCACGTGGATGGCGCGGATCTGTCCGGCCAACTCGTCCTCGGCGCACCGCCGTTCGACGGCGTCGGGCCGCGACGCGAGCCACGCGTAGTAGGTGGAGCGGTTGATGCCCAGCACGCGGCACAGCCGCGCGACGCTGTAGCCATCGGGGTTGTCCTCGGTGGCCTTCTCCGCATCGATGAAGAGGCACGCATCGCCTACTTCACGATCTCCTTCGCGAAGAAGGCCGCGGCTTTTACCAAGATCTCGTTCGCCTTCTTGACCTCGGCCAGCTCGCGGCGCAGGCGCCGAAGCTCGTCGCGCTCATCGCTGGTCAGCGCGCCCGAGGGCCCCTCGCCCCGGTCGATTTTCGCCTGCTTGACCCAGCCGCGAAGTCCTTCGGGGCTGACCCCCAGCTCCCGGGCGATCTCGGTGACGTTCCGATGCGGCGACGAACGGACGAGAGCGATCGCGTCGCGCTTGAACTCGGCCGTGTACCGCTTGCTCATGCTGCTCTTGCCACTCAACCTGGACTGCTTC
>NZ_RJVR01000315.1 GCF_003999195.1 Streptomyces soli
GGACTCAACCGTCCCAGTATCAGGCTGTCCAGTTCAGCGGGGGAACTTCACTTCTAAGCGGCGGACCACGGACCGGCCGGCGGGCGCCTCGGAGCTTCCCCGGGGCGACGGAGATACCAGCGGATGAACTCGCGGAGCACCTTGGCGCGCGGGCTGCGGCCTGTTGGGTGCAGTGCCTTTGTGGCGTCCAGGAACGGCGTCCACTCGTCCTCGGGGGCGCGTGGATCAGCGCGTCGCAGTACGCGAAACCGCGACGGCCGGCGCGATCGACACAGGTAGGCACGTCTGACGCACACGACGGCCCCGTCTCCGACATGGAGACGGGGCCTTTTTGCGCTCTGGCGTCACTTGCTCTTCCGACCGGCGACGAAGCTGCCGATCCCCTGCTCCGTCCGGATGAGACCAGCCTCTTTCAGCGCCCGCACGGCTTTCTGCACCGTCGCAAGCGCAATGCCGTACTCGCTCTGCAGCTCGACCACTGACGGAATGCGGCTGCCGGGCGGGTACTCGCCAGTCTCAATACGCCGCTCGATTACTTCGTACACCTGGCGCCACTTGGCCCGCGTCTCGTCAAGATCCTCCACGTAGTCGACAATAGGTAGCTGCGGTCTACTGCGCGATTGGTGGCAGACGGCAGACTACTGCGGTCTACTAGGGGTAGATTGGACCTGAAAATCCCGGCGACCGTGCTAGCGGCCCCGGGGGTGGCCAACGCGTGCGAGAGGCGTCGACAGGTGGATTCTACAGAGCAGCATTCCGACGGCGGGGAGTCACGGATGGAAAGAGCCGCGGAACCCCACACGCTTGCGAAGGACATCGAGACGGGTCGCGTCGGGCGTGTAATGGGCCAGGTCGGCCCGTACATCCTCATGCGCCCTCTCAAGGGCGGTAAGGAGTGGGAGGCCCTGCCCGAGAACGTGGAGGAGATCACGACAGGCGAAGCCCTGTCTGTCGCGGTCGCTGAGGATGGCCGACGACGCGGTGTGTATCGGGAAGTCGGAGGCTGGAACAGCGGGGCCTGCCTGTGAACCCCAGCGCGATCATCAAGGCTGCTGAGTGGACGCTCAGCGTGGAGGCCGCGGACGGCGCGCCGTCAGGGATATTCCAGGTGCAGTGCATCGCGTGTGCGGAGATGTCGCCCGCTGTCGACGATGACCGGCTCGCCGTGGAGCTGTGGGCGATGAAGCACACGGGCGCCAACACCGCGCATCGTCAGTTCAAGCTCGCGACCGAAAGCTTCTGGCGCGTCGACCCTGCGCCCTCGAACCCTCTCTGCGAAGGCGGCAGGCGCGCCCTCTGAGACGCCGCTCCGGCTGCTGGACTCTGACAGGCACCGGGTAGTCGGAGCGGCGCAGGACCCGCGTGCCGCTTCCAACTCTCTGCGGTCCGCGGACGACGGCGGGACCCCGGCGGACCGGTGAGGTCGGCCTCCCCGCGGATCCTGTCCGGGCCCCCTTCGCCTTCGGGCGGAGGGGGTTTCTTCATGTCCTACGATGGGCACTCTGTACCCCACTCGTGGCAGTGCCAGCAGACACACGGTGTGTACGGACATCACGCCACCGCGCGGCAGCCGGGTGTGCCGGATCGGCACCGGGCCCGTGGCCCAGGCACGGCACGTGGCCACCGGCTCCTGCTGCCGGCCGAGGGTCAGCCAGCCGGGCACGTGGACCGCGCCGGGCGCGACCCGCAGGCGTGGGCGGGGGATGGGAGCGGTCACCGGTCACCTCCGTTCCACAGATGGTGCATCGCGTAGCTGCGCCAGGGGCGCCAGGCCTCGGCGTCCTGGAGCAAGATGCCCATGCGGCAGGCGGCCGCCCGGACGGCGTCGCACTCCAGCAGGACGTCGGGGTCGCCCAGGGCGCGCATGCGGATGTAGCCGGCCGTCCAGGGGCCTATGCCGCGCAGACGCTGCAGATCCTTCTCCGTGGCGTCGCGGTCGGCGCCGGGGTCGAGGCGGACCATACCGTCGGCCAGCGCCGTGGCCAGGGTGCGCAGGGTGGCGCGGCGGGAGTCCGGCATGCCGATCTCGCTCAGCGACGCGTCGGCCAGGTCAGCGGCCCCGGGGAAGTGGTGGGTGAGCCCGCCGCTCGGCGCCGGCAGCGGCTCTCCGTACACCGCCACCAGGGCACCGCCGAGTCGCTGCCCGGCCGCGACGGACCCCTGCTGGCCCAGGACCGCGCGTACGGCCAGCTCATGCGGGTCGGCGGCGCCGGGGGCGCGCAGGCCGGGCCGCCGCTCCACCAGGGCGCGCATGAGGGGGTCGGCGCAGAGGCGGTCGGCGACGGCGTAGGGGTCGGCGTCCAGGTCGAAGAGCCGGCGGATGCGCTGGGTCGCGGTGGTCAGGTCGCGCAGCTCACTCAGGTGCAGCCGGCACTCCAGCCAGCCGCCCGCGCCGGTGGCCTCGCTGACCTCGGCGACGCCGTGGCCGTGCGGCAGCCGCAGGGTGCGCCGGTAGGTGCGGGCACCGCGCTCGCCGGTGAGCTCCTCGATGCCGGTGACGGCGCGGTGCGCCAGGTGGTCGAAGACCTGCTCGGTGTCGTACGCGCCCCGGTAGGCGAGGCGCAGCGGGACCCCGCCGGACGCGCCTGGTGAGGCGACCGAGCCGAAGCGGGACTGGCGGCCAGGGCGCGCGGCGCGCAGTTCGCTGGGCGTGAGGGCGTAGA
Organism: Streptomyces soli; assembly: GCF_003999195.1. Lineage (GTDB taxonomy): Bacteria > Actinomycetota > Actinomycetes > Streptomycetales > Streptomycetaceae > Actinacidiphila > Actinacidiphila soli. The sequence continues at coordinate 2,664 of NZ_RJVR01000315.1, forward strand.
TCTCGCGGAGCGTGTCATTGAACTGCCGCACGCTGGCGAACCCGGCCGCGAAGGCGACCTCGGCGGCCTGCATCTGCGTGGTCTGCAGCAGTATCCGCGCGGTGTGCCCCCGCTGCGCCCGGGCCAGTGCGATGGGCCCGGCCCCCAGCTCTGCGTTGAGCTGCCGCTGCACCTGCCGCGCGCTGTATCCCAGCCGTGCCGCCAGGCCCGCCACGCCCTCCCGGTCCACGACGCCGTCGCCGATCAGCCGCATCGCGCGCCCGACGGCATCCGCGCGCGCGTTCCACTCGGCCGACCCGGGCACCGCGTCAGGGCGGCAGCGCCGGCAGGCCCGGAACCCGGCGCCCTGGGCCGCGGCCGCCGTCGCGAAGAACCGTACGTTTCCACGCCTGGGCGTGACCGCGGGGCAGCTCGGGCGGCAGTAGATGCCCGTCGTGGCCACGGCGAAGAAGAAGACCCCGTCGAACCGCGCGTCCCGGCTGCACACCGCCTCGTACCTGCTGTCCTCACTCATCACCCATCCACTGTGCGCCACCCGCGCCCCGGATGCTGGCGGGAAACGGACATCAGATTCGCGCCCTTGAGGATCTCCGCCTGGTGTTGTCGTGGGGGCGAGCGCACCGGCGCGGACGGCTGATGCGAACCTCCGGACAGCGAAAGCAAGTTCGTGTGACCCTTGCCGTATGAACAGCACTCCTGAGGACACGCTGGCCGACAGGCTCCAGGCGGACAGACCGCACTCGGCCCGGGTATGGAACTACCTGCTGGGCGGCAAGGACAACTACATCGCGGACCAGCAGGTCGGCGACGTGATCCTTCAGATGTTTCCCAACATAGCCCTCATCGCCCGCGAGCAGCGGCGATTCCTCTCCCGCGCCGTCCGCTTCCTGGCCGGCGAGGCGGGCGTCCGTCAGTTCCTGGACATCGGCACCGGCCTCCCGACCGTCGACAACACCCACGAAGTGGCGCAACGCGTCGCCTCGTCGTCCCGGATCGTCTACGTCGACAACGACCCCCTGGTGCTGGTGCACGCCCGTGCCCTGCTGACCAGCAGCCCCGAAGGCGCCTGCGACTACCTCGACGCCGACGTACGCGACACCGACAGGATCCTGGAGGGCGCGGCCGCCACCCTCGACTTCACCCAACCCATCGCGCTCACGATGCTGGGGATCATGGGTCAGCTCCCCGACTCCGAAAACCCGCAGTCGATCGTGAACCGGTTGCTCGAAGCCCTCCCCTCCGGCAGCTACCTGGCGCTCAGCGACGGCACCGACACCAACGCCGCGCAGAACGAGGCGATTCGGGTCTACAACGAGAGTTCCGCCAGCTCGTACCACGTTCGCAGCCCCGAGCGGATCGCCACCTTCTTCGACGGACTGGAGCTGGTCGAGCCGGGCGTCGTCATGACGTCGAGGTGGCGCCCGGAACCCGTCGACGGTGACAGCAGCCCCTCGGAGTCGACCGCGGTCTGCGGCGTCGGCCGCAAGCCCTAACGCCACGGCGGCCCGGTCACCGCGCCGCCTGCCCGGCACCCCCTTCCGCGAGGAACGCCGCGACGGTCTGGCTGAAGCGGCCGGGGTCGTCGAGCCACGGGAAGTGGCCCGCGTCCGGCTGCACGGTCAGTTCGGCCTTGGGGAACAGCTCCGCGATGCGGGCGGCGACGCGGGGGAGCGGGCCGCTGTCCTTTTCGCCCGCGACGATCAGGACCCGTGCGTCCAGTGCGGTGGCAATCGCGGCGCGGGCCGGGGCGGGATCGAAGGCGCCGGACGACGCGTAGACGTCCGCGGCCTCGAAATTGCTCTGCTCGACCTCCGACGCGGCGTGTGCCTGCGCGGCCGCGTCCCAACGGCCATAGAAAAAGGGCGCGATGGCGTCCCACTCGGCATCCGTCGCGAACCCGGCCCAGACCGCTTCATAGGCCTCGTGCGCGCCTGCGAACCACGGCTCGCCCGCGCGCAGGGTAGCCGCCTCCCTGCGGTGCTCCTCGGTGAAGTCGACCCCAAGGGCCCGAGCCCTGGCCGTGATCAGAGTCAGGCTGCGGACGCGTTCCGGATACCGGGCCGCGTACAAAATGGCGAGATCGCCCGCCGCCGAGTGCGCCAGCAGGTCGACCCGATCCAACTCGAGATGATCACGGAATGCCTCGACATCGCCGACCTGCCGGTCACAGCGGTACGTCGCCGGGTCCGCGGGAACGCCCGACTCACCGGTCCCGCGCAGGTCCAGCATCACCAGCCTGCGCTGCCCCGCCAGCCCACCGAGATCCCCAAGGTAGGCGGAGGCACGCATCGGCCCGCCCGGCAGGCAGAGCAGCGGCTCGCCGTCCCCCACGACGTGATAGGCGAGTTCAGTCCTGTCGGGAGCGGTGAACGTAGGCATGGCGCCATTCTCATGACCGCCTGACGATCACAGCAACCGGTTTGCGCCCCGGCCGGCCCCGTCAGCACTCGATGACGGTCACCGCGAGGCCCCCGCGCGCCCTCTCCTTGTATTTGGCCTTCGCGCGAGCACGTCCCGTGTCTCCACCACGGCGGACGGGCGTGATGACGGGATCGAACAGCCCAGGCACCCAGGCATATACGCGGTCGTCTGCAGCCACTTTCGAGCACTGGTTCGGCAGTGTCGGGGGCGCCTGAACTTGGACCCACTTTGGCCGGATGAATCGTGACCCACGTGGCCTGTGGTCGTGGTGGTTCAGTCGGTTTCTGTGGTGGCG
>NZ_RJVR01000034.1 GCF_003999195.1 Streptomyces soli
TGCGGGGCGTGCGGGACGATCCGCGAGAAGCTGCCGCTGAACGTCCGTGAGTGGACGTGCGACTGCGGCATCACCCATGACCGCGACGTGAACGCGGCGCGCAACATCAAGGCGGCCGGGCTGGCCGTCTCGGCCTGTGGAGACGGTGTAAGACCTCAACGGGAGTCCTCCCGGACGGGGCAGTCGTCGGTGAAGCAGGAAGCCCAGCGGGCGACCGCTGGAAACCCCCGCCGTTAGGCGCGGGAGGAAGTCAATTCAGGATGTTGACGGCCCGGGCGACCACCAGGACCACGGTCACCAGGGAGACCGAGGACTGCAGCATCATCAGCATCTTGGCCCAGCGCGACAGCGGCATCACGTCGGTCGGGCTGAAGGCGGTGGAGTTGGTGAACGACAGGTACAGGTAATCCAGGAACGCCGGCTCCCAGTCCGGCGGCGCGGTCTCCGGGCTCTGCATCTGTACGAAGAGGAAGTCGGGGAACTGGTGGTGACCGCGGGCCCGTGCCATCGGTCCGCCGCGGTCCCACTCCCAGTACCACAGGGCGAACACGATGACGTTCGTCAGCCAGATGCCGCCGCCGGTCAGCAGCAGAGGCCCGGCGTCCGTCCCCTCGGTGCCGTTGACCAGGCCCACCACCAGCCGGACCGCCGCCCAGCCGTTGGCCAGGCTGATCACGCCGATCAGAGCCAGGCCCAGCCACCGCAGCCACCGGGACCGGGGCTCGACCCGCCGGGGATTGGCGGCGATCAGGCCGGCCAGCAGCACCAGCTCCAGGACCGGCAGCGCCCAGTACGGCTGGAGGGTGAGCCGGTGCGGCAGCATCAACTGGAGGGCGACCGCCACCAGGATCACGGCGGTCACCGCCCAGCGCGACTCACCGCGCGTCGCCCGGCGCCACGCGGGTGCCACATCGCGCCCGCCGTTCTCCAGCATCCGCTCGATCCTGGCCAGGCGGCTCTCGGCGTCGTGCATACCGTCGGTCATGGTGACGATTGTCCCGGGTCACATGTTGATCATGTGACCGGCCAGCCCGTGGATGGCCTCCTTGACCGCCTCGCCGAGCGTCGGGTGGCCGTGCACATTGCGCGCGACCTCGTGGACGCTCAGGTCCCACTGCTGGGCAAGGGTCAGCTCCGGGAGGAGCTCGGTGACCTCGGGGCCGATCAGGTGGGCGCCGAGGAGCTCGCCGTACCGGGCGTCGCTGAGGATCTTGACAAAGCCCGCGGTATCGCCCAGACCGTGCGACTTACCGTTGGCGGTGAACGGGAACTTCGCCACCCGGACGTCGAAGCCCTTCTCGCGGGCCTGCGCCTCGGTCCAGCCGAAGCTGGCGATCTGCGGCTGGCAGTAGGTCGCCCGCGGGATCATGACGTAGTCGAGCTCCATGGTCTCCGCGTCGGCGATCGTCTCGGCCGCCACGATGCCCATCGACTCGGCCGCGTGGGCGAGCATCAGCTTCGCCGTCACATCGCCGATGGCGTAGATGTGCGGGACGCTCGTGCGGCAGCGCCCATCGATGTCGATCGCCCCTCGGTCGGTGAGCTTCACACCGGTGTTCTCCAGACCGTAGCCCTGCACGCGCGGCTGGAAGCCGATCGCCTGCAGCACTTTGCCGGCCTGCAGCGTCTGCCGCTGGCCACCCATGGTCACCATGACCTTGACCGAATCGCCCGAGTCGTTGATCGCCTCGACCCGGGTGGAGGTCAGCACATCGACGCCGAGCCGCTTGTAACGGCGGGTCAGCTCCGCGGAGACCTCCTCGTCCTCCAGCGGGACGATGCGGTCGAGGAATTCGACGAGGGTGACGTGGACGCCGTAGTTGTGCAGTACGTAGGCGAACTCGACGCCGATGGCGCCCGCGCCCGCGATGATGATGCTCTCCGGGAGCGTGTCGGACAGGATCTGCTCCTCGTACGTCACCACGCGCTCGCTGAGCGAGGTGCCGGGCAGCAGCTTCGTGGTGGCGCCGGCGGCGATGATGCAGTGGCCGAAGGTGACGGTTTCCGTGCCGCCTTCGCCGAGGGCGACCTGGAGGGTGTGGTCGTCGCTGAAGGTGCCGTGGCCGGTGTACTGGGTGATCTTGTTCTTCTTCATCAGGTAGTGGACGCCCTTGACGCGCCCGTCCGCCACCTTGCGGCTGCGGGTGAATGCCTCGCCGTAGTCGAAGCTCACCTCGCCGTTCACCCGGATGCCGAAGGTCTTGGCCTCCTGGGTGAAGATGTGGGCCAGCTCCGCGTTGCGCAGCAGCGCCTTCGACGGGATGCACCCCACGTTGAGGCACACCCCGCCCCAGTACTTCTCCTCGACGATCGCCGTGCTGAGGCCGAGCTGAGCGGCCCTGATCGCCGCGACATATCCCCCTGGGCCGGCGCCCAGGACCACCACGTCAAAGTGTGCGCTCATGACGGCCAGCCTAGTACCCCAGCCGTAGACGCCGATCTTGCCGGCCGGGCATGGCGTACGCACACGGGGTACGGCCACCGTTGATCATCGGTACGCACTCACCGCGCGCTTGGCCTCCGACTGGTGGAGCTCGTCCCGTGCCCGTCTGCGGCGGTCGAATGTGGGGCCTGGTCAGTGCCTCCTCCGTTGCGCAACGTCCTCGTGTCAGGGCCCCGGCTCGCGGCCCGCATTGGTGATCGAGCGACCCAAGGAGCGCGCCGGTTCAACCGCCTCGTTGTCAACTTGACCCGGTTCTGAAGGAGCGGCCTGCGAGGATGTCCCCGTCCGACGTCGTCGCGATGTTCACGATCCCCAGATCCATACCCAGGAATCCGACCAGGTCCGACTCGCCCTTGCGGTACTCCCGCAGGGGGCCCTGACCTCGGCGTACGTGTGCTTCCGAAGCTCGTACTCGCGCGGCACGCCACGCGCAAACGCAACCTGCTACACCCAGTTCGCCGCGTTATTGCAGGCGTGCAGGGTTGAGCGCAGCGCGACCCGCCTGCTCTGCGGTCGGCAGCAACTTCACCTGCACGACGATCTCCACGCGACGAACCTATCCCTCTCGACTTACAACCGGCCCGGTAAGGGCGGCAGTTGACATGGTGCCGGCCCTGCAAGGAGCCGCAATCGCCGCCCGGAGCTGTGGTTTCCGGCCTCCCGCAGGGAAACGGCGACGCTGCGCGTCGCCGTGGTTCAGGAGCGATTTTTCCCGGGCCCGAAGGCCTGGGCTTCCTCGCCGGATAGCGCTGAACTCGTCGGTGTACCGGCGGACATCGAGCGGAGACTCCTCCTGTCCGGGCCTTACGGGGCTCACGGTTTGTGACAAGTGGCGTCCCCATCCCCATGGGAAGCAAGGTTGTGGATGCTGCCTCGCGGTGACGCATTGGATCTTGTTTGGAGCTTGCAGGCAAAAATTTTGATTCTGCAAAGTTCTGTCTAGTTATTGCGCACCGATGTCTAGGAGATTACGGTCCCCCTTGCGCCGTCACCCGTCTCCCACCCGTCCACGGCAGCCCTCGAGCCGCTTCGCCGACCACCGTTCACAGGGCCGGCGAGGTGTCTTGCTGTGCGCTGTACTGCGTCAATTTTTTGCGTACTCGCTTCTTCCCCGTCCCTCCCCCTCTGGCGGTGCCCACGGCGCAAGTCCGGCATTTCGTGCCGAAAGGAGCAATAAGTGTTCCATTCCATCCGAGATCTGAGGCGAGCCCTCGTCTGGGCAGTCAGCACCGCGATGTTGGCTGCCGTCGGCGTCTTCGCTCTGGCTGTCCAACCGGCGTGGGCGGCGACTGCTGCCACTGGCGGCAGCGGCGCGAGCCTGCCGTACGTTGAGGTGCAGGCGGAGAATTCCGCCACCAACGGTTCGGTCATCGGCCCGAGTTACACTCAGGGCCAGTTGGCTGACGAGGCGTCGTATCGCAAGGCCAC